>NZ_JBGEWD010000004.1:0-222403 GCF_041205085.1 Clostridium moutaii
TTAAGCTATTCTGAACGCACCTGCACAGCAGGTGGTTTTCTTTTGGACAATTAAATACCCCAGGGGTATTTACCACTGGGGTATTTGAAATTAAATTTCAAAGGTACTAAATGCTTCCAGAAATCTATCAATATCCTGCTCAGTATGTTTTACATTTAAAAATACAGCTTCAAATTGTGAAGGTGCAATATAAATGCCTTTACTTATCATATGTTCAAAATATTTTGCAAAAATACCTGTGTCACATTTTTTAGCATCCTTATAATTTCTAACCTCTGAATTTTCCGTAAAAAATAGTGCAAACATGGCTCCGCACCTGTTGATTACAACGGGTAATTTTTTCTTTTTCGCTATATCCTTTACTCCATCTTCCAATTTTTTACCTAATTTTTCAAGATGAACATAATACTCGGGGTGTGTATGCAGTTTTTTTAATGTAGCAAGCCCTGCTGCCATTACCACAGGGTTGCCGGACATAGTTCCAGCTTGATAAACCGGCCCCAGTGGCGAGAGTTTCTCCATTATATCTTTTCTGCCGCCATAGGCACCACAGGGAAGTCCCCCGCCTATAATTTTTGCAAATGTAGTGATGTCAGGTTTTATACCATAAATACTTTGGGCACCCTTATAAGCTACCCTAAATCCACTCATAACTTCATCAAAGATAAGAAGACTTCCGTTTTTATCACAGAGCTTTCTAATGCCCTTTAAAAAGTCTTCATCTCCTGGAATTACACCCATATTCCCGGCCACAGCTTCAATTATAACAGCTGCAATATCACTGCCTTGTTTTTCAAAAAGCTTTTCTACACTTTTCAAGTCATTGTATTGGGCTACAAGAGTATTTTTTATGCTGTCTTCAGGAACTCCCGCACTGCCTGGAATTCCTTCAGTCATGACTCCGGATCCCGCATCAACCAAAAAATCATCAAAATGTCCGTGATAACAACCTGCAAATTTTATGATCTTGTTCCTTCCTGTATAGCCTCTGGCAAGCTTTACTGCACTCATGGTAGCTTCTGTACCTGAATTTACCATTCGGAGCATTTCCACATTATCCACAGTTGTGCATATATATTTAGCCAGATCCAATTCAATTTTAGTAGTGGCTCCAAAGGATATGGCATTTTCACAGGTGCTTTTTATGGCATTTACCACATCTTCGTCACAATGTCCTAAAAGCATGGGACCCCAGGAGCATACAAAATCTATGTACTCATTGCCATCTTCATCATAAATATAAGCTCCCTTCCCTTTTTTTATTACAGGTGGATTTAGGGGAACATCCTTGAATGCCCTGACAGGACTGTTTACTCCTCCAGGCATATATAATTTGGACTCATTGAATATATCATCACTTATCATCTATTTACATCTCCATTCCTTATTTTGCTGTAAATCACTATCATAATCCTGCTTTAAATCATTATCATAGCTAGGAGGAAAAAATATTTTATTTATCATTTTCAGACACTCATCTTCTCTTCCTTTAAGTTTTTCTTCCTTCAACACTTCTATTGCCCTGTCCACATAAACTCTGGCAGTGCTGTTTATCATTGTGCTTACAAGTACTTCATTGTCTTTTGTATATCTTTTGTTCTTAAAAGTCTGTATTCTTTTATTGCAGATTTCGTCACCATATTTTTTTATCTTTTGTATTTCAGGTGAAAGTTCATCTAAAGCCTGCCATTCCATAAATTTGTTTATATAGTCATCCACAATATATTTATATTTTAACATCTTTTCTTTCCTCATGATTTTATTTCTTTCATCCATCTTGCTTATACTGTCAATATCATAGAGCTGGATCTGGGGTAAATCCGAAACACCTGTATCCACATCCCTTGGCACTGCCAAATCAAATACAAGTAATTTTTTCCATGGAATATCCTCTTTTAAAATTATTGTATGAGGTGCAGAAGTACAACTTATGATACAGTCTACCTTATTATAATAATTTTTTCTCTCTTTGAAGGTTATAAATTTAACCCATTTATAATCATAGCATAAATTTTTGATCTTATTCAAGTCACGGACTACAATATATACCATTTCTGCATTGGAACTTTCGAGATACTTGAGCACCAGCTTGCCGATTTCCCCGAAACCAATTATCATATACTTTTTACAGCCTTTATTTAATGCTTCCCTTACCACTATGGACGGAACCGATACAGGTATCTTATACATCTCACAGATACTTTTGAATTCCTTTCCACAAGCTATTGCATTTTGAAACAGCCTTTCAAGACTGCCTTTTATAGTTTTAGCTTTTACCGCTGCAGTATATGCGGTCTTGATTTGTCCTAAAATTTGATCTTCACCCAGAATTTTTGAATGAAACCCACAGCTGACCTCTACTAAATGTTTAATGGCCTCACTGTCTTTAGCATAAAAAGTATAAGGAATAAGTCTGATGTCCCAATCCAATTCTTTAAATACTATATTAACTAAATCTTCCTTCTGAAATTTTGAATCCATATATATCTCTGTTCTATTACAGGTACTCAATATTAAAACATTCCCCAGAAATTCATGGAGACATTTTAATTTATCTTCCAGCTTTGAAGCTATAATAGAAAACTTTTGTCTGATTTCAATATTACATTCACTTTTTATTCCAATAAGCTGTACCATTTTTATCACTCCCGTTTAATAAAAAAATCCTTTTAACCAAAGTGTTAAAAGGATTTTTGTAATCAATATTTAATTACATATTACTGTAAAAATAGTTTATCAATATATAAGCCCCCTCTATCACTTGTAGAGTTAACGGTGCAAAGTATAGGCAGGTTTTCTGACTTAAGATTCATTATTTAAGTATGCCTTCCCATTTCCCAAGTGGCCTATATTACTTAAATTCATCTAATACAGCTACAGGATAGTTCAGGAATTTTACCTGATTCCCTTTTAATTAACCTACACTTATTATTAGATTTTACCTTAATTATAACATTATCAAGGAAAGAATCAACTCTCATTTAGTGGGGAAAAAACATTCTTTGTGGTGTGGGGTCTGACCCCGTTCCAAAATTTGGAATGGGGTCAGACCCCCATCAAAATTTTTCCATAACCTCCCTATTTTACAGTGCCTTGTAAATCATACAGTGCTTGGGAATTCATTTCCATTCCTCCAAATTCATTTGTTTCTGAGCTCTGGACTGTTCCATTACCATTTTTATTTTGCTGATTATTAGATGTGGTATTCTTCCACTGGCTTTCTGGAACAGCTTTACCGTTTTTCTGAACCCAGCTCATTATATCATCTGAATTTCTTCCCATTCCTCCTGTAAGTACATATCTTATTTCACCTTTTTTAACAAGCTGTTTGAATTCACTTAAGGAAAGTATTTTATCAGATCCTGAGAATCCACCAAGTGGCATCACACTTTTGCCGCTTTCAAGTATTATACTGCCACCAGTATTAGAGCTGGAAACCACAAGAGCATATTTCTCATTTTTAACATGGCTGTCAAGGAACTCTATCAACTTTTTGTTTCCGCTGTTGAGGCTGCTGTTTCCACGACTCCTCATCATATCACTGCCAGATCCACTGCTGGATAGAAGTTCCAGTCCTGCAGCAGGCATGCTTCCATTTACGCCATGAGTTACAGCAGCAGAAGATCCAATAGCAGGAGTTATCAGTATTCCTATAAAAGCAAGACTGGCAAGCACCTTGGCAAAATTTATATTCTTGCCTTGATTTAAACTTTCTCTCTTCATTATCCTGTAAATTATGAGCAAAACAGAAGAAGCAAAGCACAACACTACAGCCGCTATGATTATACCTTTAATTACAGAAGGTATAGTAGTCTTAAAATAGGACAACATAAGCAAATCCAGCAATCCTTCTAAAATAAGCGATCCAGGCAGTAACCATTTCTTTATACTTCCTTCTTTATACAGCTTCCACATGGAAGTAAGACCTATACCCGATAAAGCTGCAATTGGAGGAGCCATCATAGTCAAATAGTACTGATGGAACAGACCTTTAGTATAACTGAAGTATATAAATTCCGGAACAAGCCAAAGGATCCACAGTATTAAATCCAATTTTCTTTTATTATCAAAGGGGAACCTGAGCTTTTCTACTATTGCTGCAGCAATAAATCCCAATATGGATAGTGGTAAAAACCAAACTATCTGATCCGACAAAATATTTTTAGAGAACAGTCTTGTAATACCTGCTGCAGTCTGGCCTCCAAAATTTCCTGAAAGTCCATTAGCTCCGCCAGGTCCACCAGCTCCGCCGAAACCCTGTATTCCTCTTTTCTCTGAGGCATTTCCATTTTTAGATACTGCCCCAGAGGCACTTCCAGAGGTGCTTCCATTTTCAAAGCCCTGCATTTGTCCTTGTTGCCATTTTCCTCTTGCTTCCCCCTGGGCGTTTCCATTTCCTCTTCCCATGCCGCCGCCCATGCCGCCATTAGTGCTGCTTAGCCTTTCCAATCCGTTGTGTCCGAATATAAGCTCCATGACAGTGTTATTTGTACTGCTTTCTACGAAAGGTCTGTTCTGAGCAGGAACCAGGTCCACGACTACTGCCCAGGACAAGGATACTACGGCAAGTACAATTGTACTTACAACAAGGTGCTTTAATCTCTTTTTGACAGGTACAGCCGAAGAAATCAAATATGTTATATATATGGCAGGAATTATCATATATGCTTGAAGCATCTTTATATTGAATCCCACCCCCACAAGAACAAGGCTTATTAAAAGATATTTAAATCTTCCCTTTTCTGCAGCCTTGGACAAAAACATGCAGGCAAAAAGCAGTGTCATCACCAAAAGATTGTCTATGGTATTGTTCCTGCTGTCTGCTACAAAAACAGGTGTGATTGCAAGACATAGTGCTGAAATAAACGCTGCTGTTTTTCCAAAGGATCTTTTAACTATATAATATAAAAGTCCGACGGATATCACTCCTGCAAGAGCCTGGGGAAGTAATATGCTCCATCCCTTGAATCCAAATATCTTGGCGGATATAGTCTGTATCCAGAAACCCAGAGGTGGCTTGTCAATAGACGCAAAACCACCCGGATCAGATGACACAAAGAAAAAGTTTTTAAAATTCATGAGCATGCTTTTTACACCAGCTGCATAATATTCGTTTCCATATCCTTCTATACTTAAATTCGCAAAATTCAATATTGCAGATATAACCAATACTACAGATAGGGCAAATTTTTCTTTTGTAAATTTTATATTTTTCATAATTTCACTCCTTAATTAAACACCCATAATTTATATAATAAAAAATTTATTACCTGGGCTGCAAGTGTTACAACTATTTTTGACACATATATATTAAAATTAAAATTATTTACTAAAAATTTCATGAGTACCACTGTTATAAAAAGTGACGCAACATTCACTAAAATAAATCGTATTAGTTCATAACCAGCATTTTTATCCGAATTTTTATATTCAAAAGTCCATTTTTTATTAAATACAAAACTATTTGCAACTCCACAACTATAACCTATAATCTGGCTTGTGGTATAATGTAATCCAATTGCACCCTGACACAGGGTAAAAACAGCAAAATCTATTATCGTATTCAATATACCCGTAGTGGAAAATCGGCTCAACAATTTAAGTCTTCCATTAAAAATAAAATTCATAGTTTTAATTAACTGACTCATTTTTCTTCTCATCACCTCTTCTACTTATTATGTTTTCAATAATATAATTGGGTCTTCCCTTGCTTTCATCGAAAATCCGCCCTATATACTGGCCTATTATGCCCATGCAGGAAAGCACAATTCCAAACATAATAAAATCAATAGATATAACAAATTGAAAATTTACCACATCCATGCCGTGGGATATACATTTTATAAAATTTATTATAATCAAAACTATTCCCGCGAAAAATGATACTGCTCCCAAATATCCTGAGATTATAAGAGGTTTATAGGAAAATGAAGTTATACCGTCAAAAGCCAATTTAAACATTTTTTTAAGTGGATATTTAGTATCTCCTGCAAATCTTTCATGTCTTACAAATTCCACATAAGTTTGTTTATATCCAATCCAGCTTACAAGCCCTCTTACGTACCTGTTTTTTTCCGGCAGGGAGTTTAAAGCATGACATACCTTCCTGTCTATAAGCCTAAAATCTCCAGCATCCACTGGTATATCAATACTTGTCATACTCTTTAAAACTCTGTAAAAGGCTCCTGCTGTAAATTTCTTAAAAAAAGACTCACCCTCTCTTTTGGCCCTCTTCCCGTATACAACATCATATCCTTCCTTCCACTTTTCAATCATCTTAAGCATAATTTCAGGAGGATCCTGCAAATCTGCATCTATTACAATAACTGCCTTTCCTGCTGAAACTCTCATACCAGCAGTTATAGCAGGCTGATGCCCAAAATTTCTTGAAAAGTTAACAAGCTTTATATTCTCATCTTCACTGCATATCCTTTCTGCTTTTTCACGGGTCTTATCAGAACTTCCATCATTTATAAATATAATTTCATAACCTTCCAATGTGGTATCCATAACTTTTTTCAATCTCTTATAACTTTCTTCAATAACCAATTCTTCATTATATAAAGGCACAACCACGGAATAAATAATATTTTGCTTCATTTCATTCACCTCAATTTAATATCAAATTTTTAAGGATTTAATGTAATTATAATTTTGAGGTTTTAACCTTAAAAAACTCTTAAAAAAGCAACAATAAATGTAAATTAAATTTGAACATTACAACCTGTTTAAATCATATGTCTTTAAAATCCTTTATTCATAGCGTATAATCATACTATAATCAATAAAGAGGTGAAATTATGAGATTGCTTTTAATTGAAGACGAGGTCATGCTTTCAGATGCTCTTGTATACATTCTCAAGAAGAACAACTACAGCGTAGATGCAGTCTATGATGGAATCAGCGGTGAGGAAATGGCTGAAACTCAAATATATGATGTGATAATATTGGATAGAATGCTACCTGGTAAAGACGGTATAGATGTTCTAAAACATATCAGAAAAAATAAAATTCAAACTCCAGTTATAATACTGACAGCTATGGATTCCGTTTATAACAGAGTTGAGGGACTTGATAATGGAGCGGACGACTATTTAATAAAACCTTTTTCTACAGATGAACTGCTGGCCAGAATAAGAGCCCTTGGCAGACGGCGCTTGGACTTCATCCAGGATGAAAATATTAAATTATCTTCTTTGATTTTTGATCCTATGAAAGGGGAAATTGAGTGCAATGGAAATAAAATAAAACTTACTGCAAAGGAATCCCAGCTTTTGGAATTACTGGCACGGAATAAGAATCAGGTATTGTCCAAGGATCAGATTCTGGACAGAGTATGGGGCATAGACTCCAATGTAGAAATGAACAATAATATTGAAGTATACTTTTCCTACTTGCGAAAAAAGTTAAGAGAACTTAATTGCAATGTGATCATTGAAACAATCCGGGGTATTGGTTATTGTTTAAAAGAGGTTTGATTATGTTTAAAAAATTAAAAGTGGAATTGGTTTTAATCAACTTAATACTTACAAGCTTGGTGCTTATCACTATATTTTCAGGAATATACATACTGATGGACAAGAGTTTTGACCATTCTTCCTATATTCACATGATGAAGACAGCTGAAATGGAAAACATCCCCCCTATTCAGCCGCCAAATAAAAATATGACTTCCTCGGAGAGTTTCTTTATAAAGTTGGATAAGTCAGGTAATATATCAGAAGTGTCCAATAATTATAATTTATCTAATAAAGCTTCTACAGACATACTGAAAAAAGTTTTTGAAAATAAAAATGAAAGAGGCAGCATAACCTACGAAAACTTTGATCTTAGATACATCAAGGTTCCTAAAATTTATGGCTTTATAGTAGTTTTTGTTGATAAATCCCCCGACAATGAGGTGTTACATCGTTTAGTCATTATATCATTGACCATATGTATAATAAGCCTGGTACTGGTATTTATCATAAGCCTGTTTCTCGCCAACATATCCCTGAGACCAATTATAAATGCATGGCAAAAACAGCAGGCTTTTGTGGCAGATGCTTCTCACGAATTACGCACACCCCTTGCAGTTATAACTACAAATTTAGATATAGTTCTTGGAAACAGCAGTGAAACTATAGAAAGTCAAAGTAAATGGCTTGGAAATATTAAATTGGAGACAACTAGAATGACTAAACTCATAGAAGATCTTCTATTTCTTGCCAGATCCGATTCCCGACAAAAAACATTGACTTTTTCCAATTTTGATCTTAGTGCTACAGTCGCCCAATCCATAATACCTTTTGAGGCAGTTGCAATAAAACATGGAATACACATGAAATCTCATATTGATCCCGGAATAACTTTTTCAGGAAATGAAGGACGTATCAAACAGCTTATGGCGATTTTAATTCACAACGCCATAAAACATACCCCTGCTGGAAAATCTATTGAAATAAGTTTGTGTAAAATAAAGAACAAGATTGAAATAACAGTGATGGATACAGGAGAAGGAATAGCCCCGGAGCATTTAGAAAAAATTTTTGAGAGGTTTTATAAAGTGGATAAATCCAGGTCCAGGAACAACAGTGGTAATTTTGGTCTAGGACTTTCCATTGGTAAATCAATAGTTGAGGAACATAACGGAAACATAAGTGTATCCAGTACTTTAGGCAAGGGATCCACATTCAGGGTCACTTTTTAACTTCCCCCGAGGTGCTGCCATTTTCTGGTGCTTTCCCCGAGGTATTTCCAAATTCTGCTATGGGGTCTGACCCCCATCAAAATTTTTCCAGCAATTTCAAAGCTGCATTGCTCATGACTTCCATGCCATAAACCATGGCATCTTCATCTATATCATATTTAGGATGATGCTGTGGATAGATAATTCCTTTTGCATGGTTACCTACACCTACAAATATGAAGCATCCCGGTATTTTTTGTAAATAATAAGAAAAATCTTCACTGCTCATAAATGGAGATATGGGATGAGCCTTATGTCCTACCATTTCCCTTCCTGCTTCTAAAACAATACTGGTAACTTTAGGATCATTATCAACTACATAGGTGCATGTATTCTTTTTAATCTTACAATGAGCTCCTGTCATTTCGCTTATATGCTCAACAATTTTTTTAATGTGTATAAAAACCTGTTTGCGTACTTCTTCATCCAAAGTCCTGATAGTTCCCTTCAATATGGCCTCCCCTGCTATGGCATTGTACACACGTCCTGAATTAAAGACACCTACAGATACGACTGCCTGTTTCATGGGATCTATATCTCTTCCAACGATTGTATTCAATGCAACTACTACTTCAGACGCAGTCAATATGGAATCCACTGCCTGCTGCGGCATTGAAGCATGCCCCGCTTTTCCCTGAATGCTTATTTCAAATTCATCGCTTGCTCCCATCATAGGGCCAGCTGATATTCCTACAGTTCCAATTTTAACAGGCTGCCATAAATGAGCTCCTATAATGGCATCTACTCCGTCCAGCCCCCCGTCTTTTATAATGGCATCTGCTCCTGAACCGTCAGCCACCTCTTCTTCACTTGGCTGAAATATAAATCTTATATTTCCATCAATTTCATCACGAATGTCATATAAAATTTTTACAACTCCCAGCAGCATGGCCATATGTCCATCATGTCCGCAGGCATGACATGCACCCTTGTTCTGGGACTTGTATGGTTTATCGCACTCATCATCTATAGCCAGAGCATCCATATCAGCACGAATTGCTATAGTCCTGCCGTTACCGGATTTTTTGCCTTTTAAATCTGCAATAACACCAGTCCCTCCGGCTTTTCTCACATTCAGCTCTTTTAACGTACTCAATACTTCAATAATTTTCTTTTGAGTGTTAAACTCTTTTTTACTGAGTTCCGGATGGATATGAAAATACCTTCTCAATTCCACTACTTCAGGATAATACTTTTGTACCAGCTTTTTTATATCATCTACTTTTCCTACTTTTACTGTGTTCATAATATAAACCCCCTAAATTATATAAAATTGATTTAATAGTCATCTTCAGAAAAAACTTCTAAGTTTCTATTATCCATATTTTTTACCATTACATGAATCATGGCTCTAAAGGTGTCCAGAGAAGTTATAACCTCTATATTCCTCTCTACAGCTGCCCTTCTTATATGAAACCCATCCCTTGTTGAATCATTTCCTTTAGTAGGTGTATTTATAACTAAGTCCACTTCCTCATTCTTTATAACATCTATTATATTAGGTTTTTTTTCGTTCATCTTTCTGACTTCTTTAACTTCAATATGGTTATCTCTCAAAAGCTTTGCTGTATTTTTAGTAGCTATAAATTTAATACCTAATTTATGAATTTCCTTTGCTATAGGCAGAAATTCATTTTTATCATGATCTCCTATGGTAGCAAGTATAACCCCATTTTTCATATTAGAAAACATATCTGCTGCCATGAATCCTTTATAAAGTGCTCCTGAAAGCGTAGTTGACACTCCTAAAACTTCGCCGGTGGATCTCATCTCAGGTCCCAGTGAAACTTCTACATTGGGAAGTTTTTGTGTGGAGAATACAGGAACTTTCACAGCTACTATATGAGGTTCTTTTGAAATTCCAACTCCATATTCCATATCTTTAAGCTTTTCCCCAAGCATTACCCTGGTGGCAATATCAACTATGGGAATACCACTGACTTTGCTTATATATGGAACTGTCCTTGAGGCTCTGGGATTCACTTCTATTACATAGAGATTTTTATTATATTCTATAAATTGTATGTTTATCATACCTTTTATACCTATACCCAAAGCTAATTTTACAGTATAATCCAGTATTTTCTTCTTCATGTCATCGCTTATATTTTGACTGGGATACATGGTTATACTGTCTCCAGAATGCACTCCTGCCCTTTCCAGGTGCTCCATAATTCCAGGCACAAGTACATCCTCACCATCACATATGGCATCTACCTCTATTTCCCTTCCCATAAGATATTTGTCTATCAATATGGGATTTTTCCTGTCTTTTTGAAAAGCCATGGACAGATAATAAGTGAGTTCATTTTCATCATAAGTTATTTCCATGCCCTGCCCTCCCAGTACATAAGATGGTCTTACAAGCACTGGAAATTTCAACCTTTTTGCCTCTTGCATTCCCTCTTCCACAGACCATACACCTTTTCCCCTGGGTCTCTGAATATCCAATCTCTGCAGCAGTGAATCAAATTTTTCCCTATCTTCCGCCATGTCAATCTGATCTGCAGTTGTACCCAGTGTGACTATTCCCTTTTCCTTTAAAAATTCTGCCAATTTTATAGCAGTTTCTCCCCCAAACTGAAGTATAACTCCATAGGGTTTTTCTTTGTCCAATATACTGAGCACGTCTTCTTCCGTTATGGGCTCGAAGTAGAGTTTATCTGAAATATCAAAGTCAGTGCTTACAGTTTCGGGGTTGTTGTTTATTATAATAGTTTCTATATTGAGTTTTCCCAACATTTTTATACAGTGTACCGAAGCATAGTCAAATTCTATGCCCTGACCTATTCTAATTGGACCTGAACCTATTACAACAACTTTTTTATTGGATGAAACTTGAACTTCATCATATTTTTCATAAGTAGAATAATAATAAGGCGAAAGGGCTTCAAACTCACCTGCACAAGTATCCACCATTTTATAGGAAGGTGTTATATTCCATATTCTTCTCAGCCTGTAGATTTCATCCGGAGAAACTTTAATCATATCTGCTATTCCCTTGTCTGAAAATCCCTTTCTTTTAAGTATTTCAAGCCAGTGCTTATCCAGATTATCTATACTGCTGGATTTTAATTTTTCCTCTTCATCTATTATCCACTTGAACTTGTGTATGAAAAATTTATCCATACCAGTAATTTCAGCTAGTTTTTCCATCTTGTATTTTCGCCTTAAAAGTTCTGCCAGTGCAAATATTCTCTGGTCGTCAGGATATTTTATCCTTTCCTTAAGCTCTTCTATGGTAAATGACTTAAACTTTTTATAATCCAGTGAATAAGCACCCAGTTCAAGGGATCTTACACCCTTCAGAAAAGCAGCTTCAAAATTACTGCCTATGGCCATTATTTCACCTGTAGCCATCATTTTTGTACCAAGCTCTCTTTTGGCATTTTCAAATTTGTCAAAAGGCCATTTGGGAATTTTTATTACCACGTAGTCCAAGGAAGGCTCAAAACATGCATAGGTCTTTTTGGTAACCGCATTTTTTATTTCATCCAGACCGTACCCCAGGGCTATTTTGGCTGCCACTTTCGCAATAGGATATCCTGTAGCCTTGGAAGCAAGAGCCGATGAACGACTGACCCTGGGATTTATTTCTATAACCGCATACTGAAGAGAATCCGGATTCAACGCCAATTGTACGTTACACCCTCCTTCTATTTCCACCTCATTTATTATTTCAATGGAAGCAGTCCTGAGCATCTGATATTCCTTATCCGATAGTGTCTGGCTGGGGGCCACTACTATGCTGTCGCCCGTGTGAATTCCAACCGGATCTACATTTTCCATATTACACACAGTTATGCAATTGCCCGAGCTGTCTCTCATTACCTCATACTCTATTTCCTTCCATCCTTTTATACTTCTTTCCAGCAGTATCTGTCCTATGGAGCTCAGCTCAAGTCCTGATTCAAGTATGGTTTCAAGTTCTTCTTCAGTATATGCTATTCCCCCGCCGGTGCCACCAAGGGTATAAGCAGGTCTAACTATCACCGGATATCCTATTCTGGCTGCAAATTCCTTTCCACTTTCCACATTGGTTATAATTTGACTTTCCACTACAGGCTGTTTTATCTTATTCATTGCTTCTTTAAACAATTCTCTGTCTTCACCTTTTTTTATGGACTTTATGGAAGTGCCTATTATATTCACATTATATTTTTTAAGTATGCCACTTTCATGCAGTTTCAATGCAAGATTCAAGGCTGTCTGTCCGCCCATACTTGCCAAAAGGCTGTCAGGTCTTTCTTTATCTATGATTTTTTCCACAAATTCCGCTGTAAGTGGTTCTATATAAACTTTATCTGCCACTTCCCTGTCCGTCATTATAGTAGCAGGGTTGCTGTTTACAAGTATTACCTCAACTCCCTCTTCTCTCAGGGATTCACAGGCCTGGGTTCCGGAATAATCGAATTCAGCTGCTTGTCCTATGATTATTGGTCCAGATCCTATTACAAGTACTTTTTTAATATCTTTATTTAAAGGCATAAGGCCCCTCCTTTTTAATTCACAATGCACAATACACAGTCCACAATTCACATTCACAGTTGGCAGTATTCACCGAAAATCTTCATTAACTCTTAACTATTAACTGATTAAAGTGCATATTTTATAAATTCATCAAATATATAGTTGTTGTCTTCCGGCCCTGGACATGCTTCCGGATGAAATTGTACAGAAAATATAGGAAATCTCTTATGTTTCATTCCCTCTATGGTTCCGTCATTTAAGCTTACATGGGTCATTTCCATACCTTCAGGTAATTTATTTACATAATATCCATGGTTTTGAGATGTTATTCTAACTTTACCATTCATCAGATCTTTCACCGGATGATTGCATCCCCTGTGGCCGAATTTAAGTTTTGCTGTAGTTCCTCCCATGGCCAATGCCAAAAGCTGATGTCCAAGACATATGCCAACAATAGGTTTTTTACCTATAAGCTTTTTTATATTTTCTATTTCATAGTCCAAATCTCCAGGATCCCCAGGACCATTTGATAAAAATATCAAATCCGGATCAATTTCAAGCACATCCTCTGCTTTAGTCCTTGCTGGAAATACTGTCACACGACATTGTCTGTCTACAAATGCCTTTATCATGCTCTTTTTAATACCAAAATCCAGAACTGCTATACTCTTCCTGCCGCTTCCCACTGTGTATTTTTCCCTGGTACTTACTTCAGATACTGCATTTTTATTGGAAAAAGATTCAATTGTATTTTTTACAGTGGCAAAATTCAAATTTTCTTCAGTTATGATTCCCTTCATGGTGCCCTTGGATCTGAGTACTTTTGTAAGCTCCCTGGTGTCAATTCCAGAAAGTCCTATAATTTTATTTATTTTAAGGTAGTCATCAAGTTCCATTTCCGATTTGAAATTGCTGGAATAATTACATATTTCCCTTACAATAAGACCTTTTACTTTTGGCAGATCTGATTCCAGATCGCCTAAATCAACTCCATAATTTCCTATAAGGGGATAGGTCATAGTTACTATCTGACCATAATATGACGGATCTGTGAGTATTTCTCCATAACCTGTCATTCCAGTGTTAAACACCACCTCACCTATACTATCCTTCAAATATCCAAAAGCTTCTCCCTGAAACGTATTCCCGTTTTCCAATATAAGTTTTGCTTTCATAAATTACCTCCTGTATTTTTACAAGCAAAAATACACTTATTTATTGTAGAAAGCAAAAAAGGCAATAAAAAAATTTTTTTGAAAACAATTTTTTTATTGCCGTATTTCCCATAAGTGTTTATTTTTTTTGATATAATAAAAATTTTATCCACAATATACCTCTTTCTGGCCTCACAGGACCAATTTAAAGTGTATTTCCTACTCAAAAACTTTGTTTTAATTAATTCTAATTAAAATATGAATTTATGTCAAGTCCCCTGGATTATATTATCTATATATTTTAAAATCTTTTGCCAAAATACAGTTATCATATTAAAACTACCTGCCATAATATGCTTGAACATGAAAATAATTAGTAATATAATAAATATTGTTTCTATGCAAACTATATCTATACAAACTATATTTACAAGGAGGTAAAAATGAAAAGATTTATTTTATTTTGTCTAGCTGCACTAATGCTTTTAAGCGGATGTGATTCCACTAATAGTACAAGCAATTCCACCAGTAAAAAAATTCAGACAAATACCAATGCCCAGTTTTTAATGGGTGGGAAAATTGCAACAAACGAACAGGCAGATATAACATCAAAAATCTCTGCAAAGGTTTCTGAAATATCCGTTGACCTAGGTTCAAAGGTAAATGAAGGAGATATTGTTATTAAATTGGATACAAAGGATCTGCAGGGACAGGTTGATCAGGCTCAAGCAGCTGTGGATACTGCAAATGCAAATTTAACAAACGCCCAGAACAGCACACGCCCAGAACAAATAGCAGAGGCTCAAACCGCTGTAAATAATGCAGCTCAAAGTTATCAGACAGTTAAAAAAAATTATGATCGTATACAGTCTTTAGTCAATGCAGGGGCATCCACTCAACAGGAACTGGATTCGGCACAGCAGCAGCTTTCCACCGCAGATGCACAATATAAGACTGCCCAGGAGCAGTTGGATATGTTGAATAATGGTCCTACCCAATCCAGTATAGATGTTTACAAGGCTCAAGTAAATCAAGCCGAAACTGCCCTGAAAACTGCACAGACAGCTCTCAGCAACTCTATCATAACTTCACCCATTTCTGGAATAGTAAACGCAAGAAATATCAACGCAGGCGATATGGTGGCTCCCGGTGTAACCCTTCTTTCCATAATCAACTCCGGCAACTTATATGTAAACGCCTATGCTCCCCTTGACATTGTAAGTCAGCTTAAAGAGGGAGAAGATGTTGTCGTCAAAGTATCTGAGATACCAGATAAAGAATTTAAAGGTAAAATAGCTGTTATAAACTCAAATTTAAGTTCTGAGAGCAGGGATATCTTAGTGAAGGTAACTTTAACTGATAAAGATCCGGATCTGAAACCTGGAATGTTTGCAGAAATCGGATTAAAAAAATAAGGAAAGAAGGTACTTTTAAATATGAGAGGAAAACGGAAAGGATTAATTATATCTATATTAATAGTCATTATAGCGGCCCTTGGAAGTATAGGATTTTATTATTGGTATGAAAATACCTATTATGTTTCAACAGACGATGCAAGGGTAGATGCTGATTTAGTCAATGTAACTCCACAGATCAGCGGAAAATTGTTAGAACTCAATGTGGATGAAGGAGATAACGTTGTAAAAAATCAGATATTGGCCCGTCAGGAAATGACAAACATTCCGGACACAGATGTGGATGAATCCCTGATAAGATCTCCCATAAGCGGTGTGGTAATCAAAAAACAGGGAACTGTAGGTGAAATCTGGTCTCCAGGTCAGACCCTGGCTACAGTTATAGATCCGGATAAGCTTTACATAACTGCCAACATAGAGGAAACCAAACTTGGAAAAATAAAAATCGGACAGCCTGTGACCATTACAATAGATGAGTATGGTTCAAAAAAATTTACAGGTAAAATTAAATCCGTGGGAGAAGCGGCTCAATCTGCACTGTCAATCATTCCATCTACTACCAGCGGCACTTTTACAAAAGTAGTACAGAGGATACCCATAAAAATTTCACTTGATAAATTCAATAACAAGATACTTCCTGGTACTAATGCTGTTGTAAAGATCCACATCAAGTAATGAGGTGATGTATAATGGAAGAAAAGAATAATGAACTTCTGTACAGCTGGCTGGCGTTAATTGTTGTGGTAATAGGCACCTTTATGTCAATACTTGACAGTAGTATAGTAAATATTGCTATTCCCAAAATGATGGCTGTTTTTGGAGTATCTATGAATGATTCAAAATGGATACTTACAGCATATACCCTGGCCCTTGGGGCAATTATACCCCTAACTGGATATTTGCAGGACGTCTTTGGTTCCAAAAAAATATATATGTTTGCATTGTCAATGTTTACCTTGGGATCCATGCTGTGTGGATTCGCATGGAGTAATACTTCAATGATATGTTTCCGTGTTATCCAGGCCGTTGGTGGAGGTATGATAATGCCAGTGGGAATGTCCATAATATATGAACTATTTCCCAGGGAAAAGATAGGTCTGGCTCTTGGAGTCTGGGGAATAGCCTCTATGGCAGCACCTTCTATAGGCCCGACCCTAGGTGGATATATTATTGAAAAGATGGATTGGAGGCTTATTTTCAATATAAATGTTCCCATCGGTATTATAGGGGTAGTGCTTGCTGCTATTTTATTAAAGGACTCAAAAAAGAGAGCCTTTAAATCCTTTGATATAATAGGTTTTTTATCCTCCACCATAGGTATAGTGAGCATATTATACGTGTTGGGTGAGTGGGTTTCCATTGATTGGGGAGAAATGAGATATCCCATGCTGCTTACCCTGGGATGTTTAAGTCTGGTGTTATTTGTGGTGAATGAACTTACCCACCCCAATCCCCTGCTGGATCTGCGTATTTTCAAATTATTTGATTTCAGTCTCAGTCAAATCATAACTTCTGTATTGACACTGGCACTTATGGGCGGAGTATATGTGCTGCCCTTGTTCCTGCAGAATATAAAAGGTTATACGGCAATGGACACAGGCCTTGTTATGCTGCCTGCTGCCCTGGTAATGGGGATTTTAATGCCCATAAGCGGAAATTTGTTTGATAAATTTGGTGCAAAACCAATTGCAGTACCCGGAGTTGCAATATTAGGCATAAGCTCCTACTATCTTTCAACTTTAATCAATATGAATTCCTCAAAAGAAGCAGTAATAATCGCCCTGTGCATAAGATCCGTTGGTATTGGATTTGCCATGATGCCAATTAATACTGCGGGAATGAATGTTGTACCTGGAAATTTGATAGGGAAAGCTTCTGCCCTTTCCAACGCCATAAGGCAGATAGTAGGTTCTATCAGTATAACTATAATGTCCACAATTATACAGGGAAAAACCAATTATAATTATCTAAAGCTGTCTGAACAGATAAATGTCTACAACAATGCCTCCAATAATACTATAAATGTACTGACAAAAGCATATATGTATGATGGACAATCACAGGGAACAGCTAAGAGCTCAGCACTATCTGCAATGACTAAAATGATTCAGGGCCAGGCCACTGTAGATGCCATGGCATATGCTCTTTGTGTAACTTCCATTGTAGTGACTTTTGCTGTAATATTGATCTTAATGATGAGAAATAAAAAAATTCCTAAAAAAGCAAATAATAAAAGGGAGTTGAAAAGAAATGAAGGAGGATCCGTTACAGTGGAATGAAGAATTAATAGCAAAACAGTCAGATGAGATAATCAAGATTTTTAAAAATATCAACAGTGTTCTCAGATGTAAATTTCAGGAATTTGCAAGACAGTATGGCTTTACGGCACCCCAGCTTACAGTTATATTCCACTTATATAAAATGCCCGGCATGACCCTTAATGAATTGAGCAATCATTTAATGCTCACAAAAAGCACCGTATCAGGTATAGTAAAACGTCTGGTTAATCAGGGTATAGTAATCAGAGAAATACCTGAGGACAATCGAAGGATTGTAAAACTGTCCATTTCTGAAGACTTTAAAAAAGACAATGATATAGTCGGCATAAAGAAAGCCCTTATTTCCCAATGCATATCATATAGCATAAGAAATATGAACCCAAATAAGGTAGATGAAGTTATTGAAGCACTAAAATATTTTAGTTTATTGTTAAATAGAGATAAGGCCAAATAATTACCCCAGGGGTAATTATTTACCCTGGGGTATTATTGACAAAATTGCGGGAAAGCAATATAATATGCAATAAACAATGCTCTATCACATCAATGATCTACACTCTAAAATTTAAAACATACCTCTTTTTAATATTGTTTAAGATTTTAATATACATAATAACTATTCATCATGCGTAATAGTAGATATAAATTAAAGAGGAGAGGTGACTATGAATTTTAAAGAAATAATTGAAAAGGATAGAGAAGTTAGAAAAAAGCAAGAGTTTGAAGGTACTTTTCTAGAATATTTACAAATCGTAAAAAACAATCCTCAATTGGTAAAATTGGCACACAAAAGAATGTACAATATTATAATGAGCAAAGGCTACAAAGTGCTAAAACCTGAAGAAAATCCAAGAATTAAAAAACTATACGGCAATGAATCAATCAAGAAGTATAATTTCTTTAAGGATGATTTTTTCGGAATTGACAAAGTAATAATGAAACTTGTTAATTATTTTCATTCTGCAGCAATGAGCGGTGAAGAATCACGGCAGGTGCTTTATTTAGTAGGTCCTGTGGGAGCAGGTAAATCGTCTCTTGTGGAATCAATTAAAAAGGCACTGGAAACCTCTGAACCTATCTACTCTCTCAAGGGCTGTCCTATGAGAGAAGAACCACTTCACTTGATACCAAATCATTTAAAACATGATTTTGAAAAAATTCTGGGTGTAGAAATTGAGGGAGATTTATGTCCCGTCTGCAAATACAGGTTAAAACATGAATATAAGGGAGAATATGAAAGATTTCCTGTGGTAACTAATGACTTTTCCATTCGTTCAAGGAAGGGTATCGGGGTAGTACCTCCGGTTGATCCAAATAATCAGGACACATCAGTTCTGACAGGTTCCATTGATATATCAAAGATGGATATGTATCCTGAGGATGATCCCAGAATATTTTCATTGAATGGTGCATTCAATGTGGGAAATAGAGGTCTGGTAGAATTTATAGAAGTTTTTAAGAATGACGTGGAATATCTTCATACCATTATCACAGCTACCCAGGAAAAATCTGTTCCATCTCCAGGAAAGGGCTCAATGATTTATTTTGATGGAATTATTCTAGCTCATTCCAATGAATCAGAGTGGAACAAATTTAAATCCGATCATACCAACGAGGCAATACTTGATAGAATAGTAAAAATTGAGGTTCCATATTGCATGGAATTAAATGAAGAAGTTAAAATATATAAAAAGATACTGGGTAAAAGTCAATTTAATGCACATATAGCTCCACACACTATTGAAATCGCAGCAACATTTGCAATTCTTTCAAGGCTTTCCCCTTCTAACAAAGTAGACCCCATAACAAAATTAAAAATCTATAATGGGGAAGATATAGTGGAAAAAGGAAGTACCAAAAAAATTGACTTTTCGGAATTAAAGGAAGAAGCCGGCATGCGGGAAGGCATGACTGGAATTTCAACAAGATTTATTATCAAAGCTCTAGATGATGCACTTTCCAATTCAGAATATAATTGCATTAATCCGCTAAGTGTAATGGAAAGCTTGATAAAAGCAGTAAAAGATCTGGATATAGCAGAAGATGATAAAAAAAGATATCTGACATTTTTAAAAGACTCTATTAGGAAAGAATACAACAAAATACTTGAAAAAGAAGTGACCAAGGCATTTATTCACAGTTTTAAAGAACAGGCAGAGAGTCTGTTTGATAATTACCTGGATCATGCTGAAGCTTATGTAAATAAAAATAAAATCAAAGATCGATCTACTGGTGAGGAGTTAGAGCCAGATGAAGTCTTTATGAGATCCATAGAGGAACACATTGGTATTTCAGAAAGCTCTGCAAAAGGATTTAGGACAGACGTTACATCTTACATGTTTTATATTATACGAAACGGCGGGAAAATTACCTATACTTCTTATGAGCCTCTTAAAGAAGCTATTGAAAAAAAGCTCACTACCTCTGTAAAAGAACTGTCCAGAATTATAACCAAATCCAAAGTAAGAGACAAGGATCAGAACGAAAAGTACAATTCCATGGTAACAGAAATGAAAGCAAATGGATATTGTGATCACTGCTGTGATGTAATTTTAAAATATGCTTCTAACAATTTGTGGAAGGATTGATTTTATGGCTATTTTCAGAGAGTTTGATGCTGGTGGACACCATGATAGATCCTTAGAAGATAGAAGACGTCATAGACAATTGGTGGAAAAATCAATTAAAGATAATCTGGCAGATATAATATCGGAAGAAAGCATTATAGGGCAAAATAAGAACAGAAAAATCAAGATTCCCATAAAAGGCATTAAAGAATATCAATTTATATATGGAGATAATAATTCCGGTATTGGAAGCGGTAATGGAGCACAAAAAAGAGGAGACAAGATTGGAAAATCCCTTGGAAATAAAAAAGGTACCGGTAATAAGGGTGCCGGCAATGAAGAAGGGGAAGATATATATGAAACTGAGATCACCTTAGAAGATCTGATAAATTATCTTCTGGAAGATTTGGAACTGCCTTTAATGGACAAGAAAAAATTTTCCGATTTATTATTAAAAAATTCATTCAAAAAAACAGGTTATCAAAAAAATGGCATAAATCCAAGGCTTGCTAAAAAAAGAACTGTTGTTGAAAAACTCAAAAGGCAGCAAAATATGAAAAGAGATTTAAAAGAAGCTGAAGATGAATTACCAAATGATCAATTACCACCTGAAAATCAAATGCAGCAATATAAAGACATGAAATCAAGAGTTCCTTTTAAACAAGATGATTTAAGATATTTCAGGGTAAAAAAGAAGCCAAAACGGGAATTAAATGCCGCTGTTATTTGTGTAATGGATACTTCAGGTTCCATGGACAGTACAAGAAAATTTTTAGCAAGATCCTTTTTCTTTGTTCTATACCAGTTCGTAAAAATGAAATACAGCACTGTGGAAGTAAAGTTTATTGCACACTCAACTACTGCCAAAGTGGTTACGGAAAATGAGTTCTTCCACAAAGTAGAATCCGGAGGAACTTATATATCAAGTGGATTGCAAAAAGCCCTGGAAATAATTGAAGAAAACTATAATCCTGCTTATTGGAATGTGTATACATTCTATGTAAGTGATGGTGACAACTGGAGTGAGGACAATGAAAGAGCTTTAAAGTGCGGCAAGGAATTGTGTGAAATATGTAATTTTTTCAGCTATGCTGAAATTATGCCCAGTTCTTACGGCAGCAATATAAAAGAAACTTTTGAAAGTGGAATCAATAAAAGTAATTTTACTGTTGTCACTATCAACGAAAAACAAGATTTATGGAAATCCCTTAAAGAAATATTACAAAAAGATTTGGAAGGAAGGTGATTTCCCTGGAATATACAAATAAAGATTTAAAAAACTGGTGTGATATTATAGAAAATGGCGCTAAAAAATTAGGTCTTGATTTTTATCCTCAAGAGTTTGAAATTGTAGATTATAAAGATATGATAGGTTATGAGGCATATTTAGGAATGCCATCAAGATACCCTCATTGGAGCTTTGGTAAATCCTATGATAAGGCAGATTCATTGTACAAATACAATATTTCAGGACTTCCTTATGAGATGGTAATAAACTCAAATCCATGTCTTGCCTATTTAATGAAAGACAATACACTGCTGCTTCAAATCCTCACTATGGCTCACGTATACGGACACAATGATTTTTTTAAAAATAACAGATTGTTCAAAGAAGGAACCAGGGCAGCCTATACTATTGAAATGTTTAAAAATCATGCGGATATGGTAAGGGAATACGTAAATGATCCAAGTATAGGATATGAGGAAGTTGAAAAAATTTTAAACGCAGCTCATGCTATAAGATTTCAATTCAATAGAACCATTGGTATGGGAAAAACGGAAGAGGAATCCAAAGAGGATATTATAGCTTTTATTATAAATCATGGTGAACTGGAAGAGTGGCAGAAAAATATTTTAAATGTGGTTAGAAAGGAATCCCAATATTTCATACCACAGGTTGAAACAAAAATTATGAATGAAGGATGGGCAAGTTACTGGCACTATAAAATTTTAAATTACCTGGAGCTTCCATCTTCCCTTCACCTTGAATTTATTAAAAGACACAATGATGTTATTGCCCCTCTTATGGGAACAATAAATCCATATTATCTTGGTTTTAAGATGTTTCAGGATCTAGAGAAAAGATATGGAGCGGATAAAATATTTGAGGTAAGATCCATAGAGAGAGATGAATCTTTTATCAGAAGATATTTAACAGAAGATTTATGCAGTGAAATGAATCTATTTGAATATATAAAGAAAAATGATGATTATGTTATAAAAGAAATTTCCGATGACAGCGGATGGACTGAAATCAGAAACACCTTGTGCAATACCTGTGGTGCCAACATGATACCAAATATCGTAGTTGATCAGATATCAAAAAAAGATGGTGCCCTTGTACTTAATCATCTTTATGAAGGAAGAGAATTAAATTCAGCTTACACGGAAGCAACTCTAAAACACATTTATGATCTTTGGAAATATCCTGTAGAATTAAATACTACTATAGATAAAGATAAAATAAAAGTTTGCTGCAGGGAAGATAAAAAAATTTCCTATACTACTTTAAGATAAAGTTAAAACCATAGACAGTGACTGTTATTGTCACTGTCTATTATTTTTTAATGGATTATGATTTTTAAGGAACTCGGCTACCCCGTCCTCATCATTTGATCCAATAACCTCCGTGGCTAAATTTTTCAACTGTACATATGCATTTTCTACTGCATATTTTTCCTGAGCAATTTTAAAAAGAGGTTCGTCATTTAAATTGTCTCCAAAACAAATCAGCTTATCAATTTTCAGGTATTTTTTTAGAAATTCAGCAGCCTGCCTTTTATTACCCCGAGGATTTGTAACTTCCAGCCAGAAAAATCCTTTGGAGTATATTTCCTCAGTGTATTGGCAGCTGGCATCCAGATTATTTTTAAACAATCTATAAGTGCTATCGAGACAGCCTTTTTTTTCTATTGCAAAAATATTTATTATATTATAATCTTTAACAGATAAAAAATTGTCCACTGCAGTGAGTCTTTTATCCTTCTGTATCCTCCTTGAATTCACATATACCTTCTGTCCGTAATTTAATACTCTTCTGTAAAATATTTTTTTATTGCCCTTTAAGTCCACAGCTGATACAAAGGGGAAAATATTTTTGAATTCATAATAATTCAAAATAAATTCAACAGAGCTTTTATCCAGATAATTTTCAATAATATTTTTATCTGAAATAGGATCATATACAAATACTCCATTGTTCAAGATCACCGGTAATTTTAAATTAAGAGATTTCAATATATTTTTTGAAGCTTCATAGGATCTGGCTGTAGCAATAGTAAATTTCAACCCCGAAGCTATCAATCCATTTATAATTTTAGCTGAGTTGCAGCTTATGACTTGCTTTGAATTTAGCAAAGTTCCATCTAAGTCTGAAATATATAAGTTCAAAGTTTTCCTCCTTTTTCAATTCTGCTAGTTTCAATGCCTGCAGTTTCAATCTGGCCACATCAAAGTGTATTTTCCGCTATTATTTTTTTTGCCCTGTCAATCATATCAGGAAGTAAATCGGAAGGCACAAAGCTCTTTCCCGCTTTTGTTTTAACCATGTATCTTGCACATTTATATTTATCTTTTTCACAATATTCCCTTTTGTATTTATAAACAAACTTATTGTCAATTTTTATTTTACCAGTGTAAATGGGACAGCCCTGTAAATTTTCACATTTCATATTAAAAGCACCCCGACTTATCTTTATTTATTCTAAATGATTTATTATCTAATGCCCTTTGAACAGCTAATATGCCATCCAGATGATCATATTCATGCTGTATTAATTCTGATAAATCACCTTCAGCTTCCATTACACAATGCTTCCACTGCAGATCCCTATAATGTATTCTACACTTTTTGTATCTATACAACTCTACCTCCAAGCCCGGGAAACTCATGCAGTCATCCCACATTTTAAATTTCTCATTGTCATAGAACTCAAGTTTAGGATTTATAAAAGCTATGGATTTGCCATCAAAATTCATGTATATTATCCTAAAGAGCTCATTAATTTGAGGTGCTGCTATAGCCCTGCCAAATCCATATTTCTCTCTAAAATCCAGCATTGTATCCTGCAAATCTCTCACTATTTGTTTTGCCTTATCTATATTATCTTCAGAAATCTCCCTGGAAGTCTTGTATAAATCTTTATTACCCAATAATAATATTTCCCTTATAGCCATAATTTACACCCTCCTTATTATACAATTCACAATTCACAGTTCAGTATTTTCCGCCGCCTCGGAGGAAAATCCATGCATTTATTATAACATTTATAACAACAATTATGAGTAGTAGTTTTCCAGTGGTATGTCAAGTGCCTCGGAGGCGCTTACATTATCTATCAGTATCTCGGAGAAACAGGAACAGGCCAGAAAGGTTTTACTCCGCTTAAAACCTGATGTATGCCAATGGCAGAATGAAGAGACATCCTTTTTACAGCTTCTTCGGTATGTGCTGCAGTATGAGGTGTTACAATTACATTGTCAAGTTTAAAGAGAGGGTTGTCTTTTGATGGAACTTCGCCGGTAAACACATCAATGGCAGCCCCTGCAATTTTTTTATTCAGCAGGGCATCAATCAGAGCACTTCTGTCTACGACTTCTCCCCTGGCTGTATTTATGAGAAAGGCTCCTGGTTTCATGAGAGAAATTTCCCTCTGGCCTATAATATTTCTGGTTGAATCAGTAAAGGGTACATTTAAACTTATAAAATCCGAGTTTTCAAGAACATACTCCAAATTGTCCGTAAGTTGAATACCTTCCATTTTCACTGAATCAATATGACGCCTAAATCCTATAACCTTCATCCCAAATCCCTTGGAAGCCTTAGAAGCAACAAGCTCACCTATGCTGCCTATGCCCACAATTCCAAGAACCTTTCCCTCAAGATCCAATCCAAGAGTTTCTCTTATGTCAAAATTCCCATTTCTCAATTCCCTGTCATATATAAAAAGCTTTTTAGCCAGGGCTATGATAAGTCCCATGGTATATTCGGCCACTGAATTTTTATTTGACTGTGGAGAATTGGTAATCTGTATTCCCCTTTTAGCTGCAGCCTTAATATCTATGTTGTCCACACCTACTCCAAATTTTGATATAACTTTTAATTTAGGCGCATAATTTATAACATTCTCTGTAATACGCGCCATACGTACCAGTATTGCATCGCAATCCCTGACTTCCCTTATAAGTATATCTTCTCTGATACCTGATGCCATTTTTATCTCATAACCATACTTTTCAAGATATTCTTTGCCCTCATCGTCTATATCTTCAGTGATCAAAACCTTATAACTCATACTATCTCCTTCTTTCTGTAATGTCTCATATATATTTTAAAGCTAGATGTCATGCCCGGCCTATTCCCATTATATGTAAGCGTACCAGAGGAACTTACAATATCTATAAGCACCTCAGGGGAAGTCTATCTAGTGCCTCGGGGAAAGTTTAGCCAGTTTAACAGCCACTATATAAGTTATTGAAACTATTATCATACTGGGTACAGTGGCACCAAATATGAAGTTTGTTCTGATAAATATGTAATATACAAACATACCAAAAATACATACTATAAAAGCTACTGCCTTTGAAACCATATTTCTCTCTTTCTTGGTATGTGCACTAATTATAAAATAATCAGTCAGCAATATGGCAAAGGATGGAGCAAATACAATGCCTATACTATAGAGAAAGTTCTCATAATTGTTCACATTGAACATTAAAGAAATGACAGTTCCTATTATGGTTATAATTACGGCTATTGTCTTTTCATTTATTGTTTTTCTATTGAATCCATATATCATGTTCACAAGTGTGACACCTGCAGAGTAGGCATACATAAATGCAGTAGTGATAGTGGATAATATGATAACTCCAAATGTGACAAATGCTGCATTTCTTGAGAATAGTGCCCCCTTTATATCCATGTTTCCAAATATACAACTTACTCCAAGTCCTATAATCAGCATAAGTGAACTTCCTGATATGTATCCTATAAAGCTTCCCCACATACCCTGTTTTGTATTTACAGAAAATTTTGTGTAATCGGAGATCTTTGATACCCAGGATAATGGCATAATGACAACTAATTCAAATGCCCTTCCAAATTGAATTTTACTCTGGCCGGCACTGAGTGGCATTTTATTATATTTAAACATAACATAAGCTAAAATAAAAGTTAATATAAAAAGAACAACAACTGTTACATTATTTACATTTTTATAATTGGTTATGCCGCAAATTATCCATATTATAATCATCACACCGGTTATAACAGTCCATAAAAATATATTATTTAAAGACCACAGCATAGTACTTATTTCATTTATATATCCAGCTGTATATTTTATCATTATGGTCAGCCAGCCTACAAGTTGAAATATATTTAAAATTGAAAAAACGCAGGATCCGTATATACCAAAAGAATACCTGGTAGAATCTATACCAGATATTCTTTCACGAGTTCCAATTATCCCTACAAGTACAAGTATAATGGTCCCTACAAGATTTCCCAATACAATAGCCAGTAATCCCTTTTCAAAACCGACAGATGCTATGAGCTTACCCGTCAATATTTCAGTTATGGATATTGACGCACCGCACCATAAAAGTACAAAATCCCAAAAATATAGTTTCTTATTCATATGCAGTCACTACCTTCAAGTTATTACCCCGGGGGAAATTTAAGCCTTAAAGAACCACTGCTTTCCTTCTACAAGCCTGGATATCATCATGCTGGATACCGTATTCCCAGTAGAATTCAATACAGTAGCTGGTGCATCTATTATAACACTTATAACTGCAATTATGGGTAGTAATTCAGGCGGGAAATTATATACGCTCAATATGAGCATCTCACCAATCATACCACCGCTGGGAATAGCAGCCATTACAGCTCCCACTAAAAAGGCCACAAAAATTATAGACAGTATGGATGAAATACTGGTCATATTTTTTCCAAAGAGCCCAAACAAAAATGTAATCTTCATAACTCCACCAATGGCAGATCCATCTTTATGGATATTGGCACCCAGTGGAATTACAGTTTCAGCCACATCCTGGGGAACTCCCATTTTTTTCGTAAACTCCAGGTTAATTGGAATACTGGCTGCACTCGAGCATGTAGCCAATGCCGTTATAGTAGGTGTTATGGCATTTTTCCAGAATATATTGATTGTTTTCTTCCCTCCGGCCAAAAAAGCGTATATAGTAAAGAATCCAAAATAGTAAATAACAGTTATGATTATATAGAGAATAAATACTCTTAAATATCCCTGAAGTATTTGAGGTCCCAGGGAACCTATAACTGCAGCAAAATAGCATCCAAGACCTATTGGTGCATAGTACATTACTATCTTTACCATCTTCATGGTGACCTCTGATGCTGCCGTCAAAAATTTTGTAACAGGTTCAGCCTTTTCTCCAAGCATGGCTGTTGAAATTCCAAAAAGTACTGAGAACACAATAAGCTGGAGCATATTGCTCTTGGAAAGTAAAGAGGCAAAATCTGAAACAGTAACAGTATTTACAAGCTGTTCCAAAACTCCACCCTGCTTAACCTGCTGTGCTGCATTGCCGCCAGTTGATACAATCTTTTTTAGTGTACTATAATCTATGCCTTTAGCAGGGTTTACTATAAGGGCACCTATAAATCCAATTACGGATGCTATAAGAGCGGTACATAAAAATACAAGAAATGTACTGGCCATAATCTTACCCAGCCTTTTCATCCCCTTCATATTGGCTATAGCAGAAGTAACACTAAAAAACACCAGTGGTATTATTATCATAAACATCAGATTTAAAAATAAGTCCCCAAAAGGCTTTAACACTATAGTTTTAGATCCACCCAAAATACCTATGACAGCACCTAAAATTATTGAACCCAATAATAAGATAGAAAATTTATAGGTTTTTAAAAATGCCTTCATCAATTAATACCTCCCAAATCTTATTTATATTGTGAAATTAAAGCTTAGTCTATATTTTATTATATCTCAATTTTTTGCGATTTTTATTGCTAAAACTGCTTGAAACATTGCAAAAAATGCTTTAACCTATAATTATAGTGTAAATGAGGAGAAATAATTAATGTGGGAAAATAAAATTCTAAAAATAAAAAAAGGTTACCTCAACAATGACTTTAGAATATTTCATTTAAGAGATAAGATATCCATTGATTTTCAATTTCACTATCATGATTTTAACAAAATAGTAATTTTCATATCCGGTGATGTCACTTATTTAATAGAAGGCAGCTCCTATAAGTTAAAACCCTGGGATATACTTCTTATAAACAGCAATGATATACATAAAGCCTTGATAAACCCGAATGAAGTTTATGAACGGATGATTCTCTGGATAAACCCTGATTTTTTAATAAGCCGCAATAATAAATGCAATTTATTAAGTTGCTTTGAATTGGCATCAAAGCGGCGTTTTAACCTACTTAGGCTGGAAAATAATCATCTTAATATTATAAAAAAATTACTCTTTGCCATGGAAACTTCATTGAAAAATAAAGAGCTGGGATATAAAGTACTTATGGATTCCCTGTTTATGCAATTCATGGTTTATGCAAACAGATTATTTTTAAGTCAAAAAGATATGAGGGAATTGTCTGATATCAAATGTGATGAAAATATAACCAATATTTTAAATTATATAAATGAAAATTTAAAGGAAAACCTATCCCTAGATAATATTTCTTCCAAGTTCTACATGAGCAAATATTATCTGATGCATAAATTCAAGGAACAAACCGGATACACAATTCACAGTTATATACTGCAGAAAAGACTCATCATGTCAAATCTATTGATAAAAAAGGGCAAAAGCATAACAGATGCCTGTTTAGAATCCGGCTTCAATGACTATTCAAATTTTCTAAGGGCATTTAAAAAAATGTTCAGGCTCTCTCCCAGAGAATATTATAAGAATTAAAATGGGTTTCATCAGATGTAAAATTCACGAGACAATTTTCATCTGATAAAACCCTCATCATTTAAAAGTGTGTTTTATTTATCCAGCGTAATAATGGTTCCCGTCTTATCTTCCAGTGCATCTACTGCTTTGTACAGGGAAGTAATTATTGCCTTGTGAGAAGGATCTGCTTTTGCAAACATTATGGCAGCCTTTACTTTTGGGAGCATGGATCCTGCTGCAAAATGACCTTCTTCCATATATTTTTCAGCTTCTGCCACTGTAATATGATCCAAGTTGATCTGATTTGGCTTGTTGAAATTAATTGCTGCCTTTTCAACTTCTGTCAATATCATAAGGATATCTGCATTCATGTCCTCAGCCAATCTTTCAGCGGCAAGATCCTTGTCTATAACAGCTGCTACACCCTCCAGTGATCCATCCTCTTTTTCAACAACAGGAATGCCGCCGCCGCCAGCTGCTACACATATAGTGGAATCCCATAATACCTTAATGGCAGGGAGTTCTACTATCCTCTTTGGAACTGGTGAAGCTACAACCCTTCTCCATCCTCTTCCTGAATCTTCTTTCATTGTATATCCCTTTTCAGTCTTAAGCTTGTCAGCTTCTTCTTTAGTATAAAAAGGTCCTATAGGTTTAGTTGGGCTTTTAAATGCATCATCATTTCTGTCAACTACCGACTGAGTTATAAGTGTTACTACCGGCACTTTCTTATTTCTCTTGTCCAATGCTTTTCTCAAAGCTTGTTGTATATGATATCCTATATAACCCTGACTCATAGCACCGCATACATCAAAGGGCATAGATGGTGTAACATCTTTTGCTGCTTCGGATGACATGAGAATTCTTCCAACCTGCGGTCCGTTTCCATGAACTATTGCAGTTTCATATCCCTTGCAGCTTATATCAGCAATATATTCACAAGTTTTTTTTACCACTTCCAGCTGTGCCTCTGCCGTTGCAGGAGTTCCAGATTCCTGAAGTGCATTTCCTCCCAATGCTATAACTAATTTACAAAATCCCATTATATATATTCCTCCACAAATTTTATTATACCTTTTTTAAATGATTTATCTAATCTATAAATTAATATGTGCCATCTCTGCACAAATTATAATTCTATTTATCAGTAAAATTATTTACATAAGATATCGGAATAAGTGCATACATTGCTGCACATTTTACAAGTTCATCTTTCCATGTTTTCTCGTTAGGTGCATGAGCTTGATCTTCATGACCCGGTCCAAATCCAATGCATGGTATTTTATATCTTCCCATTATTGAAACTCCGTTTGTAGAGAATGTCCACTTGTCTACCTTTGGCTCACTCTTGAATAGATCCCTATAACAGCTTACAGCATTCCGACATACTTTATCAACTTCAGGCAGTACCCATGTAGGGAAGAAACACTCAGTTGGATATTTTAACCCAGTATAGGAAGGCCTTTCATAAGTATACATTTCAACATCAGCTTTTGCAGCTTTAACAGAAGGCAATTCCTTGATTTGCTCAATTGCATATTTCCAGGTTTCACCATTGGTAAGTCTTCTATCAATAGAAACAGTGCATCCATCTGCTACAGCACATCTTGAAGGTGATGAGAAGAAAATTTCAGATACAGTTAAAGTGCCCTTACCCAGGAAAGGATCATCAATAAGTCTTTCATTCAGGTCTTTCAGTTCATTTAATATAGGAGCCATCTTAAATATTGCATTGTCTCCTCTTTCTGGTGCAGAGCCATGACAGCTTATCCCATGTGTAGTAACTTTTATCTCCATTCTTCCTCTGTGCCCTCTATATATATTTGTGGAGGAAGGCTCTGTAAGTACAACAAATTCAGGTTTTATCTTGTCTTCATTAATTATATACTGCCAGCACAGGCCATCACAATCTTCTTCCTGGACAGTACCTGTTACTATAAGTGTATAATCATCTTCCAGTCCCAAATCCTTAATTATCTTTCCGGCATAGACCATAGATGCCATTCCGCCTTCCTGGTCCGATACACCTCTTCCAACTATGATTTCATCATCTTCATACCCTTCATAAGGATCGTAATCCCAAAGGTTTCTATCTCCTATACCAACTGTATCTATATGAGCGTCCATGGCAATAATATGTTTTCCATGTCCTATATATCCCAGCACATTTCCCATAGGATCTATATCAACTTTATCAAATCCTACTTTTTCCATTTCCGCTTTTATTCTAAGTATTACCTTTTCTTCTCCACAGCTTTCACTTGGAATAGCAGCCATATCTCTTAAAAACCTGGATATTTCAGGCTTATATTTTTTTGCCAGTTCTAATATTTTTTCCTTGTTTGCATTTAAATCCATATTAAATCTCTCCCATCCATTTATTATATTTTTAATTTTAGGTGTTTAAAGACTTCCCTTACTTATCCTTTGTTTATAAATTAACTAGTTAATCTAATATTATAATATGAGCTTTACTTTGTCAATATTTAAATAAAACATTTACATTGGGTTTATTCTTTGACTATTTTAAAAATGATGCCTTATAGTTATTCCATAATCTTCCTTGTGCGGGATTCCATTTTCCACAGCAATTTTACCATTTAATACAACATGCTTTATTCCAACAGGATCTTTCCTTGGATTGCTGTAATCCTCATATCCTGAAATTTCATTAAAATCAAATACAGTAATATCAGCTGTCTTTCCAACGGCCAGCTGCCCCCTATCTTCCAGGCCCAATGTTACTGCCGGGAATAGTGTTGATTTATATATGCCTTTTTCAAGGCTAACAGCTTTTTTTTCTCTTATAAATTTACCTATAAAAAGAGGATAGTTGCCATATAGGCGGGGATGAGGCACCCCTGCAGGTATACTGTCGGATCCCACCATCTGGAGAGGGTGTTTTATAAGTTCAACAGTGTCTTCATCCGAAAATATATTTAGAGTCACTATTCCCACTCCTGTATTTTCTTCAATGAGAAGTCCGGCCATAAAATCCACCGGATGAATACTTAAACTTTTAGAGATTTCCCCTATGGTTTTCCCTATGTATTTCAAATTTTCAGGTTTTTTCAGGGAAGTAATGAGTATTCCATCCCAGCCTGCTATTGCACTGTAGTTATCCCAGCCAGTATAATTTATGGAAGTGTCTGCAATTTCCCTTTTAACTCTGTCCAGTGACTTAACATCCTTTAACATTCTAATGAGTTCGTCGGTTCCCTTTTCCGTAATCCATGGCGGTAGGAGCTGGGTCATAAGAGTACTTCCTGAAAGATAAAGATGTTCATCAAAGGTAACAGTCACTCCTCTTTTAGCTGCCTCTTCCACAATTTCAATAAGTGATTCTGCACTGCATCCAAGTTCTTTAGAATTATAGGATCTCATATGTGAAATCTGAAGTCTTACACCTGACTCCCGAGCTACAGATATAATTTCGTTTAAGGCTTTTTTCATGGTATTGTCATGATTTCTCACATGGACCATAACAATTCCATTATAGTTTTTCACTACTTTACATAAAGCAGTCAATTCATGTTTACGGCTAAAAATGCCAGGAACATACTGAAGTCCGAAAGACATTCCAAAAGCGCCCTTTTTCATGGCATCATCTACCAGGTAGCACATTCTCTGAAGCTGGTCTTCATCAGGTATCTTACTGTTAAATCCCATTACGCTTGTTCTGACAGCACCATGGGAGATCAGTATACCATAATTATTTTTCAATCCCCTGGAACCAATACTATCCATATATTCATCAAGATCATGAAAACTCCACTTTAAATCCGGATTTCCCACTACCCCTTTAATGTAGTTCTTCCATCCAGCATCTTTACCGTTCACACAGGGTATAACCCCCAATCCACATTGACCAACCAACTCGGTGGTAACTCCCTGCATCAGCTTTAAGCCCCGAATTTTTTCACTCATAAAAGTAACCAGATCATTATGACTGTGGACATCAATAAAACCTGGACACACTACTAATCCAGAAGCATCAATAATTTTTTCAGCTTCCATGGATAGATCTTTTTCAATTTTTACTATTTTATCATCTATAATACCTATATCTGCGTTATAAGCAGTATTACCTGTTCCATCTACAATTAATCCATTGCTTATGAGAACATCCAACATCTTTATTACCCCTTTCTGTGATTTTTAACTACAGCTGAAGTTTTTTTAAATCAATCCAATAATTTAAGCAAGGATTCATAGGACAGTGCTACCTGATAAATAATTTTCTTTTCATAATCCGGAACAATCATAAACTTAAACAGTTTTCCTGTCTGGGTGCTAATTTCCAGCGGAGTAACATAATAATTATTTTTATCATCAAATAAATATTTTCTGACATCCTGTTTTTTATTTTCAAGTATCAATTTATACAGATTAAGATTCAGTGCATCTTTTACATTTGAGAAACGTATTACTCCATCTGTGTCACTTATATCAATTTCATCTACTCCCAGCTGTTCTGCCATTTTGTTCATGGTATTGGCATTTACCTTAAACTTTTTATCTTCATCCAGCTCTTCTTTGAGCTGCAGAGTTTTTTCATACATCAGTTTATCCATTACTGCTGAAGCAATATACTGTTTGGTCTCTTCCGACAATTGAGTTATAACTTGAATACTGCTGTTAATTTCTTCTATAGAAGCATTTTGTTCCTGTGAAGCTGCAGAAATTTGTTCTGTGTCACTGGCAGTTTTATGTACCATCTTCTGGTTTTTATCTGTAACAGCAAGTACCACTTCACAATTTTTATCGATCTGCTGAACAATATTCTGAATATGCTGTATGTGATCTGCATTCACTTTAAAGACTTCAAACATTTCATCTAATGATTTACCTGCATTATCCGTAACATTCACACCTTCTGAAACATAATTTGTAACTTCATAAATGGAATCAAAAGAAGATTTTATATCACTTTTAATCTCTTCAATAATGCTGCTGATTTGAGAAGCTGCATTATCAGATTGCTCAGCTAATTTACGCACCTCATCTGCTACTACGGCAAATCCTCTTCCCTGCTCACCTGCCCGGACTGCTTCAATTGTAGCATTTAGCGCCAGTAGATTTGTCTGCCTGGCTATGTTTGTAATCATAGATACAATATCTCCAATTTTTTTGGATTTTTCAGACAAAATATTTATTTTAGCCGAAGTTTCACCAGCAGTTTTTTCAATCTTATTCATGGTGTGAAATACATTTTTCACAGATTTGCCAACTTCTTCGGAAATTTTCATTGAATGCTGTACTTCTTCATTTGTACTATGTATAATTTTAGATGAACTTACAACCATATCTCCAATTTTTTTAGAATTATAAGTTGTCTCATCGGCAACATTCAATTGTTCGCCATTTTGTTCAACAATACTTTGGGTATTCAAAGCAACATTTTCTGCTGCTGCTCCACACTCTTCAGCTGATGACTTAATATTCTGCAGGGTGTTGTTTAATTTGATGGCATTATTTAAAATATTCTTAAAGTAAATTTTAAGTTCCTCATTTTCCATGTAATTACGGGAACTAACTGATGACACCTCACTGCAGCTGTTACTGTCAGCTGAATTCTTTTTACTTATAAAATGAATTCCAATTAATATAAATATTGAATTCGCCGCACCAAACAGTAAAATACCATGGATATCTTTTACTCCAGTAATGGTAGTAATTATAAAGGCTCCTAGAAATGAAATTATAATTATTATAATATCACTCATTAAAACTCCTTCTTTCCAAATAGAAAGTAATTTTAGAGGGAAATAAAGTTTTATTCCCTCTAAATCATTACATATGTTTTATATATATATTAATTACTCAAATGGCAGCATTATAAATCTCAGAATAAACAATGCCCCAAGTATATACACTATTGGGTGTAACTCTTTGTACCTGCCGGTAGCTATTTTTACCACCGGATAAATAATCATGGCAACTGCAATTCCATTTGCTATACTATAACTAAAAGCCATTAATGAAATAGCAAAAAAGCAGGGTAATCCTTCTGTAAAATCATCAAAATCTATATTTCTGATTACTCCCATCATCAAAGCTCCAACTATAATAAGTGCCGGTGCCGTGGCCTGTGCAGGAACTACACCTACAAGCCCTGAAAAAAATAAGGAAAGCAAAAACAACACACCTACTGTAACAGCTGTAAGACCAGTTCTTCCCCCTTCTGTAACACCAGCAGTGGATTCCACATAAGTTCCCACAGTACTTGTTCCCAAAAATGAACCTGCTGTTGTAGCTATTGCATCGCAGATAAGGGCTTTTTTCATTCTGATTACTTTTCCATTTTCATCTATCATTCCAGCTTTTGTAGCAGTTCCAACAAGAGTACCTATAGTATCAAAAAGATCAACCAGACAAATGGTTATTACAACCATGACAAAACTCATGATTGCACCCGCCACAGTAGTACCGCCTTTTGTGAGAAGTCCTGCAAAGTCAAATGACGCAAAAGTAGGCGCTAGTGAAGGTGGCGCACTAAAAACATGCAGATTTTGAAGTGAAGTGATCTTAAATGGAATACCTATAATAGTGGTTATAACAATTCCAAGTAAAATAGATCCTTTGACATTTCTTGCCATAAGTACACCAATTATCAAAACTCCCATTATGGTAAGCAGTGTCCCGGGTGATGCAAAATTTCCAAAACCCACAAGGGTTGATTTATTTGCAACTATTATTCCGCCGCTTTTTAAACCGATAAGTGCAATAAAAAGACCTACACCTGCAGACATAGCATATTTTAAATTCTGAGGTATGGCATCAACAATTTTTTCCCGTATAGAGGTCACGGTAATAATTATAAATAAAATACCTGAAGTTAATACTGCAGCCAATGCCTGACGCCATGTAAATCCCAGGGTAAGGCATACGGTGTATGTGAAAAATGCATTGAGGCCCATTCCCGGAGCCTGTGCAAAAGGCAGGTTAGCATAAAATCCCATTATAAAAGTTCCAATAGCGGCAGCCAGACAGGTAGCAACAAATACGGCGGATACAACAGGATCACTGCCTACATTAAATTTTGAAGCTGCATCCCCCACTACATTGGCTGAATTCATGCCTGCTATTCTAAGAACACTTGGGTTGACAAATATTATATAGGCCATTGTAATAAAAGTAGTAATCCCCGCAATAATTTCCGTCTTAACGTTTGTATTGTTTTCCTTCAGTTTAAAAAATGACTCAAGAAAAGATTCTTTCTTAATCTTACTTTCCATCTAAAATTCCCCCTGCCAAAATTATATTTAAAATCAATAACATATGGGCTGCTCTATCTTTTTACCACTTACATACCTAACTTTTATATTTCTGTCATCCCCTGTGTAAATGAACTTCTGTAATCTTTCTTCTATGGATAATGGTTTAAATATGGACAAATTACTATCATCAATAACAAGGGCGTCAAATTCATATCCTCTTTCAAAGCTTCCTACTTTTCCGAAAAATTTTCCTCCTCCTTTAGTTGCCATATAGAACGATTCTGCAGTATCAAGAGATTTGTCCACTCTATAGCTTTGAAGCCATTTCAAGTTAGATACCTGAGTGCTGTTTACGATTACATCCATTATAGACAAACTATGTCCAGCTGCTATATCACTTCCAAGTCCCACTGGAATGCCTCTGGCAACAAGCCTTCTAACAGGTGCGATACCGCTTGACAAATTACAATTTGAACTAGGACAGTGTGCAATGAAAATATTCTTTTTTCTCATTAACTCAATTTCATCTTCATCCACCAAAACGCAATGAGCCATAACTGTAGGGACATCTCCAAAAAGTCCGGCACCGTCATATACACCTGCATAATTATTGTACTCAGGATGCAATTCTTTTACAAAACCGATTTCATCATGATTTTCACATAAATGAGATTGTACGGGAACATTATATTCTCTTGCCAGATTTCCCAGGCTCTTTAACAGCTCAAAACTACAGCTTGGAACAAATCTTGGTGTAATTATAGGTTTCACCAATTCATACTTATCTGAATATTCTTTTAGTATTTCTTCCGTATCGGCAATTGAACTTTCCTCAGTTTCCATTAAATATTCAGGAGAATTCCTATCCATATTCACCTTTCCCACATATGCTGACAGTCCTGATTCAGCAAATAAATCCATCAACAGTTTTGTAGAATCCTTATGCATAGTTGCAAAAATACAGGATCTGGTAGTACCAAATCGCCATAATTCCCTTATTAAAGCTGAATATACTTTTTTCGCATAATTGATGTCGGAATATTTTGCTTCTTCAGGAAAAGTATATGTTTGAAGCCAAGGCATCAGTTCCCTGTCAAGTCCTAGTCCCAAATTTCCATACTGGGATGCGTGCAGATGGAGATCAACAAATCCCGGAATTATAATTGAATTCCCATAATCTACAACTTTTATGCCGTTGAATTCTTCAGGGACATAATGATATACCCCTCTAACATACCTTTCCTCAACAATAATGTATCCATTTTCAAACACTTCAAACTTTCCAAAGGTTTTAGTAAAAATAATGTTGCCTTTGACTGCATATATGTTTTTCACTAAGCCGCCACCCCCTTTTTAGTACCCTGTACTTTCGCTTCTTAATTAAATATGTGGCAATAATTTTTATATTAACTAGTTAATCTATTTTTATTATAATTTTGAATTTTCTTTCTGTCAATATACATTGATCTTAGATTATCCGGAATTATTTCCTATGAAGAAATAATTCGTTTAAATAGCTCTTCTACATTATGAACAATATAAGTGGCTTTTGCATTTCTTAACTCTTCAACAGATCCATAGCCATAAGCTACGCCTATGCAATCTACACCATTTTCTCCAGCTCCTATAGCATCATGCCTTCTATCCCCTACCATCACTACTTCCTGACTATTATCAATATTACATTTATCTATTATATATCTGATTACTTCTCCTTTTTTACCTCTTGTACCATCTAAATTACTTCCAATAACAATATCAAAATATGTATACAAATTAAAATGTCTTAATATTTTTTCTGCAAATGCAGTGGGTTTTGAAGTTGCCACTATTAAATTCAATCCCAATTTTTTAAGTTTTTGCAGAAGGCTTTCAATATTTTCATATACTTTGTTCTCAAACATGCCCTTTTCCTCAAAATACTGCCTGTAATATTCAATTGCCTGAAAGGCCTGTTTTTCGCTGAATCCATAATATTCCATGAATGAATCCTTTAATGGAGGCCCTATGAAATTTTCAAGTAAGTCCAGATTTTCTACAACAATATTATATTTTCTCAATGCATATTGTACCGACCTGGTTATTCCCTCCTTAGAATCCGTCAATGTTCCATCTAAATCAAAAAGTATATATTTATATTTCAATTTATTTTCCCCCTTCTTTGGTGAATTAAGTACTTTTTAAGCAAGTTCCCCGTCACAAAAACTAAAGCCTTCATCTTTATGCTTTTAACATGTATTTTATCATATATAATTTTATCAATCCATAGTAATTGGGACTAGCCCAATTTTTAGAAATTTCAAATAGTTGACAATAGTTTTATATTTAAGTATCATTCAATATAAAAGAAATATTTTATAATATGGAAAGGAGCCATCTTATGAATATAATTGAAAAAATAAACACAAGAAGAAGTACAAGATCTTTTACAGACAAAGAAGTGAGTTCAAATACAGTTCACGAACTGATTACACTTGGAACAAAAGCTGCTACAGGTTCCTACGGTCAACCCTGGGGATTTGTAATTATAAGGGATAAAAATGAGATAAAATCCCTATCAGATGAAATAAAAAAATATCTGTTGGAAAACATGACAGATTACCCTTATTTCAAGCAATATGAAAGCTGGCTAAAAGATGAAAACTTCAGTGTTTTTTATGGTGCTCCCTGTGTAATAGTGATTTACGGTGATACCATTTCTCACTGGTATACTTATGACTGTTCACTAGCAGCAGGTAATATCATGCTTGCTGCTAGTGAATTTGGACTTGGTACCTGCTGGATTGGATTTGCAGAACATATATGCAACACTCCGGAGTTCAAGGCAAAACACAATGTTCCTGATTCCTATAAACTGGTAAGTACAATGATAGTCGGCTACCCCAATACAACACAGCAAAAACCTCCTAAAAGAAAACCGGCAGCTATTTTTTTTGAAAAATAAAAATCAGTGCTTGAAAAGTAAGAGCCTGCATATAACAAGCAGGCTTTTTACTTTCAAGTACTTACCATAGTAATCTGTCACAGATGATGCAATTAATCCTATATCTGCCATTGGTAACATACCCCTCAAAGTGGAGGATGATAAGCAATGCTGCACAGCTGGATAAGTTCTTCATTACCATCCTTTTATGAAATTCAACACATCATCAGATATATTTCCCTGCAAATAATCTTCAATAGAAGATTTTATAATCTCCAATGCCCTGGATATTTCATCTTTTGTAATAATGAGAGGCGGTTGAATTCTGAGTACATTGCCATTCAAAGTTACAATCAGCACCCCTTTTTCATAACATCTATAGCATATTTTTAAAGCTGCTTCTGTATTCTTTTCTTTTTTGATTCTGTCCTTTACAAGTTCCACTCCTATAGACATCCCAAGTCCTCTTACATCACCTATAATATGATACTTGTCTTTTAAATTATTTAAATAGTCCCTGATAAAATTGCCCATCTCATTTACCTGTACTAAAAATCCATCCTGAGAAATTATGTCAATGGTACTCAATGCAGAACAACAGCATACGGGATTGGCAGCTGTGGTAAATGCATGGGCGGGAGGATCAAGACTCTGCATTATGTCCTCTTTTCCCACAACTGCACTTAATGGCATTCCATCAGCAATAGATTTCCCCAAAACCACTACATCCGGAACCAGATCAAAATTGTCAATGCCAAACCACTTGCCAGTGCGTCCAAATCCCTGCTGAACTTCTTCACTTATAAACAGGATCTTATTTTTAACACACATTTCATAGAGTTTCTCCATATATTTTCTAGGAGGAACAATAATTCCGCCGTCTCCTTGAACCGGCTCAATTACCACTGCAGCTACTTCATCTGCGGGTAAATAGCTGTCAAAGGCAATTTCAATCTGGTGAAGGCATTCAAGATTGCAGCAGCATTCTTTTTTATCATAGTTACATCTATAGCAATTGGGATATGCAAAACTGTAAACTCCGGGTAAAAAAGGTCCCATTTTTCTTCGCATTTTAGTAGTGATGGCAGACATGGACATAGACCCGTATGTAGCTCCATGATATGCCCCAATAAAAGTAATTATGGAACTTCTTCTGGTATAGGCCCTGGCAAATTTAATGGCTCCGTCGTTGGCATCTGAACCTGAAAGTCCAAAGGCAACTTTCTTCGGAAATTTTCCCGGTGTAATTTTGATAAGTTTTTCAGCCAAATCAATCATGGGTTTATTATATAAATAAGCAGAAGTGTAGTGTACAAATTTATTGACCTGTTCATTTATTGATTTTTTAATTTGTTCGTTTCCTCCGCCTACATTTATAGAACCGGCACTGGACAGTAAATCTATATACTCATTACCATCTATATCTTTTACGGTAGATCCATCTATACTTTCCACAACCAGCGGAAAATAGGGAATTCTACAGGCTCTGGCAACAACTCTGCTGTCTCTCTCCACTTCCTTAATACATTTATCTATATTCATACATTTATACCCCCCAATACTAATCTTCTATTCCCACATATATTCTCTTATTTACCCTCCATTTAACTGCGCTAAACTATAATATTATCTCTATTGTATCAAAGAAAGCATTTATTACAATACACCGTTTATTAAAGTTCAAAATTTGGACAATCAGGGGTCAAGATCCAGACCGTAGTTTGTCCGCCTAATTTTAGGCATAAACCGCTGTGATATATGATACCTTCAATTGTCCATTAAAAAAAGCACTGAATCAAATCCAGTGCCTTTACTTTTTTTATTTATCTTTATCACCATATTGGAGAGCTGCCTTTCCTTCATCTCCCGTACTTATACGTATAACATTTTCTACATTGTAGACAAATATTTTACCATCACCCATTTCACCTGTATGGAGAACTTTTTTAGCGGTTTCTACCACAAGGTCTACAGGTACTTCACAAACTATTATTTCAATTTTTACTTTCGGTACTAAATTTATATCCATGGTAAGACCGCGATAATATTCCTTATGCCCTTTTTGCATCCCGCACCCAAGTACATTGGTAACTGTCATTCCCGCAATACCAATATCGCCCAGAGCCTTTTTCAATTCTTCAAACTTGCCTTTAGACGTAATAATATCCACTTTAGTGAGTTTATCAGCCATTATTTTACCTCCTTATTAAACATATATTTACACCCTATATATAAATTTTATACTATTTTATTAAGGCTTATCAAGTATATTTAAAATATTTCTACATTTCAATTCCTCCGTAAGCCTCTTCACCATGTTCCGTAACATCTAAGCCTACCTGTTCTTCTTTTTCAGTTACTCTTATGCTGCTTACAGCGTTAATTACCTTAATTATGATAAATGTAACTACTGCAGAATATACTATACTGGCTAAAACAGCTATGATCTGAATTCCCAGTAATTTTGGATTTCCGTGTATCAATCCATTTGCACCTGCTGAATTGATTGCTTTCCAGGCAAATATTCCAGTGGCAATTCCTCCCCACATTCCTCCTATGCCATGACATCCAAAGGCATCAAGTGCATCGTCATATCCAAATTTGGATTTAACAAAGGTAATACATGCATAACATATAGCTCCTCCTACCAGTCCAATAATCAATGAAGCTAAAGGGCTTACAAAACCAGCACCTGGAGTTATAGCTACAAGTCCTGCAACTATTCCACTGGCAACTCCAAGAGAAGTTACTTTCTTTCTATAGGCAAATTCACAAATGCTCCAACTTATAGCCGAAGCCGCTGCAGAAGTATTAGTAGTAACAAAAGCATTTACTGCCACATCATTTATAGCAAGTGCGCTTCCAGCATTAAATCCATACCATCCGAACCAGAGAATGGCAGCTCCCAAACAGGTTATTGGAAGATTACTAGGTTTTCCCACATTCTTCCTTCTTCCAAGCATCAATGCTGCAACAAGTCCAGATACACCTGAACTTATGTGAACTACATTACCACCTGCAAAATCCAAAGCTCCAAGATTTTTTAGCCATCCTCCTGCTCCCCATACCCAGTGGGCAATCGGATCATAAACTAACGTTGTCCAACATATTAAAAATACTATCCAATGCATGAACTTCATTCTTTCTGCAATGGACCCAGATATAAGTGCCGGCGTTATTATAGCAAACATAAGCTGAAACAACATATATACCTGCTGTGGAATCGTACCCGCATAATCTGCATTTGGCGCAAATCCAACTCCTTTTAAGCCTGCAAAATTAAAACCACCTATTACTCCACCAATATCTGTACCAAAGCATAATGTATATCCTATGAGTATCCATTGAATAGATATTACTGCCAGTGCCGAATAACTATGAAGAGTGCTGTTTAAAGTATTCTTCCCCCTTACCATTCCTCCGTAAAATAAAGCCAGTCCCGGAGTCATTATCATTACCAATGCTGCACATATGATTACAAATACAGTATCCGCTCCGTTTATACCATTCATAAAAAAATACCTCCTCAATTAAGATTTAATTAAAATATCAAAAATATGTTGCCCCGGGGTTTTAAAAAAACTTATTTATATAATACTAACTTTTAATCAAATTATCAATAGTAATATTAAAATTTTATTAATTTATTTATTTTTAAAGGTTTATATTATCATATGTGTTTTTAGACACATACAGGCATACAATCGTTTCCACTCTATCCCAAATTAAATTATAAAATAAAATGCGTTAAATAAAGAATTTTAATATTCTCTTTAACGCATTAAAATTTTCGTATTTTCAGTTTTATGATGTGAATTCTTTGAGTTCATGTTCTAAGTGTGGCTCTAATTCTGTCAGGTTTTAGCAATAAATCTATGGCATCAAAAATATTATTCACCACAATATCGGCTTCAGACAGGCCTTTGGCAAAACATCCTTCTTTACCAATAACATCTATAGCTAAAATACTTTTTTTAAACATTTCAAAATCATTTCTTCCATTTCCAATTGCCACAGTACTATTACAGCCTATCTTCTCAATAATTTTTCCCTTATACTCTGACACATCTTCTTCATTGAAAACATTTACTTCAGCAGGCAATCCTTCACATTGCTTCATGGCGGAACCATAGGTGTCTGATGTAATAATAAAAATATGAACATCTTTATATGACAATTTTTTGATTTTATCCTCTATATCCTTAATTAAGATACCATCCTCTGCAATTGTACCATTAAAATCAAAAACAACATTATTTATTTCAATGCTCCTATGTCCAGGTATATCAAGGCTTATCATTTTTACCAAACTCCTTATAGATAGTTAGAACTCCCAATATGATTTACCCGAAAGCTATCACTGCTAAACCCCTGAATAAGTTCTTCCCCTAAAGGATAACGTATTCTAAGTGCTAAAGGCACTTAGAATACTGTTAATAAGGTTCAGATAGGAAAGGTATTTCTTACGGTCAAATTCCCTATGAACCTAAGAATCACTTGATATTTAGAAGTTTGTAAATCAGCTTATGGAATTCATTATCAATCTACCATTTCCTTAAGTAATTTTGAAAAATATGCTGCATGTCCCTTTTCTTCTTCTATTATAACAGATAACATATCCTTGGCGTCTTTCTTAGAAACTCCATCATACATATGAGAATATACCTGTACCGTAAGTTCCTCTGTTCTAATTGCATATTGTATGGCAGTTTTCAAATCTTTAAATGCATCTTCCGGCTGCTCGTTTTTATCAAAAACCCTATTTTCAATCAATCCATTCAAATATCCTGTGACTTCACTATCTAAGAGATATTCAGATTCAACTTCTTTATTGCTGGATATTTTGTCAAAAAGTTTCTGAAATTTTTCCTTATGGACAAATTCCTGTCCTGCTGCAACAGATAAAAATTGTTTAGTTTTTCCCGTGGTGTGTTTGACACCATCAGTATAAAACTTATATCCTTCTTCTTCCATCAAGATAGCCATTTTAAGCATTTCTAGTATGCTAAAACTACCGTTTGCCATATAATATTCCCCCTTTGATAATTATTCACGATTCACACCAAATCAAAGATTTGGGTTCTAACTTAGGAAACTCCTTCTCCCTTTGGTCGAGTGAGTAAGCGATTCACACCAAATCAAAGATTTGGGTTCTCTGCTTATCATACCACTTGGGGGATATATTTGGCAACAGTCTCAAGGGAACATTCCCATACTTGCTTCATCCTATATTCTGCCAGTAGCTTTTAAAACAATCTGTGCAATTAAGGTCGCAAAAATAAAAGTTCCAGTATAAACAGTAAGAGCCACAATTACTATTTTCCAACTCAATTCTTTGAAAAGTTTTAAATCCTTCCCAAGGGACAGGCCTGCAAAAGCCAAAACCGGTGTGGTAAGGGCAAGCATATTTATTTTATCTAAATACTGTTTATCTAAATATGCACCATATGGATTAAGGGGACATGTAACTAAAACCGCTATTATTGATACCCAAAATACCATGGGCAGATTAACGGGAATAATTTTTTTTATAATGATTCCAGCTAGAGTAATGCCCACCAGTATAGCCATTCCAATAAATCCAACTTTTAGAGGTACTTTATCGTTTATAGTATTTCCAATAAGTGCAATTACTCCAACTCCTAACAAAATAACAGTTTCCTGAATTAATTTTTTCATATTAGGCTTCCCCTCTCTTTTTTTTATTTCTCCCGATTCTAGGCTGCAGCCAGTCATATAATTTATTTGCAACTGGCAAAGAGATAAATAAGGTAAAATATATTCCAATTATGGAAGTCAATAAATTGGAAGCTGCTGAAAAACTAGCTATCTCCTTGGCCTCTGATGGGAATACAGCCGCAATAGCCCCTGAAGCTGCCGCCATCATGCTTCCGGATCCCACACCTGAACCCATGGCTAGAGCCAGAGGATTGAATATTTTCATAGATCCCATATATCCCGCAAGAAGTCCAATATAAGCTGCACCAAATAGTGTTCCGCAGATATATATTCCCATGACTCCACGTCCTTCAGGAGAATCCATACCATATTTTTCTGAAATAATAGCAATGTTGGGTTCACGATCAATTGAAAAAGTAGCTCCCACCGCCTCACGTCCAAGCCCTAGTAAAACAGCAATCGGAAGTCCTAAAATTACAGTTCCAAAGAAATGCCCAAGCTCCTGAAAACAAAGTGCCCAGCCGGACTCAACCAGCATGACAATGGAAGGCCCCATAGTGGCACCTATTTTAGCTACAAATAGTATTACAGCAATTCCCATAATCTCATTGGACAAGTTCATTTCTTTATTGGAAATCATCTTTAATTTAGGTAAACTTATAATTAATCCCATAACCAAAGCAAAGAGCATTGGTAAAAACACCAGGTATCCAGGACCTACCTTAATCTTTTTTTCACCAATAAGTTCAGATATTACAACCAATATAAAAGCCAATATGAAAATTTTGATATATTTTTTTACCATTGTCCCTCTCCTTCTATGACCTTATTGAATCCATTTACTACCTTTAAATACTCATTCTTAGATAATTTAGGCTTGAAATTTTCAACTACATCCTTTCCCTTTTGTGCCCCGTTGACTAGCAAGTCCACTATAGTCGTTGCAAATAGTTTGGCAGGAAGTACACAAGCTGCATAATAGTCCTCCACATTAAAATCTTTTTCATGAAGACTTCCACTAACCCCTCCTATGTAAGGGTGTATACTAGGTATTAATTGAGATACATCACCCATATCTGTAGAAGCAAAGAAATGCCCGCCATCTAAAATACTATCTTCGGGTAAAAGCCCACTGCAGTTATTCCTATATACATCACTTAACTCCTGTGAACATTCAAGCGGCAAATATCCTGGTATAGTTTTAATAACAGTTTTTGCACCCACTGCATCTCCTCCGGCTTTAAGCGCCCTGTCAACTTTTTTATTTGTTTTCACCATGGCATCTATGGTTCTGGCACGAACATAGCTTTCAATCCTCACATCATCTGGAATACTGTTCACTACATCTCCACCTTTTGTTATAATAGGATGAAATCTTATATAATCTTCATCTTTAAAGGTTTCTCTGAGGGCATTTACTCCCATAAGTCCGATCATTGCAGCATTTAATGCATTTACTCCCTGCTCCGGTGCTTCAGCTGCATGGGCTGCTTTCCCTATATATTGTATTGTCTTTGCCAGAAATCCATTGCTGGATTTTCCCAATACTACAGCAGGATTTGGACAATTTTTCATAGAATGCATCATCATTGCTATATCTACATCATCAAATTCGCCCTGATATATAAGCTCTTGTTTTCCACCTAAAAAATGAATTTTTCCCTGCTGCATAAGTTTTTGTCTATAGGCAAATTCAATACATTCTTCCGAAGGTACTGCCATAAAAGTTACGTTTCCGTCTAATTTGCCAGAAACTCCGGACAATTTTAAGCCTATAGCTGAACCAATTAAGGCCCCAAGCTGCAAGTGATGTCCGCAGGTATGCGCTGCTCCCGTTTCAGGATCCGTATTTTTATTTCCTCTGCATATGACTGCGTCCAGCTCTCCAAGGACAGCTACATTTATACCATCATACTTATCCTTCAATTTTGCTTTTACTCCTGTGAGTGCAAGTCCATCCTTATAATTCAATCCTATTTCATCAAAGATATTTTTTACTTTCCCTGATGTCTTTTTTTCCTTAAATCCCAGTTCCGGTTCTTTTTCTACGGATTTTGAAAAATTTATTATCTTTTCAGAATTGTCATCAATTGTCTTGCACACCAGCTGCTTTAGTTTTTTGATTTCTTCAGTATCCATCATACACATATACCTCCTAATTTAATAAATTTATATTACATTACTTATTCAATCCTACAAGAAATAAGTCATTTAAGTATATTTATTCATAATTATTTAAGACAGATAGATATATAACAATTAAAATATATCCACGATAAAATATTAATTTCAAAATATACATAGCCCTATTTTATTACTAAGTAATATTTTTGTCAAAATATTTATCAAAATGATTTTAAAGATTTACTTTTATATATATAAACTTTAATTAATTATGAATATAATTTTTAAAAACACATTAAATACAAATAAAAGGGCTGTCTCAAATTGATATGCTTTCTTCCAAACAAACAAGTTTTTATTATTTCACTTGTCTATCTAGAAGGAAGCATATCAAACTTTTTAAGACAACCCTTCTTTATGTTATGCTGAATATTTTCAGTGAGAACTAAGATCCTCCATTTTTGAACTTTGATATTTAAACTCTAAACCTTAAATCAGGCCACTTCAAATTGACTGTTATAAAGTTTGGCATATACTCCACCCTTTTTAAGAAGTTCATTATGGCTTCCCTGTTCAACAATATCCCCATGATCCATAACAAGTATCAAATCGGCATCACGAATTGTTGAAAGCCGGTGGGCAATTATAAAACTTGTACGCCCTTTCATTAGGTTGCCCATGGCTTTTTGAATCTGTAATTCCGTACGGGTATCCACAGAACTTGTAGCTTCATCCAGAATAAGTATCCTGGGGTTTGCAAGTATGGCTCTTGCAATAGTGAGCAGCTGCTTCTGTCCCTGGGACACATTTGAAGCTTCCTCATTCAACAGCATATTATATCCATCCGGCAGAGTATGAACGAAGCCGTCAACATGAGCAGCTTTCGCTGCTGCAACAACTTCTTCATCAGTTGCATCAAGACGCCCATATCGAATATTTTCCATTATGCTTCCATTATAAAGCCATGCATCCTGGAGAACCATACCAAATATTGAACGCAGATCCCTGCGGGTAAAGTCCCTTATCTCATGACCATCTATAAGTATCTGTCCATCATTTATATCATAGAAACGCATAAGGAGCTTGATTATTGTAGTCTTTCCAGCTCCAGTGGGACCTACAATGGCAATCCTCTGGCCTGGTGTAACAGAGGCTGAAAAATCATTTATAATAATTTTATCTGGATCATATCCAAAGTGAACATCTTTAAATTCCACATGACCCTGTATATTTTCAAGCTTTACAGCACCAGAAGTCTCAGGAACTTCCTCTTTCTCTTCCAGAAATTCAAAAATACGCTCTGCTGAAGCTGCTGTCTGTTGAAGTATATTGGAAATATTGGCAATCTGTGAAATAGGCTGTGTAAAGGAACGCACATACTGAACAAATGCCTGAATATCACCGACCTCAATAGTTTTTTTTGCTGCAAGCCAGCCTCCCAAAATACATATTCCCACATATCCCAAATTGCCTACAAAATTCATCATGGGCATCATTATGCCTGATAAAAACTGTGATTTCCATGCCGATCCAAAGAGTTTTCCATTCATCTTGTTAAATTTATCAATGCTCTTTTTCTCACCATTGAAGGCCTTCATTACAATATGACCACCATACATCTCTTCAACATGGCCATTCAAGTTTCCCAAATAATCCTGCTGCTGTTTGAAATACTTTTGCGAGTATTTCACAATAGTCATTATAAGTCCCATGGACACCGGAATTATACAAAGTGCTACAAGAGTCATCTGCCAGCTTATAGTAAGCATCATGATCAGCACTCCAACAACCATGGTAACTGATGTAATAATCTGTCCCAGGCTTTGGTTAAGAGTCTGGCTTAAAGTATCAACATCATTGGTAACACGTGACAGCACTTCTCCATGATTTGTCTTATCAAAATATCCTAAAGGCATGCGGTTAATTTTTTCTGAAATATCTTTTCTGAACTTGTAGCTTACTTTCATTGATACTCCAGACATAATCCATCCTTGAACATATGAAAATAATGAGCTCACTCCATACAAAACTGCAAGTAATACAATTATCCTGCCTATATATATGAAATCTATATTTCCTGTACCTGATATTTTTGCCATAACACCTTCAAATAATTTTGTAGTAGCTTTTCCCAGTATCTTAGGACCTACTATGGAAAATATGGTACTTACAATGGCAAAAATCAATACAATGATAATTGATATTTTATAAACATTTAAGTAGCCCATAAGTTTTTTCATTGTACCTTTAAAATTGTGAGCTTTTTCTCCACCGGCCATTATCATACCTCTTGGTCCCCTGTTTTTCCTTAAAGAAGGTCTTCGTCTATTATTATGTTCACTCATGCTAATTCCTCCTTAGACAGCTGTGATAATGCAATTTCCCTGTAAGTTTCACAATTCTCCATAAGTTCATCATGGGTGCCGATTCCAACTATGCTTCCCTCTTCAAGCACTATGATCTGTTCAGCATTCTTAATTGTAGAAATACGCTGTGCAACTATAAGAAGGTTGCTTGATGCTGTTTCGGTTTTAAGGGCCTTCCTCAGTGCGGAATCGGTTTTAAAATCAAGAGCGGAGAAACTATCATCAAATATATAGATTTGGGGTCTTTTCACAAGAGCACGGGCAATTGACAATCTCTGTTTCTGACCTCCAGACACATTTGATCCTTCCTGAGAAATTTCACTTTTAAATCTTTCCGGTTTTTCATCAATAAATTCTTCAGCCTGGGCAATTCTTGCAGCCTCTTCCATATCACTATCTGATGCATCGTCTTTGGCATATTTCAAATTTGATTCAATAGTACCTTTAAATAATGATCCCTTCTGAGGCACATAACCAATTAAATCTCTCAGCTCATGCTGGGTTACACTTCTTATATCAACTCCATCAACAAGAATTTGTCCCTCAGTCACATCATGAAAACGGGGCAGCAAATTAACAAGGGTTGATTTACCTGAACCGGTGGAACCAATAAAAGCTGTTGTCTCACCTGGTAAAGCCTTAAAGCTTATATCTTTCAGTACATCCTTTTCTGCGCCATCATACCTGAAAGAAACATTTCTGAATTCAACTACACCTTTAACTTTATCAGGAAAATGCACAGGTTTCTTTGGATCTACAATAACCGGATCCATTTTTAAAACTTCATTAACTCTCTGCGCAGATACTGAAGCCCTCGGTATCAAAATAAACATAAAAGACATCATAAGAAAGGCAAATATAATCTGCATTGCATATTGCATAAATGCCATCATGTCTCCTACCTGCATACTGGAATTTGCAATCTGATGTGCGCCTATCCAGACTATAAGTATTGTAACACCATTCATTATAAGCATCATGGCTGGAAACATGGCAGACATAACACGATTTATAAACAAATTGGTATCTGTTAAATCTTTATTTGCCTTGTCAAATCTTTTTTCTTCAAACTTCTGTGTATTAAATGCCCTTACTACCATCATTCCCGATAAATTCTCACGTGTAATAAGATTCAATTTGTCAACCAGCTTCTGGACAATTTTAAATTTTGGAAAAGCAATTGCAAATATGCTGCCGATAAGTCCCAATAGAACTACCACGGCCAAAGCAATAATCCAGGTCATGGATGTACTCTTGTTAAGAACCTTCAAAATTCCACCCACCCCTAAAATAGGAGCGTATATGAGCATCCTTACAGCAAGAAAAACAACCAGTTGTATTTGAGTAATATCATTAGTAGTCCTCGTTATCAATGATGCTGTAGAAAATTTACTAAATTCTTCATTTGAAAAACTCTCCACCTTGGTGAATAAATCTCTGCGCAGATTCTTTGATAATCCGGCAGCAATTCGTGCACCCAGAAGTCCCACTGCAATAGTACAGACCGCAGCCAATAGAGAAATAAGCAGCATAATTATTCCTATATGAACAATATATCTGCTTTGAATTTTATCCGTATTCATTCCCACTGCAGAATATTCAGCCTTGATTGACCCCGCTGCAGCCTGAGTTATCATATTATCGCCTAATGAAGTGAATTTTTTATTCATATTTTCACTTATTTTTGAACGCTGAACTTCAGGTAATCTTGAAAATAGTGCAAATAAGTCAGTATTTGCAGGTATCTTCTGTCCATTAAAATTTATCACTCCGTTTTTGGCAGAGGTTTTCATTTTTTCAACACCAGAAACAGCCAGGAAGGCCTTTCCCATTACAGGATTCATCTTATCAATTTCTGAGTCATCCACATTTTTCAGAATATATATGGGTTCATTTTCAAGTCTGGGATAATTTTTAAGGTATTCATTGTAATTTGAACTTGATTTATCAACCAATGTATAATTTTTTGCAACTTCCAATTTAGCGTTTTTATCCATAAATATTGAAAGTTTATTCATTTCACTGGCTCTCACTGCTTTTGGCACAGCATTTTCAATACCACCCTGCTGTATTCCCGTATTTACAATATTAGACATGTAGTCCGGCAGTGACAGATCACACATTGCCTGTACAAAAAGTAAAATTACCGCACTTATAATAAGTACAATAAATGGCTTCAGATGTTTCATTAATTTAAGCATTCCGTCCTTCACTCCTTGTTCATTTTTTGTCTATCCATTACTTCTTCCAATGTATCCAATCCCTTGTTTATTATATCTATTTCCTCTGGAGTTGCTATGTCTACCACGGATTGAAATGTCTTTTCAACTTCTTCATGTTTAGCTTCAGCAATTTTCCTGAATTCAGAAGTAACCTCTACATAAACTATTCTTCTATCTTCTTTGCTTCGAACTCTCTTCACTGAACCCTGCTTTTCCAATCTATCAATAATTCCAGATACTGTACTATTGGATAAACTCATCTTTTCACTTAAATCACTTATTTTCATTTTTCCGTGATGAATTAAAGCAATGACAACAAATAGCTGTGGTCCAGTTAGATTAAGATCCTTGAAACGCTGCCCCATAATCTTATGTGCATTTTTCATCACCCTTTTTATTGTTCTAAGTAATCTGATTCCATCTCTTACATCATTCATATCCTCTCTTCTTCCTAAATAATGTTATATTTTGCATAAATATATTTCGTATACAAAATATATTTTACTTTACTCCCGAGGTTTAGTCAAATATATTTTTTTACCATTAGAGGAATATAATGAAAAGATATGGGTTATGGTAAAAGCAACTTACATTTACCACAACCCATGCCTTATTTCCTACATTCTTTAATTAGTTTTAAATACTGGGTATCAGTCAAGCCATACTGAGAAAATTTGTTCAGCAAATTGCTTATCAAAATACTTTCCTCCAAATCACCATGTTGTTTTATATATTCAGTTATGACGTTATCCTTTTTCAGATATTCCAGATAGAGTTCAACACCCTTCTTCAATGTACCCAGATAAATACTTTCAGGCATGGATCTGCATAACATAACCTGCTTATAGATCTGTAAATACCCCTGTGCATAAAATTCAAAACCATGAATTAATTTGAAGTCCCGGCCCACCAGATTAAAAGCCACCCTGCTGCCATAACTGTTCTGATCCAAATAGGCAAGAATTGTGAGAAGATTGATCTGACAAAACATATCTTCATCAAACCACAGCACAATGGATGAAAACTCATTTTCAAATAATGGCCTCAAGGGTTTTAGTGTAATCTCATTGTATTCATCCATGCTTATATTATGAATATTACAGCGGCATTTATTAAATTCACGGGAAAAAATCTGCTCTGTAACTCTACCTGAACAAATTGCCTCATTAAAAGGCACATATATACCGTCTTCATCAAGATGACTCTGTCTGACATAATCATACATCATCTGTCCGTTTAAAATATTAAGTACAACCTTTTCCTCCATAAATAATATCCTCCTCAGTATTGCAAATAATCACTCGATAAACTATTTATTCTGTTACTTTATAATTACATATTTAATATAACATACAAAAATATGGTGCCTCCCAATATTCCCGGAAGCACCATCTTTTTTGTCACTTAATTTTATCTAGATGTTTTTTTCTGATCTTTTACTTCTTTTCATCATCCAAATTCCTGCAAGTATTGCCATGATTCCAACTACCAGCAATACTGTAGTATCTACCATACTTCCTGTTTTAGGAAGGCTCTGTGATATACTGCTAGGAGTTCCCCCCTGCGGATTACTTAAATCAGGGCTTCCTCCTCCTGGATTATTTGGATTAGGTGTTCCGCCTCCCGGATTGCTGGAATCAGGAGTTCCCCCACCCGGATTATTCGGATTTGGAGTTCCTCCCGGATTGTTTGAACCCGGAGTTCCCTTTTCATCTGCCACAGTAAACTGGTATGTCTTTGAAGAGTCAACCTGAACACTCAATGTATCCTGATTCAAATCATATCCAGCAGGTGCCCTGGTTTCTTTAACAGTGTAATTTCCGTAAACTACATTACTAAATCTTGCAATTCCGTCCTGGCCGCTCACTGCTGAAGCCACTTTCACACCGCTGTTGTACAAGGTAAATTCTGCCCCGCTGAGTGCATTTCCATTGGCATCGGTCTTTTTCACTTCAATTGCTGCTGCATTTTTAGTATCTTTTATAGTTCCAATGTCATAGGTCTTGCTCATGTTTATCTCCACAGGAATTACCTGGGTGGAAAGAACATATCCTGCAGGAGCCACTGTTTCCTTAACAGTGTATTTGCCCGGCTGTACTTTGGTAAACTGGGCAGCTCCGCTGGCATCTGAAGTTGCAGTCTGAACCGAATTTCCGCTGGAATTATACAGTGTGAACACTGCTCCGCTTAAAGCATTCCCGCTGTCATCAGTTTTCTTAACACTGACTGTGCCCTGGATAGATCCGCCGCCGCCGGTGATTCTGGTGTCAGCAACATCATTTTTATCTAGCTGCACGGAATTTCCATCCTGACTCATAACTGCAGTTAGTACTTCATTAGAAAGATAATATCCTGTTGGAGGTATAGTTTCCTTTATTTTGTAACCATATGCCACACCAGTAAACTTGACAATGCCATTCTCATCACTTGTCGCAGTCTGTATAGGATTTTGAAAATTTATATCGTCATTTTTATAGAGCTTAAATTCCGCCCCTTTCAATGGATTTCCACTCAGATCCTCTTTGGTGAATTGTACATCGCTTCTGATCTTGGTGTCAGTGATACTGCTTGCATCCAGTACAACATTGCCACCGTCATCCACAGTTGCAGTTAAAGGACTTGAATTTATGCTGTATCCTGTTGGCGCTTTGGTTTCTATTATCTTGTATCCAAAGGGTACATTGGTAAATGTCACTTTTCCATCTGAACCACTGGTTGCAGTTATATTGTTGCCGCTTCCATCTGTGACCGGAGTAATACCATCACCATCAGGCCTATAAAGTGTAAATTCCGCTCCTGAAAGTGCGGCTGAATCTGAATCCTCGCCTGTTTTGGTGAATGTTACGTTTCCTGTCTTTCTGGTATCTGTAAAATTATAAGTAATGTCCTTCTGATCTGCAGCATTGTGAATCTGGAAAGTATAAGGTTCACTTGATAAATTATATCCAGTAGGTGCGGTTTTTTCCTTAATAGTATAATCTATGTCATACTTAAGCTTGTCAAACAAAGCAATACCATCCGTTCCTGTAGTAGCAGAAGTTGCTTTAACGCTACCTGTCCAGTCCAGAAGTTCAAATACCGCACCTGGTAATGGTGTAATACCATCATCGCTGACTTTTACAACTTTGATACTTCCAGTCTGTCCACTTCCACCGCCGCCGCCATTGGAAACCCAAACTCCTACTCCAGCAGAATCAGCACTTTGATCTACTTCAGTTCCCACAAATTGAACTGAATTATTAACAGTAGTATTATTAATAATTGGATCTATATCCGTACTGAACTTCAGCATAAAAGGTCCTGAAAATCCATCTGGGAATGTAAATACAAACTTTCCAGTTGCAGAGTCATAACTTATATTACTAGGACTTATTGTCTCCGTTGTATCTCTTGGGGTAAGCTCTCCAGTAGATGGATTTACATCCATCTTGTACAATCGCACACTGCTGATATCAAGGGAAAGACCTTTCTGCAGATAATCAGTTATGGTTGCACCGCCCATTGCAATATTAGAATTGCTGTTTGTCTTTACCGTCCAGTCAATGTAAGAATTTCCATTTGTATAAGCAGCTTCCTTGCTTATTACCGTATTATGAATGATCTGGGTTGCTGAAGCATCATTATCCCCGTCAACAGGTATTTCATCTCCCGTGATGCTTGCAGAATTGCTTACTGTTTTATCACCGTTGGTATTGAAAATACTCAAATCAGTAAGCTTTGTCTTGAAGATTATAGTATAAGTTTTATTGATAGTACCGGTAAAAGTATAAACAACCTGATTATCCGATAATGTAGTAAATGAACCATTTGCAACATCATCTATACTTGCAGAATTTGTTGCATACTGCTGTCCTGCTGGAATAACATCAGTAACTACGGCATTTGTTATAGGCATTTTATTATTGTTCACTACAATTTTCCATGTAATTTCTCTTGTGGAATAGTCATAACCTCCAGAAGTCTTGCTGATTATCTCGCTGTCCACATTTTGAGAACCGGGTGTACTTTGATTTATATTCTCAGCAGTAAGATTTACACTGTTAGAATAACTTCCATTGTAATTTGCTCTATAGTGTGTAGGATCAGTTACCTGTGTCTGAAATATTATAGTATGTGTGTCAGAAAATGAGCTGCTAAAGATATAAACAAAAATTCCAGTTTTTGTTGAATCTCCGGAATCTGCTGCTGTATATCCACCATCTCCTATTGAAGTACCATCCAGCTTTGCAGAACCAGGCACATAAGTCTGGCCTACAGGAATAGTATCGGTAACTGTTGCACCCGCAGCCACATTTGTTTTGTTGCTGTTTACAGTAATTTTCCAGGTAATGATACCTGTAGAAGGATCATACCCTATTCCTTCCTTTGCGATGATATTCGGATTAACTCCAACACCATCACCTGACGTTCCAAGAGTACTGCCATTTCCTGTAAAGGTAGCATTATTCGTATATGTCTTACTATTATTGGAATTATAAACAGTTGGATCTACAGAGGTTGAATAGGTAATTGTCCTTTTTCCTGTTATATTACCTAAATTAAAAGTAATATTACCTGAATAATCAGGTGATGTCAAAGGTGTACCATACTCATCCTTAACTGAAATACTACTAGTATCCACAGTAAGTCCCCCAGGAATAACGTCTGTAACTACTGCGTTGTTGATTGTCTTGGCATCTTCATTTACTGTAATTGTCCAGTTGATTTTCTTATTGGCTGGATCATAACTTCCAGTTTTGCTGATGTACGTCACTGTTGCCGAAACAGCACTGGCATTTACAGTTTCAGTATGTGGAGCACTCTTATAATCATTGTAGCTAAAATCAGCTGTATTGTTAAAATTATAAGTACCTTGCAACTTGGCAGCTAAAAAGTCTTTTACACTGGTCCTGTAGGTTATGGTTTGCTTTGTATCGATATTTCCAGGACCGAAAGTCAGTGCTTTAGTACTGCTGTCATAGTAGGTATCATCAACACTTGTACCATTAATTGTAATAGAACCTGGAACAAATACCTGTCCATCATCAGATATGGTATCTGTAATAGTGGCATCATTCGCCTGTATATTTTCCTTATTAGCTATTATTGTCCACGTGATCTCATCTGTAGCTTTATCATAAGATCCACTCTTTGTAACAGATGCATCCACCGGTTGTTCGAAATTTACATTAACCGGAACTACTGCTATACCTGGAACAGTAAAATTAATAGTCACAGGGTTGGAGTTTCCTATTTTGCTTGGCTCGAAATGACAATCTACATAAAAATATCCATGTACATCTGAATGTGTATTTGGATAATCTGTGAATGTAAGTGTTACAAGTCCACCTGTAGTTATATTCATATCTGCTATTTTTTCTCCGCTGTCATCAGTAATTTCTTGGTTAATAGGTGCTGCAATATGAATCTCCTCCGGCAATTGCATTTTATAATAGTTACCTGGATTAACAGCTACTGTATTAGGGATGCTCCAGGTATATTTGATGAAGATTTCTGAATCCTTTGCAACATCATCACCCAGTGCGGTACCACTACCAATGTTATCCTTTTTTATATCAACACCTGTAATAAACGGAAATGAATTTGTAATATCATTAGGCTCAGAAGCCTCTGTAGCCTGTACCTCACTAGCAGGCGTTGTACCACTGGATTGTGAAGTTCCTGCAGGCGCATCCTGCCTGAAATTCACGTTAACAGAATTTTTTCCAAGGTTAATGGATACAGGATTTGTATTTCCTATTTTACTCCCATCAAACTGGGCACTTACAGAAAATTTACCTGATAAAGCACCCGTTACATCATTTGAAAAAGTGATGCTTGCCTTATTGGAAGCTGTATCTGCCGTAAATGATCCTATTAAAGTACCGGCAGAATCCTTCACACTGGTATCAGTTTGAATGTCCTTTAGTTTGATCTGATCTGGCAGCTGTATAGTATAGGAAGTCTCCTTAACTGCAGTCTGACCTTCCGGAATGGAAAAATCATAATTCACATTTACATCCGAATCCTTGTCCACATTTGTTTCCTGACTTATGTCATTTCCACTGCCATCTGTAAGAGTGACCCCCGTTACAAAAGGAAATGCAGTTTCATCCGCTTTAGCACTGCCAATTGGCGTAAAGCTTGAGAAAATCTGAAGCAAAAATATAAAACTGACTACAATAGATGAAAATTTTTTCTTTTTCATTTTATCCCCCCTTTATAATAAAATTAAATGGCCTTCACAATAAAAGTACTTTAAATTTATGATTTTTTATAACTTGATTTTTTAAATCTATCTTGCGAATGCCATTATATAAAGAAAAATCAATACTACTAAGTAATAATTTTTACTTTACAGTTTTAATGGTAATATATTTTTGTCACACACCTGTCACAAAAACATCACAAACTTCTCACAAGATAGGAAAAATCCTGATATAGAAGATTTTCGGCAAATTCCGAAAATCCACCAGAACCTTTAGCCCTTAATTTTAAACTTTACAGATCCGTTCCTATAATTTCACAAATAAATTTTTATAAAGTTCTACAGTGGATTTTTTAGGCGGTATGTGAAGCTCCCTCTTAAACAATGTATTTAACTTTTTATAATGGTTGACCAATCCTATCCTGTCTCCCATATGAAAATATACCTTCATAATCAGTTCATGGGCTGCCTCATCAAAAGGATTCATTTCAATTACCTTTCTTAAATATTCTTCTGATTTGTTGTAAAGTTTTACCTTCATATAATATTCAGCTATATTTTTAGCACTGATGGAATAATATCTCCTGAGTTTTTCATTCAAATCTGCATCCCATAAATAATCTTCATTTCCAAATAATATTCCATTATAAAGTGCTGAATTTTTTTCATAGGAGGCTATATTTTCCTCATTGACAACAGGATTACTTTCAATAAAATCTTCAAACCTCCAGCTGTCACAGTAAAATCTTTTTAAATTCATTCCGTATCTTCCATTTTCATAATGCACTAAATTCTCTATTCCCACATTTTTTAAAACAGTTTTCAGCCTGTATATGGAACTGCGCAGATTATGTTCAGCTTTTTTAGGGGGTGAATCCGGCCAGAGTATATCACACAGCTGCCATTTATCCGTATCTTCGCCTTTTTTATAAATAAAATATGCAAACAGTTCCTGAACCTTCGCAGTAGACCACCTGATAATTTCGTCTCCTGAACTGCCGTATACCCTGAAATATCCTAAAATAAATATTTTATTTTTCTTGTCATCTTTTAAAGTGATCTCTCCTGCATGTTGATTTTTAAGCAGCCTATCTACAGTTGCATTTAAATCCTCTTCTGTAATTGGCTTTAAGATATAGTTTACCGCATTTACTTTAAAAGCTTCCATGGCATATTTTTCATAGGCAGTCACAAAAACTATCTGTATATTTTCATTAAAACTTTTTATTTTTCTTGAAAGTTCAAGTCCATTCATAAAAGGCATCTCTACATCTACAAAAACAACATCCGGTAAAAGTTTTGATATACCCTCCAGAGCCTCTCTGGAATCAGTGAATTGTCCTACTATTTTCAGATGTTTATTTCTGTTTATAACCAATTTCATCAACTTCAAAATTGGTTTTTCATCCTCTACAATTACAGTTTTCATCAATTATTCCCCCTAAAATATTAAGCTATCAATGAAATGTTGCAGCAGCTAATCATAAGATAAACTTTTGATAGATATAGTCACAACTGTTCCCTCTCCCTCAACACTATGTATTTCTATATTTCCTTTTCTTAATTTTTTAATTCTTCTGCTGATATTAGAAAAACCTATTCCAGTATTTCCACCCTCATTGTTTCTCAATTCCCTGAGTTTTTGCCGGGTCATGCCAATTCCATTGTCTCTAACTATAATATAAATTGTATTATTACTCCTTCTCACAGAAACATATACAGTTCCTCCACTGCTTTTTCCAAGGAGTCCATGCTTAATGGAATTTTCTACCAGAGGTTGAATGCAAAGTACGGGGACTTGCTCACCCATTAGATCCTGATGGATATCATATTCAACATTTATCTTGTCTTCAAAACGTGCTTTTTCTATCTCCACATAGGCATATACCATCTCAAGTTCACGCCTTAAGGGCACAATCATAAGTTTGTTGTCTATGTCAAAGGCCAATCTCAGGTATTTGCTGAAATTGGTAAGAAGTCTGGCTGCCTTTTCCCCATCAGTATAGCAAAAGGAAATTATAGTGCTTATAGTATTGTATAAAAAATGAGGTTTTATCTGTGCCTGGAGAAAAGCCATTTCATTTTTCAGTACATCTTCCATGGATTTTTTCAGTTGAATCAATGTCTTAACCCTGGCAATCATTTCCCTTTCTTCAAAAGGCTTGGTTATAAAGTCATTTGCCCCTGCTTTAAATCCAAGAAACAGATCATAATTTGTATCCTTTAAGGTGGATATAATTATTGGAAGTTCAATGACCGAATATTTTTCTCTGATTTTTCTGCATACATCTATACCTGAAATCCCAGGCATCATTACATCCAGAAGTACCAGATCAATTTTATTATTTTCTACCTTTTTTAAAGCTTCCTTTCCTGATAGCGCAGTTAAAATGTTATATCCTTCCCTATAAAGTATATTCAGTGCTGCTTGAATATTGAATATTTCATCATCCACTATTAAAATTGTACTTTGATGTTTTCCACTCTTTACTGTATCCGAACAGTCTACTGAAGATATCCTATCAAAATACTCTGTACTTTCTTCCTGTGTTTTTTTATATAAACTGTTTCTTCCTTTTGAAACAGGCAGTGAAAACACAAAACGGCTTCCCTTGTTTTCCTCCGACCAGTCCAGATATATTTTTCCCTTCATAAGCTCAATTAATTGATGAGTTATATACAAACCCAATCCAATTTTTTCTGAATTTAATGATTCATAGGGTTTGAAAATTCTCTCCTGCTTATTTTCAGGTATGCCGGATCCCGTATCCTCCACTGATACATACACCATATCCTCTGTGCTGCTGCAGTCCATTTTTATTGTGCCCCTATCCATATTTTGGGCAGCATTGTCAATGAGGTTAAATAAAACCTGCTTTACCCTGTTTTCATCCGCCTTTACCAATATGGACTTCTTTATATTATTAACAATTTTTATATTTCTCTTCTGTATTATATATCTATAACTTTCCATCACTATGTTGGCACAGACTTTTACATCCACTGTACATATGCTGATTTTCAATTGTCCATTTTTTAGCAGGGTTACATCCAGTGTATCTTTTACCACATTGCATAATTTCAATGCTATGTTCTTTATTATTATTATGTTCTTAATATTTTTATTCTTTAGATGAATACTATTTTCCTTAATTATGGTTTCAGCTACATTGATAATTCCATAAAGCGGAGCTTTTAATTCATAAGAAGTTCTGGCTATAAATTCATCCTTTACTTTATCCATCTTTATAAGCTTTACGGACATTTCCTCCATATCTTCATAATTCTTTAAAAATCTATTAGAATGAATAATATATGAAAGTATTATAAAACCGCAGAGTGCTGAGGAACCCAGCAGCTTTGTACTCACCAGATTCAATGAATAAAGAAAATTATTTACCAAACATATGCATATGCAAATTACTGCCTCTAAAAAAATAACAGCTTCCCTTTTATCTAGAGATTCATAAATATCTTTCTTAATCATAATAGCCAGTCTTAAAATCAGTATCAGCAGCAAAGCTGTAATAGAAACATGTTTAATTACGCTTAAAGACATGTATACAGGATATCTGGTTGTTAAAACTATGAATATATAAAACGCTCCTAAAATATCAGCTGTTTCAATAATAGGTTTTGACAGTATGTTTTTATCAGTTTCCTTTATAATTCCCAATAAAGATATCACAGTTAAAATTATTGTTATTTGCTGGATTTTACAAGACAATTCAAAGGTCATTTGAGGAAATAACTGAACAAATATTTTTTCTCCATTAAAAAGCAGGTTAATGGCAAATGTTAAAAAATTCATTACATAATATAAATATCTCCTGTTCTTTTTCAATGTGGAATATATATGTAAAATATATACAGCCAATAAAAACATAAATATGGTCCCCGACAGTTCAATAGAAGAGTTTGCAGTAGTCATAAAACTGATATTCTTTTGCAGTCCAAAGCATATTTTATACATTGTTCCCCGGAACGGATAGCCAAAATTGGCAGCTTGAATAATTATTTCAGCTCTGCTGCCCTGAATATTAAAGTAGGTGTCATAAGGAGTCATTCCAGCATAGTAACCCTTATTCTTTTCAGCCGGATTTCCACTTGAACCCCTCACAACACCATTTATGTATAGTCTATTGCTCATCCTTATATTTTCCAGTTTCAATCCAAATACCTCATCTGAGGGCTTTAATTTCATAACCAGTCTATATGTCCTGACTCCCTCCGGTTCCATGAGTCTATTATTTTTATCCTTTTGTATTGTGGACGTAAGCTTTATATATCCCGTCAATTTAGGTTTAACATGACTTTTAACCGTAAAATCTTCAGGGGTGAGCAGTTGATGATCATATAGTTCCCATTGCCCATCAAGATTTACAGCACCGTCTTTTGAAAAATTCCACTTTGAAAGATCCATCCTTCCATTAAGTGCAGGAGCAGGTTTTTTAACTGAAATTATATCTGAAAATGATATTAAAAATGAAATTGCAAGCATACCCAAAACTATAATCAATCTCAATATGTTTTTCATTAAATGCTGGTACTCCTTTTAAATATTTGATGATTTCATAATTATCCAATACCATTTTATTACAAATAATATATATTTTTATTTTTTGTTCATATTTTTATTATATACTTTATAATGATGTTAATCACTCACTTATAGCAAAAATACATTGACTAATTTATCCCCAGGCATTAAAATGTAGTACATAATATACCAGTTATATTACTCAAAATTTTATTATATTAAATTTATTATTAATATTGATAATATTATTATTTTTTTAATACAATTATTGTTTTTATTTAAAATTTGAAGTGATGTTGGAGGAAAATCTGTTGAAAAGAGTCAGAATAATAGGTCTGATATTTATACTTATAGGAATTTCAATACTTTTATATGCCTTTTCGGCTAAATACTGGACAAGATATAAGCAGGATAATATGACAAGAAATTATGAACAGAGAATTAAAAACGCCAAACCTGCGGAAAAAAATTCAGATAAAGATTCCAAGGTGGATTACGGCACAATAGGTATCCTCATCATACCCAAAATAGACTTAAAAGTTGCAATAGGTGAAGGAACTGATATGGCTACACTCAGATATGCAGTAGGGCATTTTAAAGGTACGGCCATGCCCGGTGAAAATGGAAATTTTGCCCTGGCAGGGCATAGAAGCTATACTTTCGGACAATATTTTAACAGGCTGGACGAAATAGAAACTGGAGATGAAATACTCATAGAGACAATCAATGGGAATTACAAATACAAAGTGTCAAATAAAAAAATTGTACTACCTTATCAGGTGGATGTGTTAAATGCAACAAAAGACTCAACCATGACACTCGTTACCTGCACACCTATCAGGGTTGCTACACATAGACTCATAATAAGTGCAAGGCTGGAAAAGTAATAACAATGCACAATTGGCAATTGACAGTGGACAATAGGCAGTTAACTATCAACTATTGCTCATTTATCATATAAAATGTCTGCCTCAGAATAAATTTTGAGACAGACGTTCAATTCTACATACAATCAGCAGTTGAGACCAATTTCATTTCCGCTCCATATTGCATCCATTATATTAGCAGTCTGGTACGCATCACCAACTATATATAAATCAGCTATTTTACCATTGAGTTTATCATACAATTCCCTGTCAGATTTAAATCCAATGGCAATTACAACAGTATCAGCGGATACATTTTGCTTTTTAAATCCATTGTCAATCAGTACGGCACCATCATCTGTTACCTCAAGCAGGGAATTTCCCGTAATAGTTTTTATATTGTACTTTTTCAAAAGATCAATAAGCATAATTTTGTTCATGTGCGGAACTGCTTTACCTGCTTTTAATACACCATCCTTGGCCTCAACAATTGTGACCTGCTTACCTTGTTTGGCAAGATAAAGGGCAGTTTCACATCCAACAAGTCCACCGCCAACCATGAGCACATTTTCTCCAGCTTGTTTCTTCCCATTTAAAATTTCAACTGCCGTTGTAACTTTATCTTTTTCTATGCCGGGTAAATTTAGTTTAATATCTTTTGCACCGGTTGCAATAATAACCACATCAGAATTTTCTTTATGGACAATATCTTCTGTTACTTTTGTATTTAAAACTATTTTAATCTTAAGTTCTTTCATTTCATTTCTGTACCAGTCAAGGAGCCTTCTGTCATCCAGTTTGAAATCAGGAACTGAACCCGGAATAACTTCCCCGCCGAGCTCCTCTGTATTTTCATATAGTGTAACTTGGTGGCCTCTCATAGTTGCAATTCTAGCTGCCTCCATTCCAGCCATTCCTCCTCCTATAACCATCACTTTCTTTGACTCTGGAGCAGGCTTTATTTCATAATATCTTTCTCTTCCGGCAGCAGGATTTACTGTACAGCTTAGTGGTTTTCCTTCAAATCCCCTTCCAAGACATCCTGTATGACATCCAATACACGGGCGAATTCTTTCCGGATGATTTGCCAGAACTTTTTTAGGCCAGTATGCATCACAGAGAAGTGGTCTTGCAAGCCCAATCATATCTGCTGACCCATCATCAAGAGCTTTTTCAGCCATCTCTGGAATGCCGAGTTTACCTGCAACTATAACAGGAACTTTAACAACTTTTTTAAGTTCCTTGGTATATGGAAGATACAGTCCATCTTTTTGATAAAGCGGCGGATGGGACCAGTACCACGCATCATATGTACCCAAGTCCGTATTGAGCTCATCGTATCCTGCGGATTCAAGAATTTTTGCAGCTTCAAGTCCTTCTTTCAAATCACGGCCTTTTTCCACATACTCTTCATCTGGAAGTCCACCCTGTCTCCAGTCCTTTATACAGCTTTTCACGCTATATCTCAGCCCTACAGGAAAACTGTCTCCCACTCTGGCCTTTATTCCCTGTACTATTTCTATTGGAAGCTGAAGCCTCCCCCTTAAATCTCCACCATATTTGTCAGTTCTTCTATTAAATATGGAAAGTGTAAACTGATCAAGCAAGTATCCTTCATGTACTGCATGTATTTCAACGCCATCAAATCCTGCTTGTTTTGCAACCTCAGCACCTTCAATAAATTTTGTAACTATCCATTCTACTTCTGAAGTAGTAAGTGCCCTGCAGGTAACAGTTGGATCCCAGTAATTTGGAATGTCTGAAGCAGAAACAGGTTGTGAAGTCAAGAGCGTACCAGGTGCACCGCTTCTTCCAAATCCCATTGTGAGCTGTAGAAATATCTTCGCGCCATAAGCATGAACTCTTTCTGTCATCTCCGCCGATGTCATTATAAATCTTCCAGGATTTGTTGAAATAACCGGAATTACACCGGGTACAACTTTATCCAGTTCATTTTCCACTTTAGTGATGCTGGTTATAATAAGACCTGTTCCCCCTTTTGCCCTTTCTACATAATAGTCTATGGCTCTTTGATTATAACAGCCCTCATTGTCTACAAGACCAAAGGCCCCCATAGGAGCCATTGATATTTTATTTTTTATTTCTATTTTGCCTATTTTAATAGGCTGAAACAAGGATTTACTTTCCATATTAGCCCTTTTACCTCCTATACATTTTAATTTTATATTTTCCTTTATTTAGTTTAAATATACTAAAGGATATTATTTTTATAATTATCCATACTATTATTGATAAGATTATAGATTCGCCTATGTGTAATCTACGTATGGGTGGCCATGGCAAGGGGCTTATATTACCTTGTACACGGGATATTATTAGGAGGTAATTTTAAATATGAACAACGATTTTTACTTGAATTTTCCAAAGTCTATTCCCCAGCAAAAACAGGATGCCCAGCCTGGAATAGAATCTGAAATGAATCCGACACCAGTAGCTGAAGATCCTGAATACAAAGGATCCGATAAATTAAAAAACAAAACTGTTTTAATCACAGGAGGAGACAGCGGAATAGGAAAAGCTGTTTCCATAGCTTTTGCCAAAGAAGGTGCAGATTTAGCGATAATTTACTACAATGAGCATACAGATGGGGAAAATACAAAAAAAGTCATAGAAAACTTAGGCAGAAGATGCCTTTTGATTCCGGGAGATATTACGGATCACAATTTTTGTAAAACTGCCATTGAAAAAGCCATAGAGGAATATAATAAAATAGATATTCTTATAAATAATGCCGGAGTACAATTTCCCCAAAACAGCCTTGAAGATATAACAAATGAACAACTGGAGAAGACATTTAAAACAAATATTTTCAGTATGTTTTATATTACTAGGGCAATATTGCCTTATTTTAAACCAGGCTGCTGCATAATAAATACAGCTTCCATAACCGCCTATAAAGGAAGTAAAGACTTGATTGACTACTCTTCTACAAAAGGTGCAATTGTATCCTTTACCCGTTCTTTGGCGTTATCTTTAATAGGAAGGAATATACGGGTAAATGCAGTGGCGCCAGGCCCAATCTGGACACCTCTTATCCCTTCTTCCTTTAGTTCACAAAAAGTTGGAAAATTTGGTGGTGCTATTCCTATAGGTAGGCCTGGTCAACCAGTTGAGCTGGCATCTGCTTATGTATTTCTAGCATCCCCTGAAGCTTCTTTTATTACGGGTCAAACTATACATATAAATGGTGGTGACTTTATAGGAAGCTGATTTTCATTCAATATTTAGCTGCTTTTACTGAAACCTGTGCTGCAATCCATGTGATATTGCAGCACTTAAAATCATTAAAGACATTTAGTATATATATTCATATCTGCATCTTTTTCCCGGAGTGCTGCAAGTTTAGGAACTATTTTCATAAAATGATCTGTTTTCATATGTTTATATAAACTATCTTTATCCTTCCATTCTTCTATAAAAGTAAAAACTTGATGATTATCAATATCTTGATACAGCCCATAAGATATATTTGATTCTTCTTTTTTACTTTTTTCAATTAATTCGGAAGCCAAATCTTTATATTTCTCTATTTCACCGAGTTCAACATAACTTTTAGATATAACTTTAATCATGATATCACTTATCTCCTCTTTATATATTTTAAATTATATAATTCTATACATTTATATGAAATCCTTTAAATTATTTTCAATAATTTTTTATATTTCTGCATAATTAAATCAAAATTAAAGATAATAACTACTGGTTAAAAAAAAAGCATGAAAGGAGTATTTATTATGTCACAATTAAATCAACAAGAACTTCAAAATCTCAGGCACCTTATCGGAGCACATGATACGGCTTATGAAAAAATGCAGACATATTTACAGGACTGTACTGACCCAGAGGTAAAATCATATTTTCAAAAATCCGCACAGGATGCTCAAAAAACAAAACAGCAATTGCTGTCATTCTTAAATTAGGAGGGAAAAACATGCAAGATAAAGTAATGATCAATGACACACTTTCAATGGTTAAAGGCGAATTAACAACTTATGCAAATGTAATAGCCGAATGTGCTAACCCTAATCTGAGATCAACAATTCAACAGATCAGGAACAACTGTGAAACATCTCAATATGAACTCTATAAACTCGCCCAGTCAAAAGGCTTTTATAAACCTGCAATGATGGCTGACAGCAATGAAGTTCAACAGGTTAAATCACAATTAATGGGTCAATAAAACATATAGTATTACATTTTAACAAATAACTCATATAATATCAATTGTCCTAAGTGGATACCTTGGGCGAAAATAAAAATAATATAATTTTTAATAAGTATCAGTAAAAACTGATACTTATTTTTTATGTAAACCTGTATAATTAAAGCTATTTATAAATTAGATTTCAATTCCATGGCTGCAAGAGCTGCTCCAATGGCACCTGCATATCTTCCATATTTGTGACTTTTAACGGGCAGCTGAAGTTTTTTAGAAAGTGTGTTTATTATATATTCATTATCACTTAAACCTCCTGTTAAAAAATAATTAAACCCTTCTCCGTGTTTTTGGCAAAGAGATTTCACTTTACCGGTAATAGAATCTATTATACCAAAAGCTATATCCTCTCTTTTACTTCCATTGCTGATTAATCCTATTATTTCAGATTCGGCAAATACGGTACACATAGAACTTATGGTGATTCCACTGCCATTTTTTGCTTTTTCACACAACTCGTCTATTTCAAGCCCCAGTGTATTAGCCATAAGTTCCAAAAATCTTCCAGTGCCGGCAGCACATTTATCATTCATAGTAAAGTCAGTAACTTTCCCATCTTTTACAGTAATTATTTTCGTATCCTGACCACCTATATCAATTACTGTACAATCATCTTTCAAAAGATAATAAGCTCCCTTTCCATGACATGTAATTTCAGTTATAGTTTTATCAGCATATGGCACAGATACCCTTCCATAACCTGTGGCAACTATTTTACAATTATCTTTCTTTAACCCCACCTTTTCTAACTTAAGTTTTATATCACCGGCAACCTTGACACTGCTCCAACCTGTTGGAAGTACAAATAACTTCTCAATTTTTTCATCAAATATACAAACTTTTGAAGCTGTAGAACCTATATCTATACCTATGTAAGTCATAAAACTCCACCTTTATCTACAAGAATATATCATTACAACGGCCCTCAACCGCGGCCTGGTACAACATAAAATTTACAACTATAAATAAGGATTGACTATTTCTTTATTTACAGAATGTAATCCAAGAGTTTTTACATTGTAATGATGTATTAGCTCTTTTATTTTTTTTTCATCCTCTTTATTATACATTATAGATATTCCACAACAAGATGAAATTTCTCTTGGAGTAGGTACAATTGTGCATTTGATCTTATTTTCCTTTAGCAATTTTTCCATCTTTATACCTTCAGTATGGCAGGGAAATAGTATATAATACCTTATACCATTCATGTCATCAACTCCCCATAATTATCTCATGCACAAGGTACAAAACCCTTGTCAATATAGTTTCTAAAAATGCCTTTAACACTTCTTAAAAAAGAGTTACAGGCATTTTTTACACTTTTTAATTATATCCCGAAAGCTAGAGCATCTCTAAAAACGCTTCCACTCTAGTTTTTATCTGACCCGAATCCTCTGTGGAATAATCTGTCTCTATCTGCATAACAGGTATATTTTTCTCTTTTAAAGACTCTTCTACAGCCTTATGTTCTACAGCATAGGTATGACAAAATGAAAGATTAAAATCGATTACTCCATCTACATTATATTCATCTGTATATTTTATTATATCATCAATTCTCCCTGTATTTGGGGTAAAACAGGCACAATTTATCTTCATATACCTATCTGCTATATTTTTAATTAAATCATCTATGGTTTCTCCTTTCTCATCCACTTCATTTTCAAAATATCTTGTGCCAGTACAAGTTTCTTCAACTACCACCTGGGCATTTAATCCTTCTATAATAGAATGAAGCTTCCAATTAGGCAGCGCCATGGGAGTCCCCGTTATCATAAGTCTTTTTTTGCCTTCATCCACTCCATTTTTAACTCTTTCATCCAATTCATCGCATAATTCATTTAATTTTTCTACAAATCTTTTTGGATCATCATAAAAGGCAATCTGTGATATTAAAAGAACATCTAATCCGCTTATGGGAGACGGTTTATATTTCCTCAAATCATACAACCTTTTCAACGCTTTCCTCTTTAAATTGGCAATTCTTATACCTTCTCTTAGAGTATCAACTGTCACTTTATTACCAGTAAGTTCTTCCATTTTACTTATAAATTCTTTTATTTCTTCTATCCACTGAGCATAATTCTTTTCCCTTTTCATCTGAGGTAATTCCATAACATATACCGGCACATAATCATCCAACACTTCCCAGGCTTTCTTTTTTCCATCACAAGTTGTTTCCCCAATTACCATGTCACAGGATTGAAAATAAGGGCATGTTCCTCCCACTTTTGCCCCCATGAATGCTTTGATTAAAGGGCACATATTTCTTGGTAAAACCTTTTCACCATCTTCAACCCAAAATTGAGATCCTGCACAAAGACCCACTCCTATTGCTCCTGCTGCAAATATAACTTCATCTGGCACAAATACACAAAATGTTCCTACTACTTTTCCTCCACTTTTCTTATGCTCGTCCAATTCTTTTATTCTCAAGCCGTGTACTTCAGCCACAACAAAGTTAAAATAATTCATTCCCTCAGGCCTATTTTTTTGGGTAAGATATGTACCCCCATATAATTCTGGAAGTACGGCACACAATTTATCGTGCTTTTCCAAATCAATTCCAAGTTTACTCCAAAGTTCTCTATAATCTGCCAATATTATTCCTCCTTTTTATTTGGTATAACCTAGCTGCATAAGTTCACAACCATACAAAATTTCTTCTAAATAGAAAAGCTGTATTTATTCAATACACCTATTTATTATACTTTTATACTATCATAAATAATTGCCTACATTTATAGCATTATATGATACTCGATTTATTAATCATTTTATTAATTAATATCAAGCAGCAAATATGAGAGGCTCATAATTTTACAATAAATCTAAAAATTTTTAAAAAAATATCAGGAAAACTATCTTCCTGATATTTGCACCATGCTTCATATTTTAACATTAAATTCTATATTAATGATTTCTACTGCACTCCAACAGCCCACATTCCAATGAATAACTGTTGTTCTCCAATTCGCTTATTATCTTTCTTCCATGTTCTTCTGACTCCACATTTATTTCAAAAGATACATCGGAGAAATCAAGTCCCTTTTCACTCCAATTATTATTTTTAGTTATAGTAACAACCTGTCCCCCCAATTTTTCAATTTTGGAAACCAAATTACATAGGGTACCTGTTTTTTCCTGAACTTCCACAGTAAATCTTATTCTTCTATTTATTAAAACTAACTCTCTTTCTATTATTTTAGCAACATTGGCTATATCTACATTTCCACCGCTTACAAGTCCCACTACATTTCTGCCCTTTATTCCCTTTATCTTTCCTGCCAATAAAGCCGCCAAAGGTAATGCACCGGCTCCTTCAACTATTAACTTGTTTCTTTCCATTAATGAAAACATTCCTAAAGCTATTTCCTCTTCACTTACGGATACCACTTCATCTACATACTTCTGGATATACTCAAAACATTTATCTCCAGGTGCACTGACAGATGTACCATCAGCCAAGGATTTTGCTCCCGGCAGGGTGACTACTTTTCCCTGTTCCATGGAAACTTTAGTAGAAGCTATAATTTCAGGCTGTACTCCTACAACTCTTATAGAAGGTTTTATGGATTTAACTGCTGTAGCAACACCTGATATCAATCCACCTCCGCCTATTGGAACTATTACAACATCTGCTTCTGGCAATTTATCCAGTATTTCAAGACCTATGGTTCCCTGCCCTGCCATTACCTCTACATCATTGTAAGGGTGAACAAAAGTAGCTCCTGTCTCTTTCTGAACTTCCACTGCCCTGGCATAACATTCATCATATACCTGACCTGCCTGGATAACCTTAGCTCCATATCCCTGGGTGGCCTTGACTTTTGCCTGAGGTGCAGTAGCGGGCATAACTATTGTAGATTTCACACCAAAAGCTGTTGCTGCATAGGCAACTCCCTGAGCATGATTACCTGCGGAAGAAGCTATAACTCCTCTTTTTTTCTCCTCTTCACTGAGATTAACTAATTTATTATAAGCACCTCTTAATTTAAAAGCTCCAGTTTTTTGTTTATTTTCACATTTTAAATATAAATTACAACCGCATTTCCTGGAAAAAGTGCTTGTGTAAAAAAGAGGAGTTTCTCTTACTACAGCTTTAATATTTTCTCTAGCCTTTTTGATTTTTTCTAAATTTAATTCCATAATTTATTCCCCCCGATTAATATTGTTATATTGTCGTAAAACTTTCATGTTAATTTAATTTAGACATAAAAAATTCAATTATCTTTTAAAAATTTATGTGTTTAAAAATAGCTTATTAAAACATATACTTAGCTGTATTATATTGATAAACGTTTTCATATTTTTTATGTTTGTATATTTACTACATATGTATGAAAATGTAATTTATACATATATTATTTCTTATTGCAAGTCTATAATAACATATTAATTTATTTTATACAATTTAATTTTTATAATTTTATTAACATATTTATGTCATATTTTTAAAATTAATGAACGAAATATTTCTTATATGTTTTAATTCCTACAGTTAGTAAAAATAATAAAAATAGGTTATCTTAAAGATTCTTTTAAGATAACCTATTTAAAATGTACAGTCAATTTTCATCTATATCCTTTTAACTTTCTTCTAGCGCCCATCCTCTTATATCTTCATACAGTTTATTTATGGTATCAGGTATAACTTTATTTTTTAAATGATCCATTTTTTGCTTAATATCTTCTTTACCTTTTAAATTTTTGTATTGATCACAGTCAATTCTAATAATTTCCAATTCAATTCCTTTGGAAACTTCCTTTAATACATATTCTTTATTTTCAAAGTATATATCAAGATTACCATGGGTATCAATAGTTAATATTCCTTCTTTTCCTTTTTCATGTTCTTTTAAAATCACCTGTCCGAATAATTCATTAAGCTTATTTTCCACTTCCACTTTATCTTCCTCTAAAACTTCCAGCCATTCCCTATACATATCAACCAACCCCCTTCAGGTGTTTTATTTAATTCTACCATAAATACACCCTTATCTCCATTCTTAAATTATTGTTTTTGTGTATTAGCTATAATCTGCTTTAGCCGTATATTCTCCTGTTGTAATTGTGTCAGCTGCTGCCATACTCTGGATTGCGTTTCTTTCAACTCTGCCAGCTGAAACAATTGCTGGTCTATTTCCCTATCAGTAGCATTGCATACCTGTTTATTTATAGCATCCAATTCATCCTGAGTAAGATTCGGAGATATTTGCAACAACCTTCTATTCATTTCACTTCTCTTGGTATCTCCTGACTTTTTTGCAGAACTAAATTCACCTTCCAGAACATAATACATTCCCCTTGCCACAATGAGAGCATGATTATAATCATCCATACCCTTTCTGGCTATAAGGGATTGTCTCTGTTCTTCCACTACATCTGAAACTTTCTTAAGCACATAACTTCCTATAATTCCAACTACACCTAAAATAAATTCTACCAGCAAACTTAATAATTGTTCTTTCATTATAATATTACCCCCTCAACTTTAAAATACAAAAATATATGCTTTTAGTAAAAGATATGCTGAGGGTTAAATAAAATATTATGTTTAATTGAAAATTTTCTGCTTATCTACAGTTCATACAAATGAGATGGGTATGAAGAAAAAAACTGCATAAAAAAACAGAATAACTTATTTATTAATTTTAGTGAAATCATTTACATAATTAAAAATTTAGAATATACTAAGATTAAAAGAGGTGTTTTCTATGGGTAGTATTAAAAAAGTATCCTATACAGAGCTTTTTGAAACAATTTATGGCATAGCAATGAACACTCTTAAAAAAATTGATTGGCTTTTATATAATTATTATAAAATGCATTAATAATTATTACAAGATAGGGCTTTAGTAAAATTCTAATATAAAACTACTAACTCCAGCTCAAGCTGGAGTTTCTAATAGTGTAACTTTTCTTAGGTTTGCCCTGTTTCAAACCTCTTATCTGCTCCCTACGCAAAATAAGCACCTTAAATGACAGATGCCTACTTTACAATATAATTTTAAAGGGGATTATTAATTTATGTAAACTAAGGTTATTTCCTTAGAACATTTATAATTATATAAGGTATTTGTTACGTCTTAATATCATATTAGTTAACTATTCGTAAACAATATGAAAACAAGCCGATATGTAGTCATAAATTTTGTTTTAGATTGAAAAAACTCTGATATGATTATCTGTGAATTAATAAAAATCTCGAAAACATTACATGAAAACCTATCAAGACTATCAAAATAAATGCTAAAGTCCTATGCACTTTAACCCATGAACCTCTCATATTCCTATTTATAAAAACTCCATATATTCCCAAAATAAGCACTATTAATATAGTTATTGCCGCAATAAGTCCTGGTATTGATAATCCTATAAAATTATACATGATGTATAGATGTCCTATTACGGCTATTGATGCAACTATTCCTGCTATTTTATGATATTTAACTACATACTTCATAATAAATCTGTACAAATCTTTATATTGTTTCTTATCATTTGAAAGTTTATTTATATATTTTTTGTTTATATATTTCATAAAATAATTAATTAATGCTATAATGTATCCCCACACAGCAATCCAGCCTAACAATCCAGCGGTTCCTCTCATTTTCACTCCTCCTTTAATGCTATACATTCTCTAAGTATTCTCTAAATCCTCCAAAATTCCTGCTAAATTTAGTTCGCCTTCATCACATATATCAACTATTTTAACTTTTATTCACAATATACTATTTAAGCCATAATATATATTGTAAATAAATTTACGGAGGAATTTCATGGATTCTAGTAACAATAGCGAAGAAAAAAATCAATATTTCTATAATCCCCAATCAATGAATTGTCCAATGCATTACCCATCATATTCATGCCCAATGTTTTACGATGAACCAATAGATGATGAATACTATGATATAGATGAAGATGATGATGCAGATGATAACATTAATTCAGATTATAGGAAAGGAGACCCAAGAAGACGTAGGCGCAGACGTAGACGTAGAAGACGCAGACGCAGACGTAAAATGATGCACAGGCCTTTCCCTTACCATCATCCAATGTCATTAATCCTTCCAGTTATAATACCTTATGATGATTGCGATGATTGGTATTAGTTATTAAAAAGGTGTTACTTATACCATAGAATACACTTAGTTTAAACATTATAAATTTCGAATAAAATAAGCACTCTAAATGACGGGTGCTTATTTTATGATATATTTTTAAGGGAGACGATCTTTTTATTTTCGCTAAGGTTATTTCCTTAGTACACTTATTATATTATATTTATATTATTAAAATCTCATTAAAATCCCATTAAAATATGAATAAGACATTTAGAATTAACGGAGATCAAACTGTTGTATTTGGAGCTGTCAATCCTGAAAATGACAATTTATCAAAACAGCTAAGTGGCAGAGGAAATGCTGAAAACTTCAAGTCTTTTTTAAAGATTAACCCATAGTGATACGGTAAAAGTTCAACCTGTTTTTCTAATTTAAATCCTATTTTTACTGCCCAATTAATAATCATTTCTGGTTTTGGCCTTATTTCCATTGATGGGCCTCTTGGCGTTTTCTCACATTTCCAATGTATTACACCTATTCTTCCATTATCGTTTAAAAGATTATAAATGTTTTCAAGTAAATTTGTGGGCTCTTCATAATGAAAATAAAGACAAAAATAAAAAGATGCCTACTTTACAATATAATTTTAAAGGGGATAACAATTTATAAAGAATACTCTGGAGGTTGCACTTAAGTTTATCGTGCCCTGCAACCACAGACACTAATGTAATTAATATTTTACTTTTATTTAAGAAGTATCGGTATACTGTTATATTATATTTGAATTATTAAAACTTCCTTAAAATAATTTATAAATTTTAAAATATCAAAGTTTATCTTTCTTAAACTCATTTTGAAGATATAGATAAATTTCATTTAAAGCTTTGTCCCCCTCACTTGAAATCCGATCCATTATACTCATGTCATGCCTGAACAAAAAATTAAAGCAGTTGATAAAATAAATAATCTTTTTAATGTAGAATAACTTTGGGGACAAAATGGGGACAATTTTTAAAATAAAAAAGGATCTGTATTTCTACAAATCCTTTAATATCAATACTTATTGGTGCACCCAGGGAGATTCGAACTCCCGGCCTCTGGATTCGAAGTTTAAAATTCTGTTAATTTCATATCAGGTAATTATGTTGTCAAATCTCTGTAATATCAATGCCTAAAAGCAATTTTTATTTTTTATAAAATGTTATATCTATGACACTAAAAAACACTTTATAGACACTGATTTCCCGCAAAAATCTCCCGCAAAATTTATTTTTTGTTTAAATCTTCAATACATTTTAATATTTTGTCCCTATTTAATCTAAGAAATAATTCCATAAATCTTTCTTCGGCTGCTGGAATTTCTTCTGGGTTAGTAACTATAATTTTTAATCCTTTTCTCTTTCTTTTCATATAATTATACTGCTTATTTTAAATATGATTATACCCAATATAAGTTATTTAAAACAAGATTTATATGTACAGTATAAAGAACCTCTAGTTATAAAAACACACCTCCATCCCAAAGCTGGATGTTCTCATCTATTATAATTAAGAAGCCAATCGGAAAATGATTAGCTCCTTACCTTGGTCAAAAGATGTCAATTTAAAACATAGATTGGAATACATTATATTAAACAATATATTTATTAAAAGCAAATTAAATTAATTCCCAAAAACATAATATTAGCATAATATAAATATTGAAATAAGAAATGCAAGGAGAAATAACACGTGGAAAATTATTACTGTCCTTTCGATTACTATGATGAAGATTATAGCAATTATTTCAGACAATCTGTTTCCCCACAAGTGATACAATCACATGTAGGTCAAACTGCACTTATTGACTTCAGAGGACGTACTGTCACAGCACATATAAATGATTACAATCGGCGTACAGATATAGTATCTCTAACCATATTTACGCATTCTGGTAACCGATCTGTTCGTGTTCGCCGTCGTGACATATTACGTATTACTCCAATTCATGTACCTCCACCTCAAGGAAGACCACCCCAGGGAAGACCGCCTCAGGGAAGACCACCTCAGGGAAGGCCACCTCAGGGCGGAGGTCGATATTTGGATGAAGATTTCGAGTAGTTATTTCAACTCCTTTTTTTACTTGAACATGTGATTTATTAAACATCAAAGCCAAAAACCTAGTAGGATTTTATTTTTCCCACTAGGCTTTTTATTAATAATCTGATTTATTAGACTATTCCATCTCTTAGCTGGCTTTTCTTTTAAACCTTCTAATTGCATTGTCATTTTTTCTATAAGCTGCTTTATATCCTCAAGTGTATCTTTAAAGTTTTGAACATCTTTTGCAGTACCTACATTTTCATTTTCTATCTTTTTTAATCTGGTTCAATGGTCATTCAACCTTCTCTCATGTAAATCAAAAGTTTCATTTATTTGTTTATGCCTTTCCTCACATAGCTTTGCATCATAACATTCACTCATCCCTAGCCTCCTATTCAAGTATTTTAAACATAAAAAGAGCCTTGGATTTCTCCAAAACTCTTAGTATTTGTATAATAAGAATGTTCCGAACTACTATTTTCTATTATATTTTAACTCATATATTACAAATGGTAGTAATCCTAAAAGAAAAGAATACTTTTTATCAATATAACTGTTAGCTATTCCTCTGTGAATTGATATTTTATCAGGCAAAATTAGCATTAACAAAAACATTATAATTACAGGTATCACTAAGATTAAAATATCTACTAATATACTTTTTTTATTAAACTTCATGTAGCTACTCCCTTATTTATATAATTGGTGAAGAATATTTTACAATCGTTCAACAATATAAGAAAAATGCGTTTAGGTTATATAATTCCATTCTGATGAAGACAATACCAAGTATTAATCACAAATGCGACACTTGTTACTAAAATTATTCCTAAAATTATTGAAATAGTTATTGGAGTAGAACGCTTTTTAATCACGTAAAGTATAATACCATCATTTAACGCAATAACTAAGATACCTCTGATTATTAGCTCTGTAAAAATACTCATTAACATCAAACCTCCCTTTGGTAAATGATTATATTTGAAGAATAGTATACATTATCTTACTTTTATGATTTAATATTATCATATTTTCACTCTACAAGGGTAGAGTAGATTGAAGGAAAACTTTGTTTTCCTTCGCACCCTCATCAAAGGTTACAAGTAGATACAATTCCATCCTCTCTGTACTGGTCTATAGTTCTTTTTTGGTTAAAAGTTGTTCCGTGGTTTCCACGCCTCCTTTATTTAACCTCAATATCTTTCATGAATATTTGACCAGATAATACTTGCTTTCTTAGAGTTACTTTTTTCTTTGACGCATTCAGGCCTTTGTATTTCTTATTCAACTGACTTTCTACATCTTCAAGAGCTTTTAAATTCTTAGTTTTGTCCACATTTACATATTTTGGAACGCCACCATCCTTATAGTTGAAACAAGTTCTTACACCTTTATCATCTTTGTACCTTCTCATTAAGTTGTTGGCTGTACGTCTAAGTGCCTGATTTCTAAATCTACGAATATCAAAGATATAATGAGGTCTTATAAGCTCCGCTACAGCATCTGTAGTAATTTCTCCGAGTTCATCCATTTGTCGCAATATGGTTTCTCTTGCCCTTTTCTCAAGACTGCTGTAATTACTCATCCTTTTTTACCCCCTTAAAATAATTTTGTATTTCAATTAATCTTTTTATGGCTAAGTTGATAGTTTCTAACTCAAGGTCGACCTCTTTTTGATTTTCAAGTATACAATTCCACGCTCTTAGTAATTCATCACCTGTACTGAGCATTGCAGTTTTATAAATTGTAGTCTGGTACTTCTCTGTATGCTTCAATCATTTATCAAATTGTTTCTCAGTTAAATTGCTAAAATCCTCAATACCAAAGATGTGTGTTTCTTTTGGTTTTCTCAATTTATCAAGTACAACTGCATTTTCAGGTAATGACTTTTCAAGTTCCTCCTGCTTTTTCTTTTCCTCCTGTTCGTGTTTCTCTTTTTCAAGCTCCTCATAATATTCTTTTTTACTATTAGCTACTACGGGAGTAAGATTGGGTGAATTATGCGGACTAAGATGGAAAGATGTTAACTTAGAAAATAAAGAAATATATATTACCAGGCAGCTTCAAAAAGTTGATGGTAATCTTCAACTATTAGAATTAAAAACTCCTACTTCAAAAAGAAAAATCCCTTTATTGGATTACACAATAAAAGGACTTAAAGAATTAAAACAAATTCAGGAGTATAATAAATCAAAAAATAAAAACTACGATAAACGTAATTTCGTTAAATGTAAAGAAGACGGATCTCCTTATGAACCTAACTATATTTCTAAAAATTATACCAGGGTAATGAAACAGTATAATGTATGCAGACAATTAAATATACCCTATATAAGATTCCACGATTTAAGGCATACCTATGCTACCATGCTTTTAACTGCCAATACTAATCCCAAAGTAGTTTCTGAACTCATGGGTCATAGCACCGTTAGTATGACATTAAATACTTATAGTCATATGTTGCCGAGTTTAAAGGAAAATGCTATAAATAAATTAGAAAATTTATTATTTCCCGGGAACGATAACCCGCAAAAAGAATAGCTTATTTTTTTATGTCTAATTCCCCGCAAATTTCCCCGGAAAATTATATTTTAATAGAATTTTAAACATTTGAAATCCAGTCATATCAATGGTGCACCCAGGGAGATTCGAACTCCCGGCCTCTGGATTCGAAGTCCATCACTCTATCCAGCTGAGCTATGGGTGCCTATTATATTATTTTTAAAATACAAATGGAGCGGGTGAAGAGAATCGAACTCTCATAACTAGCTTGGAAGGCTAGCACTCTACCATTGAGTTACACCCGCAAATCTGTTATTAATTAATGCATAATTATAATATACATGTATTTAGAACTTTAAATTCTTTGCCTATTGAATTCAAATGGTCGGGGTGACAGGGATTGAACCTGCGACCTCATGGTCCCAAACCACGCGCGCTCCCATCTGCGCCACACCCCGACATTATATATAATATATGTATATGGTGCGCCATCGGGGATTCGAACCCCGGGCAACCTGATTAAGAGTCAGATGCTCTACCAGCTGAGCTAATAGCGCTTATCTGGTGCGTCTTAAGGGATTTGAACCCCCGGCCCACGGCTTAGAAGGCCGTTGCTCTATCCAACTGAGCTAAAGACGCATATTTCTTGGAGCGGGTGAAGAGAATCGAACTCTCATAACTAGCTTGGAAGGCTAGCACTCTACCATTGAGTTACACCCGCAATACTTCATACTTTATATTTGGAGCGGAAGACGAGATTCGAACTCGCGACGTTCACCTTGGCAAGGTGACGCTCTACCACTGAGCCACTCCCGCATAATAAAAAAATCCCACATTTATGGTTTTGGTGCAGGTGAAGGGATTTGAACCCCCACGCCATAGGCGCTAGATCCTAAGTCTAGTGCGTCTGCCAGTTCCGCCACACCTGCATGTATAAAAACAAATATTAGAATTTTACCACATTAAACTTTCAACATAAACCTTATATGTTGTATTGGTGGCTTACCGGGGAATCGAACCCCGGACACCATGATTAAAAGTCATGTGCTCTACCAACTGAGCTAGTAAACCATTAAATGGCTGGGATGGCAGGATTTGAACCTACGAATGATGGAGTCAAAGTCCATTGCCTTACCACTTGGCTACATCCCAACACTGGGGTGAACGATGGGGTTCGAACCCACGACAACCAGAACCACAATCTGGCGCTCTACCAGCTGAACTACGTCCACCATATTTGGTGCGCCATCGGGGACTCGAACCCCGGGCAACCTGATTAAGAGTCAGATGCTCTACCAACTGAGCTAATGGCGCATATTGGTGCGTCTTAAGGGATTTGAACCCCCGGCCCACGGCTTAGAAGGCCGTTGCTCTATCCAACTGAGCTAAAGACGCACGCTTGGAGCGGGTGAAGAGAATCGAACTCTCATAACTAGCTTGGAAGGCTAGCACTCTACCATTGAGTTACACCCGCACAATTCTTATTATTATATAAGTGAATTTAACATATTATAAATCTGTAGACTTTCCCATTAAATTCAAATGGTCGGGGTGACAGGGATTGAACCTGCGACCTCATGGTCCCAAACCACGCGCGCTCCCATCTGCGCCACACCCCGACATTAAAAACTAATTTCACTTATATTAGAAGTTTTTTTTAAACTCTTGACGACATAAATTATTCTACACGATATATATGAATTCGTCAATACCTAATTCAAGATTTTTTTTATTTTATTTACACTCCTTTGATTCCAGGGTTTATAATTCCATCCTCCAAACTTATTATTGCCACACTATTAAAGCCATCTCTAGGTACAGATGGACTGCCGGGATTAACAAACCATATTCCATTTTCGTAAATTATTTTAGATAGATGTGTATGCCCAAATAAAACTATATCCGCATTTTCCTCCATGGCCTTATATTTCAATCCAGATAGATCATATTTAACATCATACCTGTGTCCATGAGTTATAAAAAATCTTTTACCACCTATGGTTTCAATTTTTTCACTGGGAACACCTACCGAAAAATCACAGTTTCCCCTCACATTTATAATAGGCCCGGTATAAAACTTTTCTATCTTCAAAACATCCTGAACATTATCTCCTAAATGAATAATCATGTCCATATCAGAAAAAATATTTTTAACCCTATCAGCAAATTTTCTGTCTCTATGCGTATCACTTATTACTCCTATCTGCAAACTTTATATCTCCCTCTCTATATATTTTTTCATTTCTCTCTTTAATTTTTCCAATGCCTTTGCCCTATGACTTATAGAGTTTTTTAATTCAGCGGGCATTTCTCCAAAAGTCATATTATATTCTGGTACATAAAATAAAGGATCGTAGCCAAATTTATTACTTCCTCTTTCTTCTTCACATATTAGCCCCTCTACTTCTCCTTGAACCCTGATTACCTTATTCAAATCTTCTATCAATACAATAGTACATAAAAACTTTGCCTTTCTGCTTTCCCTGTCCTTGTTCTTTAAAAGTTTTAAAAGTTTTTCATTATTTTTTTTGTCATTTCCGTGTTCGCCTGCAAATCTTGCAGAATGTACTCCCGGTTCTCCATTTAATCCTTTGACCATAAGACCTGAATCATCTGCCAATACCATAGCCTTTTGTTCAAGAATGCGGTATACAGTTTCGGCCTTCTTATAAGCATTCTCCGAAAATGTAACTCCATCTTCTTCGATATCTATATTCACTCCAACTTCTTTCATAGATAAAATTTCTATAGGGTATTTGGAAAATATCTGTTTAATCTCTCTTATCTTATTATGATTATTACTTGCCACTACTAATTTTTTCACTATCTATCACCTGTCCCTATCCACAGGGAATCCATTTTCAAACTATTTTTTTGGGCATGGATCATATTTTTTATACCTTTTTCTCCTAACATCATGAGTTCACTTAAGTCTTCCTTTGTAAATGGACTTTGTTCTCCTGTCCCTTGTATTTCCACAAATTCATTTGAATCTGTCATCACTATATTCATATCTACTTTGGCCCTTGAATCTTCCAAATAACATAAATCCAACATTCTTACATCATTTACTATTCCCACACTTATAGCACTTACAAAATCTCTTATTGGATAAACCTTAAAAGGAGACCTCTTATGAAGTCTATTTACGGCATCCACCAACGATACAAATGCTCCGGATATAGAAGCTGTTCTAGTGCCACCATCTGCCTGAATCACATCACAATCAATCCATATGGTTTTTTCGCCTATAGCTTTCAAATCCACTACAGATCTAAGGGCCCTACCAATAAGCCTCTGTATTTCCATAGCCCTGCCGTCAATTTTCCCTCTGGTTATATCTCTTACCTTCCTAACTTGAGTGGCCCTAGGAAGCATATTATATTCACAGGTAATCCAACCTTCCCCTCTTCCCTTTAAAAAAGGAGGAACCTTATCCTCTATGGATGCAGTACATATTACCTTTGTATCTCCAGTTTCTATCAGCACAGATCCATCTGCATATTTTGTATAATTTCTTGTTATTTTTATGGGCCTAATTTGATCATTTTTTCTACCGTCAACTCGCATGTTCTACCTCCAGAATCAAAACTATATTTTACTAAACTAATTATACATCAATTATTTTAATTTTTCCTCCAATATAAATAATTCGTCACTCTTAGGAGGCATTACCTTTTGTTCCTTTCCATTGGAAACCAACATACATTCTTTTTTAGTAATTTTTCCTATAACGCTTGCCTTAATACCGCTGCACTTTAACATATCAACTAATCCACTTCCGTTTTCAGTAGTGATAAGCATACTTCCAGAGGAAATAAGTCTTAAGGGATCTATGGAATATTCATCACATATTTTTGTAGTTATATTAGTGAGTGGTATTTTATCTTCATACACTTTAAACCCAACCTTACTTGCTTCAGCGACTTCCCAAAGTGCCCCTAAAAGGCCTCCTTCAGTTATATCATGCATGGAATTTACTCCAAATTTTCCGGACAATACCCCCTCTTTAACTACACTTATATGCTTTATATAACCCTTGGCTTCATTTATTTCTTCAAGCGTAAGTATGCCCTTAAGTTTCTTCTCAAAATCATTAACTGCAATGCTGGTTCCCTCCAGGCACAAATACTTTGTTACTACTATATCATCATTTTCTTTTGCCCCTGAAGTGGATACGGCCTTGCTTTTATCTCCTTTTCCTATTGCAGTACAGGAAATAACCATTTTATTAACAGCTTTAGTTACCTCTGTATGTCCCCCTAATATTTCTACATTCAACTTACCTGCCTCCAGGCTTATTTCTCTCATAACTCTATTTATATCTTCCAAACAGGAATTCTCAGGAGCAAGAATTGTGACTAAAATTCCCACTGGTTCAACTCCACAGGAGGCTATATCATTACAATTTATATGTACCGCAAGTACACCACTATTTAAATCAGCACCGGTAATAGGATCCGTAGAAACGATACATTCTTTATCCCCAAAATTTATTACACTGCAGTCCTCTCCTATGCCGCTTCTTATTCTGACATCCTTTCTCTCAACTGTTCTATTTTTATCTATTATTGTTTTTAAATCATTCCAATCCAATTTTCCGATTTTCATAAAATTTCTTCCTTTCTAAAATAAATAAGCACTATTTTACATCCTACTTCATATTATTTATATAGGGATTAATTTATGGTAGGTGTAAATATTTTGAAATATATAGGACCTTTCTTAAAAATCAATAAAATAAAACCTATTGATGTTAAGCAACAGCTATTTTATTTTTCAAAAGAATCTTTAAGAGATATTGTACTACACTCAAAATGTGGAATTTCCACTTCGGCCAAGGGAATCAGCTCCAAAAATATATCTAATTTTGATATTAACACATTTAAAGATGTTTCTCCACTTTTATGTATTTATAGAAAAGCAAATCCTATTCTTATAGACATGGATAATAAGTTATGCTGGAACGATGATAAATTCAAAAAAGAAATAAACATAGACAGCAACGCATTTATGACCTTGTGTCTGATGGAACTTTCAGATTATTATAATTCTTTTCACAACATAGATAAAAATAAATACAATTTGGGGAAACTTTATGTCTCTTTATGTAAAAAGCAGCTGGAGTTTTATGCATCTTACTTTAGAAACGCTGAAGGTGTATTTATCGATAAGAAATGCGAGGGCAGCTCAAATACAACCGAAATTAAATTTATAGACAAAGATAAAAAATTCAAATTTTCATCTCAAGCACTATTAATGGCTGCATACTATAAATGCAGTACTTTAACGGATGATGAGAGTAAAGAAGATTTCAAAAGTTTTTCATTTGACATCTTAAATATGCTTATTGATTCCAAAAATGATTTATATGAATTATCTTTTGAAGAACTTACAAAATTATGTTTTGCACTAAATATATTTTATAGCTATTCCAAAGATAATAAATGCAAGGATCTAATACTTGATATATCAGAACTCCTGTTTGAGAAATTTTATCACATGAATTCCCAGTCCAATATGACAAAAGAAACGGATGTAGAAAATGACTCATTAAATTATATAAACTTTATCATGATATATAAATATACAAATTTTATAAAGTATAAAGACAACGCAAACTTTATATTTGAAAGACTTTTAAAACTTTATGATTCTGAAAAAGGAATGTTTATAAAGAATACCTCTAAAAAAAATATTGAATTTACATGCTTGGAAGTTATGTTATATCTTATGGTTTTTTTGATAAATATAGAAATGTATAATAACAGGGATAAAAACAGCTTAATAGCATTGGATATATTCAAACGTCAGCTTATAGATTCAGGTATGATTTTAAGCTGGCCTGAAGCTCCTGATTTAAATAATGTAGAACGATATAAAAATTTTTCTCTTAAATCAGAGGATTTAATAGATGAGCAAAGTTTCAGAACAACTTCAATTCCTTCTCCTGAAGCCTGCGAAATAGCACCTGTTTTTTGCAAATATGTAACTTATAGTATGAAAAAGCAAAAGTTTAAATCTGTAAAGACTTCTTTTGACACATACAAAAATATGTTTACATTCTTCATTATACTGCACTTTTTACAACCTAAAATACCATCATTATTCCAAGGATAAATTTCTTACCTTTAGGATATAATAATATCACTCCAGTACAAGCATTTTATCATTGATTTTAAAGTTCATTCTGATTCTTACAAGGAAGGTGATAGGCAATGATGGATATTAATTGTTCTGAAAAATGCATACATGAAAGAAATGGAAAATGCACCTTGAATCGTATTAATTCTATTACAAATTTTTCATCCCTACAAACAAACTGCATGTACTTTTCTCCAAAGGATCAGATAAAAAATAAAGATCTTCCTCTTTAAAATAAAGACTTTAACCTAATTTAAAATTTAAAATGAGACTTAACTGAAAGGTTCCATAATTTATGGAACCTTTCAGTTATCATACTGTTTTAATATAATCCATATGTTTGCCAAGTCAATGAGTTAAATAAGCCCTATCCAATTTTATATTTCCCATTTTGTTGGTATAAATACCTGTCACATAGGTTTTTGAAATAATAACCGTATCATTAAAGTATAAAGGTACCATAGGCATATCCTGAGCCAAAGTATTCTCTATATCTCTAAATATTTCTATCTTTTGGGTTCCATCTTTTTCAAATACTGCATTCATCAATTTATTGTCAATTTGTAAATTTTTATATCCATATAAATTATATGAAGAAGAAGATTTCCACATATCCAAAAATGCAGATGGGTAATCATAATCCCCTTTATAATTTATTTCTGCCATATCATAACTGCCCTTTTTTAGCTGTTCATTAAATTGGGATAGTTCATATCCCTGGCAGTCTACAGTTATTCCAGCGGCCTTTTTTATACGCTGGGCTATATCCTGACATACCTTTTTATTTTCAACCGTATCAACATATATTAGATTTAAAGGGCCTTCACCTTTACTATAATTCAAACCTTTAATCATATCGGCAGCGCTTTCTGTTTGTGCCGTATTCTGGAAATATACTTTATTTATAAAATTGCCATTCAATCCATCGCTTACATAATTAGGTACATATGAAGTAGCCGATGCTGCAGTACCACGCAATATATTTTCAACTATATTTTTTCTGTCAATGACCATAGATACAAAATTTCTGAATTCAACGCTGCTTACAATATTTTCTTTCTTCATATTGAAAGCTATACCCGTTCCCTCTAATTTAGGTACCGTTATGTAATTTACCTTATTCTTTATATTTTTAATTTCTCCTAATGGAGGATTTGTAAATACATTTATTCTATAATCTTCAAAGGCTGCCAATGCGCTTTCACTGGTTTTCAAACAGGTGAGTATTATCTTGCTGCTTTTTATCTGCGATTTATTCCAATAATTAGAATTTTTCTTCAAAGTGATATCTCCATCACTGGATATATTATCTATGGTAAAGTTTCCCGAATACAATATTGATTTATAATCTTTTTTCCAATTAACAAGCTTATAATCAATATTTCTAAGTGAATATATAGGTTGTGCCAGTATATTCAACAGGTAATTGCAGGGATAATTTAATCTCATGCATAATGTTTTGCTGTCCATAGCATTTATAGCAACATCTTTAAATTCACATTTCCCCTGCCTGTATTTTTCTGCCCCAAATATACAATTTAACTGCTGGGCATATATATTGTTCATATCCACATTTAATATATCAGAAAAGAAGTTCACAAAATCATATGCAGTAATATCGGAACCATTACTCCATTTTGCATTTTTTCTTATTTTAAAAGTATAACTAGTTCCACTTTCATCTACATTCCAGCTTTCTGCTAGTGCAGGAATTATCCTGCCATTTTCATCGCTGCCTACAAGACCCTCGAAAGTATTGGCAAGTATATCTTTTTGCCTTACATTATCAGAATCAAGCATTACTAAATCTTTAGGCAATTCACCTAAATTATATACTAAACTATTTTTATAATCATTACTTTCGGTTTCCTGAACTTTTTTTTGCAGAGAACCTCCTATTAAGGTTATTGAAATTATTGAAATTATTAATATAATGGATATTATATAAATAAGTTTCTTCATACATGTCTCCTTATTTTCATTATAATGGAATACAATTTAAATTATTGTCAGTTATTATAAAAATAATCAAATTATATTATAATATTTTTAATATAGGTTTTTTATGGTATAATGTTCACGTATATTTTAAGTATTTTTGTATCCTTGAAATTTCATCTATGCGGAGGAATGTAAAGATGTTACTTGTAATAGAAATTTTGGGTATCATGACTATGTGTACCGTAATGTTTGTTTTAATATGGGGATTTATAATTATCAAACAGATATTATCACAGCTAAAATATAAAAATTACCTTCTGGAAAAATTAACTCAATATGTACATATGATTACAAAAAAATAAGACAATCTTAAAAAGATTGTCTTTCTAACTAATACACCTTCATATACATAAAAAACATAGTTGCACAAGCTATTATCACACAAGTTATAGGATATACTATATTTTTAAAATTAGTTCTAAAAACCATCATGTTTGCGGCCCATATCATCATAGTACCAAATATGCTCCACTGCAATGTATAGTAATCATTAAAATACTTTACATATGTAAAATGATATGTAGTAAGAAGTGTTAATACCAACGCAATGATAGTAAATATAACACCTATCCATCCCAATAAACTTATTGCCTTTTTCATTTTTTCCTCCACAGGTTTTTTACCTGAAGTCTAATTATAATATCAAATAAAACTATTTTTATAATAACTCTCTTTAATTATTTTGTAAATATCTATATCATATTTTCAAATTGATTTTCATCAATTATTTTAACTCCAAATTCAACTGCTTTTTCGTACTTGCTTCCAGTGGATTCACCTGCTATAACATAATCTGTTTTTTTGCTTACACTACTGGAAACCTTAGCTCCCAATGATTCCAATTTTTCTTTTATTTCCATTCTTGAATAGTTTTTTAAAGTTCCTGTAACCACTACTGTCTTTCCTTTAAATACATTGCTCTCTATGTTAATTTTTTTAAAATAAGGCTTAATTCCCAACTTCAATAATTCATTTATACTCTCTATTATATTATCCAGCTTAAAAAATTCTATTACACCTTTTGCTACTGTTTCTCCTATATCCTGAATGGATACAAGTTCATCCAATGCAGCTTTTTGAATGCCTTCTAAATTATTAAATTTTTTGCATAAATCAGCAGCAGTCTTTTTCCCCACATTCGGTATTCCAAGAGCATATATGAATGAAGCCAAATCACAGTTTTTACTTTTTTCTATAGCATTTATAAGGTTTTGAGATTTTTTTTCTCCAAATTTATCTAAAGTCATTAAATCCTCTTTATGAATTCTATATAAATCAGCTATGGATTTTATATTTAATTTTTCAAAAAGCTGCTCTGCAGTTTTCTCGCTAAATCCTTCTATATCCATTGCTTCTCTACTTCCAAAATGAACTATGCTTTTTACCATCTGTGGTTTACAGGAAAGTGTATTTTCACAAAAATAGTGAACTCCATCCTTTATGAGCTGACTTCCACAGTATGGACACTTTTTGGGAACTTCTATTGTCTTGGTCTCCTCTAAATTGTCCTCCACAACTGAAGTGATTTCCGGTATTACATCATTGGATCTTCTTACAAATACTCTGCAGCCTATTTTTATTCCCTTTCTTTTTATGTCATCCATATTATTTAAAGTTGCCCTTTTTACCGTAGCTCCAGCTAGTTCCACCGGTTCCAGAATGGCAGTAGGTGTTACCCTTCCACTGCGGCCTACATTCCACTCTACGTCTAAAAGCCTTGTGGTAATCTCTTCTGCCTCAAACTTGTATGCCAGAGCCCATTTGGGGAATTTAACAGTATATCCAATAACTTCTCTGGTTCTCATATCATCCACCACTATTACTACACCATCTATATCATATTGAAGTTCCTCTCTTATGCCGTGTATATACTCCAGCTCACTTTTTATATCATCCATGTTGGTACATACTTTAAGATAACTGTCCTGTGGCAGGCCCATTTCTCTTATAAAATTCATCATTTCCACATAGCTTTTAAAAGGCTTCCCCTCGTTATATCCTACATCATAAAAAAATGCCGAAAGGTTTCTTCTAGCTGTTTCCTTTATATTTAAATTTCTGAGAGCTCCAGCTGCACCATTTCTCAAGTTTTTAAGGGGTACCTTGGCTTTTTTATTATACTGTTCAAAAGCTTTTTTAGTCATAATAGCTTCCCCATGTATTTCAACCAAACTATGATTATCTATTTTAAGAGGAAGGGACTTTATTGTTTTTGCCTGAGCTGTTATGTCCTCTCCCACAATACCTGTACCTCTAGTTGCAGCTTTTGCTAAAAGTCCGCTTTCATCATAAGTACAATTTATGGTAAGTCCATCAAACTTTTTGGTTAGTACATACCTTAGTTGCGGCAATTTATCCTCATGGGTTAGATTATAATCACTTATGATTTTTTCATTTCTTAAGTGCCATTCCTCTATGGCACCTACACTTTGAGCCTTGTCAAGGCTCCATAACCTTCCCCTATGTACATACTTTTGAAATTGAGCCAGCACAATGTCTCCCACTCTTTGAGTGGGAGAATACGGGAAAACCACTCCCGTTTCAGTTTCCAATTTTACAAGTTCATCATACTTTATATCGTATTCCTTGTCTGAAATACTTGGATTATCCTCCACATAATATTCGTAGGCATATTTATTTAGCTCTTTTATAATTTTATTCATCCTGCACACAATATCATCACTCATTACATCACCTCATAAGTAAATTGAACATATGACTATACGGCTTCCAATGGAGCTATTCCATACATCAAATTTTTTATTCCCATTTTATCAAAAACTATAGTGAGTTTTATATCACTTCCATTCTTTGATATACTGACAATAGTTCCCACTCCGAATTTACTGTGTTTAACCTTTATTCCCTCTTTTATGCCTTCAGGTTTCAGACAATTTTCATTAGAAATACTATTTACAGCTGGAGTCCTCACTGCATTTGATAAATTATTAGGAGTCACTTTTTTTGTCCACGAAAAAGTATTCTTATCCAGGACTCTATCTGAAAAATTATTCATGCTATTTTTCTTCACCGTATCATATTCCCTTAATTCACGGGATATCTCATCTATGAAATTAGACTGTTCATATGCCACTACCCTGCCAAATACCCGTCTGGTTTCAGCGGAGGTCATATAAAGTTGTTCTTTAGCCCTGGTTATACCTACATAACAAAGTCTTCTGGATTCTTCCATCTCCTCAACATTGTCTAATGACTGTATACCCGGGAATATACCATTTTCCATTCCAACCATAAATACTACTGGAAATTCCAGTCCCTTTGCACTGTGAACAGTCATCAATACAACAGAATTTGCATTATCATCAAAATTATCTATATCTGAAACCAAAGTTACCTTTTCCAAAAATGCAGAAAGAGTTGTATCCTCTGAAGTAGCTTCAAATTCAGAAGCAGCTGATACAAGCTCCTTAAGATTTTCCACCCTGCTTATACTATCTGCCTCCTTATTGATTTTAAGCTCCTCTAAATATCCGGTAATATCTAATATTTCCCTTATCAAACTGGACACCGGTATTTTATCCCTATTTTTAATAAAAGTGTTTATGATGCTTACAAACTTTTTTATGGAATTAACGCTTCTTTTAGGTAAATTCAACACTTCATCCACATCTAAAATCACATTATACAAAGATTCCTCCATAGAATCAGCAAAATTTTGTATCTTTTGCACCGTAGAATCTCCTATGCTCCTCTTTGGTACATTTATTATTCTTCTCAGACTCACGTCGTCCAGAGGATTATTTATAAATTTCAGATATGCCATTATATCTTTTATTTCTTTTCTATCATAAAATTTCAGGCCTCCAATTATTCTATAAGGTATATTTGATTTCATGAATACATCTTCAAAAATACGGGATTGGGCATTTGTTCTATAAAGTATTGCAAAATCCTTATACTGTCTTTTCCCATTTTCTTTTAACATCTCTTTTATCCTGGATGCCACATATCTGCCTTCATCAATATCGGAATATGCTCTATACAATTTTATTTTATCTCCGCTTTCACTTTCAGTTCTAAGCACCTTTCTCTTTCTATGAGCATTATTACTTATAACATCATTGGCTGCCTTTAATATATTTCCCTTTGATCTATAATTTTGTTCCAACTTTATTACTTTTGCATTTGGATAATCCTGTTCAAAATCCAAAATGTTTTTTACATCTGCCCCCCTCCAGGCATAAATACACTGATCATCATCTCCGACCACACATATATTCTTATAGCCTTGAGCCAATAATCTAACAAACTCATACTGGGATCTATTAGTATCTTGATATTCATCCACCATTATATATTTAAATTTTCTCTGGTAAAATTCCAACACATCAGAATGACTTTTAAAAAGCTGTACGGTTTTATATATGAGATCATCAAAATCCAGAGCATTGTTATCTTCCAGCTTTTTTTGGTATAACAGATATACATCTGCAATTTTATTAACCCTAAAATTACCTTCATTTTCCCTTTTGAACTGCTCCGGAGGTACTAAATCATCCTTTTGTCCACTAATTTTATTTATTATTTCTCTATCGGTTATATCCTTGTCATTTATATCCAATTCCTTCATGCACTGCTTTATAAGCACCTTTTGATCATAGCTGTCATATATGGCAAAATTTTTATTATATCCAAGTTTGTCTATTTCCCTTCTCAATATTCTCACACAGCTTGAATGAAATGTGGATATCCACATACTGTCCACTTCATCTCCAACGAGTTCTCTTATCCTATCCTTCATTTCTCCTGCTGCCTTGTTAGTAAAAGTTATGGCCAATATCTTTGAGGGATATATATTTAAATCTTTAATCATATGGGCCACTCTATAAGTAAGAACCCTTGTCTTACCGGATCCCGCTCCAGCTAAAATTAACAGAGGACCATCTATTGTTACCGCTGCTTCATACTGCTCCTTGTTCAAAAGGTTTTTTAAATCCATAAAATTCACTCCTATTTTTTATATTTACACTGTTATAAATATCAAGTTATGTTTTTATTTAAACTATAATTATATACACCTGCTTCATGTTTAATATTATAACATTTTAGCGATACTTTAATCATAGAAGGCATAAAAAAATGTGCTGACATCCATCAACACATTTAAATTTTACTTATACTGAAAATATTTTATTTCAATCTTTTCAATACTATTTTATATCCATCACTTCCATAATTAAGACATCTATTCACTCTACTTATAGTAGCAGTACTAGCTCCTGTTGCAGCAGCTATATCTAAATACGTCTTTTTATTACTGAGCATTTTAGCTACCTGAAGCCTTTGTTCCAAAGATTTTATTTCGTTTATAGTGCATATATCATCAAAAAACCTATAACATTCTTCTTTTGTTTTTAAGCATAATACCGCCTCGCATAAATAATCCATTTCTTTGCTTTCTAATTTGGATTTATAATCTCCCATGAACGCCACTCCTTATTCATGTATGTTTATCCCATGGCTGTCATTTACTAAGGCCCTCCATAAAGTGGGGGGATAAGCAATGCTATGCACCTGGATAAGTTCTTCTAAGGTCCAGTTGAAAAAAACATTCCCTATGAACAAACTCCAGCTGAACTCAAGAATTACTTGATTAACACACCTCTTCTTTAATTTTATCACGTATTAAACTATTGATCCATAAAATTGCAAATATTTTTACAATATAGTACATTATATTACATTTATCCGATTGCTGCCATTTCTAAACCCAATAATGACTTCATAAAATTTTAGTATATGTGAAAAAATACACTTGCAAAAAGTAAAAACAGCCCATTGGGGCATGGACTGTTTGCTCATAAATAAAAAGGGGGCTATTATCCTTTTATTTATCCTTGCACATTCATTATAGTAAAATCGAAGTAAAATTTCAAGTAAAATATGAATTATTTATATAAATATATTTGTAAAATTTATGTTTATATGCATGAAAAAAATTCATATTTAAATCTTTTTCATGCTTTCAATTTCTTCTTTAGACAATTCTCTATATTCTCCTTCCTCTAAACCTTCTTCTAATTTTATTGGTCCAAATCGTATTCTTCTTAAATACACTACATTTTTTTCTAAAGAATTGAACATCTTTTTAATTTGATGGAATTTTCCCTCTTGTATGGTTACTTCTACTCTTGAACCATCTTCATCGGATTCTATAATTTTCAACTTAGCAGGCATGCACTTATACCCATCTTTCAATACTATCCCCTTCTCAAATTTATCAATGTCAGATTTATCCACAGGTCTATCTATCTCAGCATAATATACCTTATCCACATGATTTTTGGGAGATATTAATCTGTGATTTAAGTCCCCGTCATTGGTAATCAATAATAATCCTCTGGTATCCTTATCCAATCTTCCTACAGGAAAAGGCTTAAATGCCTGATACCTGGGCTCCAAAATATCTATAACCGTCTCATCAAGATTGTCAAAAGTTGCGGATACGACTCCATCAGGTTTATTCATCAAAATATATATGTACTTCCTATAATCTATATTATTTCCACGGACTTCTATTTTGCAATTGTATGGATCTATTTTTATAGAATTGTCTTTTACAACTATCCCGTCCACTTTAACTTCTCCATTTTTTATTGTGGATTTTATTTCTTTTCTAGTACCGTACCCTAAATTAGCCAATATCTTATCTAATCTATCCACTTCATTACCTCCTTCTTTTTATAATACTATAGTATTTTTCCATTTGAAATAAAATAATACTATGCAAATCAATATTTAAGAATTCATACAATTAAATAAATCAATGCAGAAAAATGCAGAACATCAATCCATAAGATTTTACAGTTCTGCATTTTACAATTATAAATTTCAGATATAAAGCTATACTTAAATATTTAAAACTTAAAGCTTTATATTTGTCATTATACATAATATTGCATAACTTTTTGCACATAATTTCTTGTTTCATAAGGCAGTTTAGCGATATCCGAACTGCTAGTTACACCTCTATTTTTTAAAGTTCCCGGACCTGCATTATATGCCGCCAATGCCAGTTCTTTGGAGTTCCCATACATATCCAGCATATTCTTTAAATATTCCGTACCAGCATCTACATTTTGATCTACATCATATGGGTTGGTTACACCTAATCCACTGGCCGTTCCAGGCATAAGCTGCATAAGCCCCATAGCTCCAGCAGGGGACTTGGACTGAGGATTAAAATCAGACTCTTGTTTTATAACCGCCATTATTAAATCCTTATCCACTCCGTATTTTCTAGAAGCATTCTCCACTGCTTCATCAATACTTGAATTTCCACTTTTTATATCACTTTTTACACTATTGTAGATAGTATTTAACCTTTGCCCACCTCCATATCCTAACTTACTCAGATCTTCATCACCCAGTGATAATTTAGATATATCTATATTTCCATTGCTATCAGTCAATGCTTTTGTCAAACTCTCCATGACAAGCTGAAAGGAGTCTTCATTACCAAAAGCTTGTTTAAATATTTCAGTCATCATTTGAAGTTGTAGAACTTTTTCAAGATCTTTATCCTGATTTGTAGAACTTATGTTATTTACACTCATTTTTTTCACCTGCTTAAAAATATATTACAATTTTTTTATCGTATTAAACTATAACAACTTAAGTTTACTACTATTCAGTTCTAAATGAAAGTATGTTGTAGTCCTCATAGGACACCTTATTTTGCTGACTTTTACAAAGAACTAATACTTTATACTCACCTTTGTTAAATGGAATAAAAGTGTAATAATTTTTCTTACTGTAACCTTGAACTAAATTCCAATCTCCATTTTCCATGATGTAAAATTCATAGAGCACATCTTTTCCCCCTTCGTTATGGGATGTAAAGGTGACAGGCATATTACAGACAAATTTCAAATTATCACAGGTTATTCTAGTATTTGTCACTGGAAGTGCTTCATTAACTTCCACACATACTTCTCTTTTACAATCAAATTCTCCAGTGCTTTTAATATTCTTTGCAAAAATTTCCACCTTATATGTACCACTGTATTTGGGAACAAAGGCATATATTTTTTGTGTAACAAAATCTGTTTCTTCCACCTTATGCCCATTTATACTGAGCACATATTTTATAACAATATTTCTAGTATTTTGCGCTACAGAACTTATGACAATTTCATCCCCTACTAAAAAATACTCTTTTGTAGGATATAATATGTAATCAATTACAGCAGGAATATAGTCTAAAACATCTATGCTTATTATCGAATGACAGTCATATTCTCTATCTGAATACTTGTCTTTTACTCTGGCTTCCAGTTCATACTTTCCCTTTTGACTTGGAGTAAATTCCATAAAATTATTATTACTGTATTTTATCTTTTTTAATTCAGCTCCATCTTTCCTTATTAAAAAGCCATATCTAAGATCCATTCCGCCAGAAGCGTTTATCTTCATACTTATATCTTCATGCTTTAATATGGGATTATTTCTATTTAAAATTACTCCCTCAATCTTAACCGGTTCTCTGCTTCTTTCATCTACAATATAGTTTAAATACTCTATTGCCTCATAGTTTCCCTGAAAGGATCTATCTTTTACCATTAGAATAAGTTTATATTTACCTGGTTGTTTGCTTTCCCAGACATAATTATTACAGGTGATGTAACCAGAATCCTCACTGCAATTCCCTTCAATTACATATCTGTATAGAAGTTCTCTTCCCCCTATGGCTTCCGCTTTTAAGGTAACCTTTATTCCGCATAATTGTGGATAATTTACATCTGTAGTAAAATTTTTTATATAAATCTTATCATATTTCTTTACCTTAAAATTTAAAACGGCCCTATCATCAAATTTATTCATGGAATATATATCTTTTGCCAGACATAAAAGCTTATATTCACCACTTTTCTTCTCCATATAACTTACTATCCTCTTTGTGGAATAATCTTGAACACATTCTGTTTCTCCATTGGAATTTATTTTAAAAAACTTATAAAGTATGGTCCTGTCATTATCGTGTTCTGAGTCCACTTTAAAGATCAATTCCGAGTCTTTCACTAGATCCGAAGTCAAACATCTGAAATCTGTTATTACAATATCTTTTAAAGGGAGCACCTGAAATTTTACACTTTGAAAATCATCAAAATCATTTTTTGAATCAATATTCTTGCATTCTACCAATATTTCACCTTTTCCCTCACTTTTAACTACCCAGGAGAGCATATTGTCCGCTGAATAATCTTTTATCATTTCCCATTCATCCTCTATTCTTATCCAATACCTAAATATAATAGGAAACTTAGTGGTTTCCACTGTTATATTAAGTTTGTCCCCTAATTCTAGCTTATCTTTATCTATATAAATGCGGCTTATTAATTTCTCCTCTGCCCTTCCTATTATATAATCCATTTTAGATATATAATCAAAGCTTTTATTTCCACCTACTTTTTTAGCTTGTACCATTAATATATATTTCCCGTCTTCCTTTGGAATCCACTCTACTTTTTCGTCACCTGTAAAATCTTTTAAGGTGTCCCATATTCCATTACATCCTATCATATACTTATAAATAAGTTTTTGTTCTAAGTTATTATCTACATTTATAACAACCTTTGACTTTTTTGCCTGTGGACTTTTTAAACTACAATTTATAGTCAATTCATTCATCTAAATCATCCCCTATGTAAAATAATTCCCTTGATTAGACTTTTTCTAACTTATATTATACTATAATTCCATATTTTGTAATAGTACTTTTTATGTATTTATTCCAATATTTTATTTCATGGCTGCCATTGCTAACACCCACGACTTCGTAAAGTGGGAGATAAGCACTGCTACGCCTCTGGATAAGTTCTTCTTCGGAGATCAATTTAGATAACAAAATTAAAGACATGCAATTATTAATTTAAGCAGGTTTTTTCCGAGTCTGTAATCATCTTCTTTTGTCCGCTTCTTGGGATTAAAAGTTCTTCCACCGGCTCTTCTCACTTTTGAAGATATATGTCTTTCAAAAAGAAGCTTATCTATATTATCATTGTCGTATATATACCCCTTAGGGCTTATGGCATAAGCATTTTTACCAAGTGCCATAGCTGCAACTCCATAATCCTGACTTACTACTATATCTCCACTTTCAGTCTTATTGACAAGTGCCATATCCACACTTTGAAATCCACTGTCTACGTATTCCACAGTACTGTAGTCAGAATTTAAAACATGATTTAAGTCGCAGTACATTATAACCGGTACATTATTTTTCCTAGCTATATTTTCTATTATATCCTTTCCTGGACAAGCATCTGCATCTACTAATATTTTCATATTTCCTATTATACTCTCCTCTATTTTTCATGTTTTTTACTATCTTTCAATTTATCTTTATTGTTTTTCAAGAAATTCACCTTTAATAGAACTGTAAGGCCGGAAAGCGCCAGTGCGCACAAAAGGGAAATAACTAGAATCCTTACTATTGTTAATGGATTAAGACTTGAAGTGTTGGCATAATTTATCATACAAAATAAAACCATATATATTATTAATGATTTAACAAACACCTTCTTCATAAAATTTCCTCCTATTAAACAGAGCCTCGTTATACTTATCATTATAGACATGATATAAATAACTGTCAACGCACGCAACAGCTGCGACAGGCAGCCGTCTTGTGAATTATAATTAAAATGATCCTGCTTCATGCCAAGGGCATCATGAAGCAGATAAGATCAACTTATGAATTAAGTCTCTTTTCCAATTCCATCCTTTTATCCTCATAACCGGGTTTCCCAAGCAGGGCAAACATATTTTTCTTATAAGCCTCAACTCCCGGTTGGTTAAATGGATTTAGTCCCATTAAATAACCACTGATTCCGCAGGACTTCTCAAAGAAATACACCATATATCCGAAGTAATAGGCCGTCAATTCAGGCACATTTAAAATTATAACCGGTACATTTCCATCATTATGGGCTAAAACTGTTCCTTTAAAAGCTTGATGATTTACAAAGTCCATGGATTTTCCATCTAAAAAGTTAAGCCCATCAAGATCTTCATCTTCTTTTTCTATGAACATTTCTTTTCTAGGTTTCTCTACGTTTATAAAGGTTTCAAACATTATTCTCAATCCCTGCTGTATATATTGACCCATTGAATGAAGGTCTGTTGAAAAATCTACCGAGGCAGGAAATATGCCCTTGTTATCCTTCCCCTGGCTTTCTCCAAACAACTGTTTCCACCATTCTCCAAAATAATGAAGGCAGGGTTCAAAGTTCACTATCATTTCAGTGGTCTTTTTCTTTTTATACAATATACTTCTAACTGCGGCATATTGATATGCAGGATTTTTTTTCAAGTTCTCAACCTTATAAGCTTTTCGTGCATCTCCTGCACCACTCATCATTTCATCTATATCTATACCTGCAGCTGCTATTGGCAAAAGTCCCACAGCTGTCAGTACAGAATACCTCCCTCCTATATCATCCGGTATGGTGAAAGTTTCATAGCCTTCTCTATCTGCCATTTTTCTTAAAGCACCTTTTTTTTCATCCGTAGTTACATATATCCTGTCTTTAGCTTCTTTTGTTCCATATTTTTTTTCCAGCAACTTCTTAAATATTCTAAAGGCAACAGCTGGTTCTGTGGTTGTTCCAGACTTTGAGACAACGTTTACTGATAAATTCATTCCCTCTACAGCATGAAGCAAATCATACATATAAGTTGAGCTCATGTTATTGCCTGCATAAAAAACTGCTAACTTTTTTTTCTTGTTTTCCAGCAGGCTATTGTCAAAGCTATGTGAAAGCATTTCTATAGCTGCTCTGGCCCCTAAATAGGAACCTCCTATTCCTATAACTATCAAAGCATCAGAATCTTTCTTTATTTTTTGTGCTGCAATTTTTATTCTATTGAATTCACTTTTATCATAGTTTACCGGTAAGTCAACCCAACCTAAAAAATCATTTCCCGGGCCATTTTTATTTTCTATCATATTATGAGCAATTGATATTGATGGCTGCAAACTTATGATTTCTTTTTCCTGTATGTATGGAAAAGCTTTGCTTAAATCTAATTTTATACCTTCATTTAACACAGTTGATTTCCACCTCCAGCATTTTAGCTTATTTTAATATAATAGTATGTTACTATTATTAAATGTATCTTAAAATAATCATTTATAATTTATATTGCCCAATATTTTTGACCCTATTATATATCTTATAAAACACAGGCACTGATTAACAGCGCTTATTAGATTTAAAACTATGAATATTAATATTGCTTTTGGATAAAATCACTGCAATAAATATAATTATACATCCAATGGCCATCTTTTTTGTAAATACTTCTCCCATTAAAAGTATGGAGAGGAAACATCCAAAGACTGATTCCAGTGACAATATTATTGAAGCATGAGTATCAGATGTATATTTTTGTGCTATATTTTGTACCAAAAATGCAATAGTAGTATTAAGTATTATAAGATACAATGCTCCAATAATGCCTTTACTGTTTGCAGTCTGAATATGTGGCTCAAATATTAATGCACTGATTAATGTAAATGCACCTGCAGATAATAATTGCACTGTTGTCAATTGTATAGGATTTATATTTTTCTCAGCATAGACTCCGATTAAAACTATCTGAAAAGAATACACAACTGTAAAAAGCAGCGTCAAACTGTCACCAAAACTTATAGATATGTTTTGCTGTAAACTTAAAAAGCCTATTCCTATTAAAGTCAAAAAACCTGCCAATACAGAACAGACATGAGGCTTTTTTTGGGTCACCAGCCAGGATGCAAAAGGTACTATTGCAGCATAGGAAGCAGTTAAAAAAGACTGCTTCCCTGGAGTGGTGTATTTAAGACCAATAGTTTGAAAAGTTTGTCCTGCATACAAGATTGATCCCAGAACAATTCCAGCCATCAAGCTTTTTCTATCTATTTTTATCATTTTTTTAAAAAATATTACATATAAAATGAATCCTGAACACAAAAATCTAAATGACAGCAAATAAAAGGGGGTAATACTTGATAGGGCTACTTTAGCGGCTATAAAACCTCCTCCCCATATTAATGCAACTAATAAAAGAGAAAGATCTGCAGTTAAAGCTCTTCTTTCTGCGGTAATTTTCATTTTACATACACCCCTAAAGCTAGAATAAACATTTATAATTATTATACTTTCATATAAAATATTAAACAACTACATGCCATGCAATCATATAGTGTTAAAGAAGATGGGCAAATGTTACTTTATCTGCATATTGACTTGACTCCACTTATAGGTTTATTATACATTAAATGACTAATGTAATTCACGAATTGGAGGAAAAATACTTAGGATAATTTATCTTTTCAACTGTGTCTTGAAAAACAGTTTGACTCCACCAGACATCACCTATTTATTTAAAGGGGAAAATTAATAACAAAAACTATTGATAATACTTTAGAAAGGGGCATAAGTCAATGAATGAAATAAATTATACTGAAATAATTAAGGATCAAACGAAACGAGCTCTCTGGAGCGTGGATAATGTTATGAATTGTGTACCTGATGAATACTTGAATAAAAATTATTGTAAAATGCCTTTGTGGAAACATATTTATCATACACTGCATTCATTAGATATGTGGTATATTAATCCACGAAAATATTCAGAACCACCATTTCATATTAAAGATTTAAACAATTTAGATGTTCACACAAATAAGGCATTATCAAGAAATGAATTAAAACACTATTATCAATCAATTGAAAAGAAAATAAATCAATATCTTAATAACCTAACAGATGATATACTCCTTACTAAACCTGAAAACTGTGAGTGGACAAGATTTACATTAATCCTTGCCCAACATAGACATTTACACAGCCATATGGGGATTCTTATGGGGTTTATTATTGCCGAAACAGGGTTATGGCCCAGGGTTATAGGCTTAGAAGATGATATTCCAACGGGTGATTATAATTTATACTTTTAATAATTACAATGCCCATTATTCTAGTTTTATTGGGCATTGTTAAATTACTGTGTACCAATGTAAGCTTTGGTTTATCCCATGGCTACCAGTGCTAACGCCCCCACCTTATGGAGGTATTAGCACTGCTGCGCCTCTGGATATGTTTCAGGACACTTTTTCAAGTGATTATTCCCATTCGATTGTAGCAGGCGGTTTGCTTGTTATGTCATATACAATTCTGTTTACACCTTTGACTTCATTTACTATTCTTCTAGATACTTTATCCAATACGTGATAAGGTATCCTCGCCCAATCCGAAGTCATGGCATCTGTAGATATGACGGCTCTGAGGGCAACGGTGTAGCAGTAGGTTCTCTCATCACCCATTACTCCCACAGAACGTATATTGGGAAGACATGCAAAGTACTGCCATATGGATTCATCCAATCCTGCCTTTGCTATTTCTTCTCTAAATATTGCATCTGCTTCTCTGGTTATTTCAAGTTTCTCCTCTGTAATATCCCCTAAAACCCTTATTGCAAGACCGGGTCCCGGGAATGGCTGCCTCCAGACTAACTTATGGGGTATACCAAGTTTTTCTCCTACAGCCCTGACTTCATCTTTAAATAATTCTCTGAGAGGTTCTATAAGTTTAAAATCCATGTTTTCTGGAAGTCCCCCTACATTATGGTGACTTTTTATAGTATCGGAAGTTCCAAGACCACTTTCAACCACATCAGGATATATAGTTCCCTGAACTAAAAAACCTATTTCTCCCAGTTTCCTAGCTTCTTCTTCAAATACTCTTATAAATTCCTCTCCTATTATTTTTCTCTTTTTTTCAGGATCGGATATTCCCTTTAACTTTCCCAAAAATCTATCCCTGGCATTTACTCTTATAAAATTCATATCGAACTGTTTTTTAAATACATGTTCTACTTGATTTCCTTCGTCTTTTCTAAGAAGCCCGTGGTCCACAAAAATACAGGTAAGTTTTTTCCCTACAGCTCTATGTACAAGAACTGCCGCTACGGAAGAATCCACACCTCCGGACATGGCACATATCACTTTTTTATCCCCAACCTTTTCCCTTATAAGTTCTACTTTTTCCTCTACAAAAGAAGACATAGACCAATCTCCCTTTAGGTTACAGATCTTAAGTAAAAAGTTTGTAATCATTTTTCTACCAAAAGGAGTATGCTCAACTTCCGGATGAAACTGAACTCCATATATCTTCTTGGAATCATTTCCTACAGCTGCTACAGGACATTCATCAGTAGTAGCTATAACTTTAAAACCCTCTGGCGCACGGGATACCACATCTGTATGGCTCATCCAGCAGCTCTGTTCTTTATCAATGCCACTAAACAAAACACTGCTATTATCCAATGTGACATTTGCCTTTCCATATTCTCTAACTGCAGCACTTTTAACCTCTCCACCTAAATTACCACATATAAATTGGTGTCCATAACATATACCTAAAATTGGGATTCCCAGCTTAAAAATATTTTTACTTATTTTTGGTGCATTTTCCCCGTATACACTTTTGGGACCACCTGTAAATATTATCCCCTTGGGATTTTTATCTATTATATTATCTAAGGGGCAAGTATAGGGAACTATCTCACAATACACATTATTTTCCCTGACTCTTCTTGCTATAAGTTGATTATATTGTCCCCCAAAATCAATTACAATAACCATCTGCCTGTCCATAAACTTCCTCCTAACTACCTAAATGATTGCAACAATTATCATGATTTTAACTGATTTAATTATATCACCCAAAAACACATATTGTACATAAACCAATTATATAAAATGAATATTTTAATTTCATTATTCTTGTCTGACACTATAGTTAGGAGCTTCCCTCGTCATAGATATATCGTGAGGATGGCTTTCTCTAAGGCCTGCTGAAGATTGGATCACAAAAGTAGCTTTTTCATACAAGTCTTTTAATGTAGGTGCTCCTAAATATCCCATTCCTGAACGTACTCCTCCTAAAAGCTGAAATATGGTATCTGCCACAGGTCCTTTATAAGGTACTCTTCCTTCTACTCCTTCAGGAACTAATTTTTTATTTCCCTCCTGAAAGTATCTATCCTTACTTCCACAAGCCATAGCACTTAAAGAACCCATTCCCCTATAAACCTTATAACTTCTTCCTTTATATATTTCAGTTTCACCTGGAGCCTCGTCACAACCTGCAAACATAGAACCCATCATAGCTACTTTTGCTCCAGCGGCCAGTGCTTTTACTATATCTCCTGAATACTTTATTCCACCATCTGCAATAACTGGGATACCAAATTTGTTAGCCTCCTCTACACAATCCATTACTGCTGTGAGCTGTGGCACTCCCACCCCTGATATTACCCTTGTCGTACATATGGAACCCGGTCCGATACCTACTTTTACTGAATCCGCTCCGACTTTGATTAAATCTCTAGTAGCTTCTGCTGTCGCAACATTTCCTGCAATAATTTGCAATTCAGGATAGTTTTCTTTTATAGTCTCCACTGCTTTTAAAACTCCCTTTGAATGGCCATGGGCTGTATCTACAGTTATAACATCCACGCCTACTTTAACCAATGAATCTACTCTATCCATCATGTCTCTGGTAACGCCTACAGCAGCACCACATAAAAGTCTTCCTTTACTGTCTTTAGCACTTCGCGGAAATCTTTTCACCTTTTCTATATCTTTTATAGTTATAAGTCCTCTTAAATTATTATTTTCATCTACCAAAGGCAGTTTTTCTATTTTATGAGTTTTCAATATTTCTTTGGCTTCTTCAATGGTAGTATTTTCCGGAGCCGTTATAAGATTCTTACTGGTCATTGCCTGAGAGATCTTATTGTCATAATTAGTTTCAAAAACTATATCCCTATTTGTGATTATACCTACTAACTTTCCGTCTACAGTAATTGGGATACCAGATATTCTGTATTTACTCATAAGTGTAAGTGCATCATTTATGCTATTATCTGGTGAAAGATAAAATGGATCTGTAATTACTCCATTTTCCTGTCTTTTCACTTTATCCACTTCTATGGACTGCTGTTCTATGGACATATTTTTATGTATTATTCCAATGCCCCCTTCTCTTGCCATAGCAATAGCCATTTTTGAATCAGTGACAGTATCCATACTGGAACTCATAAGAGGTATATTTAATTTGATTCTTTTAGTTAGATTAGTTGCCAGTGAAACTTCCCTGGGTAGAACTTCAGACTTGTTTGGTACTAATAGTACATCATCAAAAGTATAAGCTGCTTTTAAAATCTTTGCCAATTAAAATCACTCCTAAAATTATAATATATTAATATTCATTCTTAAAATACTATTTAATTTAATAAAAAATCCATACTAAATTCACTTATGATGAAATTAATATGGTTATACCATAATAATTCCACTCATAGTCGGAAATTTACGGCTTCCGGTAGATACTTCCTGCCATATTCAGGAAATATATGAGTTGGAAAAATTTTATTTTCTACAAATTTCGATATATTTCTATCTATCTTATTAACTATTTACACTATTTTATTCAATTTTTTTGCTTTTGTCAATGTGAATTTATGTTATTTCAAAAAGCAACACAAAATTCATCATATAAAATAACCCCATATCTAATGATATGAGGTTATTTTATCCGAAGGCTACCATTGCTAACGTCCCCAGCCTCTTCAAAGCATGAGGATGATGAGCACTGCTACACCCCTACATAAGTTCTTCTAAGATTCAGATATGAAAAACATTCCTTCTGAACCTAAGAATCACTTGATATATTTATCTGAGATTAGTACATTCCTTCCATTCCGCCCATTCCTGGTGCACCTGCTGCCGGAGCAGTAGTATTCTTTTCTGGAACATCTGCTACTGCTGCTTCTGTAGTTAAGAATGTAGCTGCTACAGATGCTGCATTTTGAAGTGCTGATCTTGTAACTTTAGTTGGATCTACTATTCCGCTTTCAACCATGTCTACATATTCATCCTTTAATACGTTGTAGCCAATACCAACTTTACTATTCCTAACTTTTTCAATTATTACAGAACCTTCAGCACCAGCATTAGCTGCTATTTGTCTAACTGGTTCCTCCAATGCTTTTCTTACTATATCTATACCAACTTTTACATCTGGTATATCAGAAGTTAATTTTTCGACTTCTGGAATTGCATTGATATAAGCAGTTCCGCCGCCAGGTCCCATACCTTCTTCAACTCCTGCTTTAGTAGCTGCTAAAGCATCTTCTATTCTCATTTTTTTCTCTTTTAATTCTGTTTCAGTTGCTGCTCCAACTTGTATTACGGCTACTCCACCTGCAAGTTTAGCAAGTCTTTCCTGCAATTTTTCTTTATCAAAGTCAGAACTAGTTTCCTCTATCTGCACCTTGATTTGAGATACTCTATCTTTAATAGCCTTTTTATCTCCTCTTCCATTTACTATAGTAGTATTTTCTTTATCTATTTTTACTGATTCAGCTCTTCCTAAATCTTGTAAGTCAACTTCCTTCAAGTCTCTTCCAAGTTCTTCAGAAATCACCTGGCCACCGGTAAGTATTGCTATATCTTGGAGCATTTCTTTTCTTCTATCTCCAAAACCAGGTGCTTTTACTGCTACGCAGGTAAATGTTCCTCTCAATTTATTTACAACTAAAGTTGTAAGTGCTTCACCCTCTACATCTTCAGCTATTATAAGTAACTTCTTCCCTTGTTGAACTATTTTCTCAAGTAATGGAAGTATATCTTGAATATTTGATAACTTTTTATCTGTTATTAAAATATACGGATCTTCTAGTGCAGCTTCCATCTTTTCTGTATCTGTAACCATATATGCACTTAAATAACCTCTGTCAAATTGCATACCCTCAACTACTTCTAGTTCAGTTCCCATAGTTTTAGATTCTTCAACGGTTATAACACCCTCATTGCCTACCTTTTCCATAGCATCAGCTATTAATTTACCAATTTCCTCATCAGAAGCTGATATAGCTGCAATTCTTGCTATATCTTCTTTTCCATTTACAGTTCTTGAAACCTTCTTTATTTCCTCTACAGCCTTATCTACAGCTATTTTTATGCCTTGTCTTATAAGCATTGGATTAGCTCCAGCTGTAACATTTTTTAAGCCTTCTCTTATTATAGCCTGAGCAAGTAAAGTTGCAGTAGTAGTTCCATCTCCTGCCACATCGTTTGTCTTTGTAGCAACTTCCTTTACAAGCTGAGCTCCCATATTTTCATAAGGATCTTCCAATTCTATTTCTTTTGCTATAGTAACACCATCATTTGTAATGAGTGGGGAACCAAATTTTTTGTCAAGTATTACATTTCTTCCCTTAGGTCCAAGGGTTATTTTTACTGTATTTGCTAATTTATTTACGCCCTCTTGCATCTTTGCTCTTGCGTCTTCACTAAATAAAATACTTTTTGCCATAAAAAAACCTCCTTACAACTACTTGTTATAATAAATACTTTTTGTTCCTGAAAATCAACTTTTCTACTCAATTATACCCAATATATCATCTTGTCTTAAGATGGTATATTCTGTACCATCTATTTTTACTTCATTTCCAGCATATTTGGAGAATAATACTCTTTCTCCTACTTTAACTCCTATCTTAACTTCCTTTCCATCAACTATTCCACCGGGTCCTACTGCTACAACTTCTGCTTCTTGTGGCTTTTCTTTAGCAGTACCTGGTAAAACGATACCACTTTTTGTGGTTTCCTCTGCTTCAATTTTTTTAATTACAACCCTGTCTCCAAGTGGTCTAATTTTCATCTAAACCCCTCCTTCAAAATACTTTAAATTTATTTTAATTTATTTTTTAGCTTTCCTTGTTAGCACTCATTAATTATGAGTGCTAATACAATTATTATAATAATGAATACCATTTATATTATCAAATTTAAATTTTACATATATTATACTATTTTTCATAGAAAATATCTAATATGCTTTAATTAAATAGATATTTCAGCTTATTTCTATTAATTTCACAAATATACTGATATGCAGATATTTCATAAAGAAACCAATATTATTATTATCTTCCAACTAGGATTATATATACAAAATAATTGAAACTTATTTGAACAAAAAAAGCAATAAGCAATGTTTCAAATTTACTTATTGCTCTCTGATTGAAATTTTTTTACCGTTTTAGCTATTATTTTTTCTCCTTTTAATACACCTATTGCAAATAGTGAAGTCATCATTACAGCTATAATTATCAATACTATTTTATTTCCCGAATATATCTTTGAGCCAAAATAAGTGGAAATAATTATCCCAGGCAATCTTCCAAAAGTTGAGCATAATACAAAATTTCTAAGGCTAATACTGGATATACCGCACATGTAAGCTAAAATATCCTTAGGTATACCCGGAATTAAATACAGTAAAAATACTATGTAATTCACACTTCCCAGTTGCAATATTTTATCAAAAAATCTTAAATGTCTTTTCGATATTATTTTATTTATAAGAGGTTTTCCATAAATTCTGGATACACTATAGTCAATTATACTTCCCGCAGTTATACCTATAATAGATAGTATGCTTCCAAATAAAGTACCATATATATATCCGCCTGCAATTTGAATAATTTCCCCGGGTATAAAAAAGGCTATTACCTGTAAAATTTGAATAAATAAAAACACCGATATACCATATCTGCCATAAGACATTATTATATTCTTTATTTTATTAGGATCCCTGAATATATAAATATATTTATAATAATATTCATAAGCTGCAATAAGCAATATAACCAGTATCACACCCAATACTAGATAGGATTTATATTCTGTTAATTTTTTTTTAAATCTTTCACTATAAGTTTTCAACCCATATCACCCTTATAACATACTTATATTTTAATATTAATTATATCCAGTTAATTTTATCATATACTTTTGTAGACTAGAATATGATTTATAGCAATTTTATCACAAATAGTCTGCATTATTACCTTAAATTTTAATTAAACTTTAAAGATTAAAATGCACTGATAACTTTTAGTAAATTATCAGTGCATTTTTAAGTTATCTATTTAAATTAATTTCTTTAAATCTTCTTAAATTTTCGTTGGAAAGCACGGATTTTTTATTGGACTGTTTACTAAATTTGACCAACTGTGGTTTTGCTCTCATAATTTGTGTCATTGCAGCCGGTCCACCAATACATCCGCCTTGACACATCATTCCCTCTATAAAGTTACCCTGAAGCCTCTTTGATTTAGCCATGGTCATAGCTTTTTTTATCTCATCTTTTCCACTTACCCTTACAGGTTCAAATGGAATGTCACATTTTTTGTCACCTATATAATTTTCTATGGCAGATGTAAGTCCACCTTCTTGGGCGAACCCTCTTCCATAAAGAGATGCATCATCTACAGGTATATCCTCACAATCTTCAGGTTCTACACCAAATGCCCCCATCAGTGCTGATATTTCTTCAAATGTTAAAACATAATCCACTGCACCTTTTATAGATTTCCTATTTATTTCACTTTTTTTAGCAGTACAAGGTCCTATAAAAACTACAATTGCATCTTTATTTTCCTTTTTAATCATTCTAGCTGCAGCAATCATAGGTGAAACAGTGCTGGATATTCTTGACACTTCACCTGGAAATTTGTTTTCAATATAACTCATAAATCCCGTGCAGCATGAATTTGTCATGTATTTATCTCCTGATTTCATTCTCTCTACAAATTCATTTGATTCATTTACAGTTACTGCATCTGCCCCGCAGGCAGCTTCCATCATGTCCTTAAATCCAAGTTTTTTAAATGCGCTCTTAGCTTGTCCTACTGCAACTTTAGCTCCGAATTGGCCTGTTATAGCCGGAGCCACTACAGCATATATCTCTTTTTTTTCACATAGACTTTTTATAACTTCTGAAATATAACTTCTATCTGATATAGCTCCAAATGGACATGCAGCCATACAGGCACCGCAATTGATACAATTTTTCTTATCTATCATTGCCTTTTTACTATCTGAATTTATCTCCAATGCCCCCGTTGGACAAGACCTTTTACAAGGTCTCATTACTTCTGCTATGGCATTATAAGGACATGCTTTTTTACACATGCCACATTCTTTGCAGATATCATGATCTATATGCGATCTACCATTAATCCTTGATATTGCATTTGCCGGACACACTTCCATACATTTGTGCTGTATGCATCCCCTACAGGCTTCTGTTACACTGTATTTATATATTGGACATCTATCACAGGCAGCTGAAAGAACATACATTATGTGATCCTTATCTGAAATGTGCTTCAAATCCAATGTAATATTACTAGTAGGAACAAATCCTGAAGCCAACAGAGCTCTTTCATATACAACTGCTCTTTCTTTATATACACAACACCTATATTCCGCTTTATCGTCATCCTGAATTATTTTATATGGCACCTTTTCCAATTCTTCTTTATTTAATTTATTTCCCTTAACCAAAGAAGCAACTTCCTTTAACACTAAATATTTTAATCTTTTTAGTGGAGTTTCAAAATTTATCATTCTAGTATTCCTCCATGACATTTAATAATATACTTCTCATTGTCTAAATTATAACAGATTGTAGTTTTAAATGTAACAGTTTTACAAAATTAATGTTTATTTTTTAAATTCCTGATTTAGTAACAATCCACAGCATACCAATTTCAAATTCAATCCGTATCAGTATAACTGTAAAAATAGTACAGATCCAAATAAGGTCTAAAATAGTTCTTACACTATTTTAGACTCAGAATCATTTTAATTGTTTAAAAATACACTCCATGTGTCTGCTCTTAAAACTCCATCCGTTGGTCTTTGCCAATTTTTTTGTAAATTGGTGACGGCCTGGAATGTAGCTTCATCATAAAGCATAGGTGTATAGGAATTTTTCTTCAGATACCCATAATTTTCTAATTTCTGCTGAATCCATAAAACTACATTGGACTTGTAACCTTTAACAATAATATTTTGTATTCCCCTTAATGCTGAAATAGTTGCTGGACCTGCTATCCCATCTATAATCAATTTAGCATTGTAATCTATATTGAGGTCATATTGAAGAGCTTTAATCTGCTCTACAAGTGTATTTTGCAGTCTTGTCCCAAAGCCGTTGTAAAATTTTTCAGTCATATAATTCAAATCTATATTTCCGCTTATACCCTGTATCTTGCCCTCTTCGGAATACTGCCATATGGCATATTCATTCCACAATATAATACTTGGGTAATTAACTCCATAATGAGCTATCCAAAGGGAATATTTAGTTATTTTAGAATTCAAATATGCCTTTATACGGCTCGGATTACAGTAAATAAGAGCCGGTGCAACTTCAGATACTATATCTAAAAATGCCAGACATGCATCTGTCATATCTCCGCTGCATTGCTGTTCAAAATCCAAGACTACAAAATCAGGTCTGGCTGCTGCAGCAGTAGTCTTAAAAAAATTTGCCTCCTGTACTGCTTTAGATTCATCCTGAAATCTGGCAAAATGGTAAGCTCCAGCAAGAAGTTGTACAGATTTAGCACCAGCTATATTAAATCCATAATATTTATCTATAAAAGTACCTCCTTCTGTTGCCTTTGCGACAATAAAAGAGTTACCTGCACTTCTAATTAAATTCATATTGATTGATCCATTTAAATTACTTATATCTACACCTTTCAGCATAAGACCACCTCTACTATAAATATATTAAATAGTACTAAATAAGTTAAAAGATATTTTCCCAGGTACAGAAAAAGAAGGACAATCCGGGGTCTAACCCCTGGCTGTCCTTCTCTTATAAAAAGCTTCCTCAAAGTAAATTTTGAAAAGGTTCGAATAGATAAAACATTCCTTATGAGCAAATTCCACTTAAACCTAAGAATCACTTTATTTAGATGGTTTAAATGTTGTACAACAGGTATCGTCACTGGTATTAGGTTTTTTGCCCCTCATCGGGTTAACCTCCAGTGCATCAGCATTGCAACAATTATTTTCCCAGTAATTGCAGCAGTCAACACCACATTTAACTTCCATTCTAGGTGAATTCATAATATAAGTCTCCTCTCATTTATAATTTATAATTTACAAAACTTAGTATTGCCAAAACAATGATTGATATACCAGTAAATTATTAATATATAATGAAAAAAGCATAAACAAATTCTATATTTTTATACTGTTCTCCCTGGCGTAATAGAACAAATACTGCTGGGCAAATCCCGATAACTGACCAAATTTATCTATTCCAAAATCTCTTATCTTCTTCAAAGATACATCTGGTGCTAAATAAAAGTGATTCATTGCTCTCTTGACCCAGACATCTACAGGAAATGCAGAATACTTTTGCATGGAGAAAAGCATAATGCAATCTGCAACTTTAGGTCCTATACCCATAAACTTTTGCAACTCCCTATGGCACACTTCAGCCTCCTGCATTCTAATCCAATCAATATCATATGATTCATCATAGTTTTGTTGACCTTCAGTACCATTACAATAAATTTTCTGTACAGTATCTACAATATATTTATTTCTAAAACCAGTTCCACAGGAAGCAAGTTCCTCTAAACTTGCTTCTTTTAATCTATCCAATTTGGGGAAACTATAATATGTTTTTTCCTTATATTCTATAGGTTCTCCCCATTTTTCACTTATATTTTTTATAGCCTTTTTTATCATTGGTATTCTATTATTAGCAGATATTATAAAGGAAATAATTAGCTCAAAGGGATCCTGTTTTAAAAGTCTAATTCCTCTCCCAAACTCTACAGCTTTTTTTAAAGTTGGATCTTCACCAAGTATATTCTTTATTTCATCATAATCCCTATATAGATCAAAATAATCCGCCCATATTTCTTTAAAATCCTTCTGAGATGTATTGTACAATAATACATCATTATTTCTTTTTTCCACTTCAATGACTTTTCCCAAAGCTACCCCTATGTAATTTCCATTTTCTTCTCTCTTCCATCTGAAGCACTGCCCGCAATCAAATATATGGGGCAATTCAAAATTTCTTGCATCCTTTATTACAATTCCATCTTTAAAATCCTCTATATAATTAAAATCCATATATCTGCTCCTTTAATAATAAAGTTGAAAGTTTTGAAAGATTTTCGATATATATAAAAATCCTCATTAATTGTGTATTGTTCACTGTAAATTGTGCATTGTGTACTGTCCATTATATTATTCCATAAAACATTTAAAAAAAACTGTACTAGGAGATTCCAGTACAGTTTTTTAATTATTTTTTCAAATAGTCATCTATAGCTTTTGCTGCCTTTTTACCTGCTCCCATGGCAAGTATTACAGTTGCAGCTCCAGTTACTGCATCTCCTCCAGCATATATTCCTTCTCTTGTAGTAAGTCCAGTATCCTCTTGTGCCACCAAACATTTGCGTTTATTCATTTCAAGCCCCTTTGTAGTAGAAGCTATAAGTGGATTCGGCGAAGTTCCAAGAGCCATGATTACTGTATCCACATCCAAGTCAAATTCTGAACCCTCTATTTTAACAGGTCTTCTCCTTCCAGACGCATCTGGTTCACCTAATTTCATCTTCGCACATCGTATTCCTTTAACCCATCCTTTTTCATCCCCTAATATTTCTACAGGATTAGTTAAAAGATGAAAATTTATTCCCTCTTCCTTAGCATGATGAACTTCTTCCGCCCTTGCTGGAATTTCTGATTCAGATCTTCTGTATATTATATATACTTCTGCTCCCAGTCTAAGTGCTGTTCTTGCAGAATCCATTGCAACATTTCCTCCACCTACTACAGCAACCTTTTTCCCAACCTTTATAGGTGTATCATAATCCTTTTTAAATGCCTTCATAAGATTACTTCTTGTCAAAAACTCATTAGCAGAGAACACTCCATTGAGGTTTTCCCCAGGTATGCCCATAAACCTTGGCAATCCTGCTCCTGAGCCTATAAATACTGCCTGAAAGCCTTCCTTTTCCAAAAGTTCATCTATAGTAATGGTTCTCCCTACTATTACATCTGTTTCTATTTTAACTCCCAATTTTTTTACATTTTCCACTTCATGTCCTACTACTGTATCTTTAGGAAGTCTAAATTCAGGAATACCATATACTAAAACTCCACCTGCCTTATGTAATGCTTCAAATATAGTAACGTCATATCCAAGTTTTGCTAAATCTCCTGCACAAGTAAGTCCCGATGGCCCGCTGCCTATTACAGCCACCTTTTTCCCATTTTTCGGTAAGGTCTTAGACAAATCAACATTATTTTTTCTAGACCAATCTGCTACAAACCTTTCCAATTTTCCTATGGCAATAGCATCTCCCTTTATTCCAAGTACACATTTCCCTTCACATTGAGTTTCTTGAGGACATACTCTTCCGCAAACTGCCGGAAGTGCACTGGACTCAGCTATTATTTTAGCAGCTTCCTCGAAATTTTTGTTCTTAACTTGTTCAATAAATTTAGGTATACTTATGGAAACAGGACATTGAGTTATACACAATGGCTTTTTACAGTTTAGGCATCTAGATGCTTCTTTTACAGCTTCTTCTTCAGTATATCCAAGACATACTTCTTCAAAATTAGTAGCCCTTACTTTAGGATCCTGTTCCTTTATGGGAACTCTTTTCTTTCTATCTACTTTCTCTGCCTTACATTCACAACCTTTTCTGTCAAAGGTATCTCCTTCTTCTTTTTTTAATATCTTTCTTCCTTCTTCAGTCTTATACATAGCCTGTCTTCTCATAGCTTCATTAAAATCTATAAGGTGTCCATCAAACTCTGGTCCGTCCACACAGGCAAACTTTACTTCTCCACCTATGGTAACCCTGCAAGCTCCACACATCCCAGTACCATCTACCATTATTGGATTTAAGCTTACTATAGTTTTAATTTCATATTTTTTAGTGAGCTGGGTTATGAACTTCATCATTATCATTGGTCCTATAGCAATTACATAATCATAATCTTTAGTTTTTTTATCAATAAGCTCCTTTAAAAGATCTGTAACAAAGCCTTTGTAACCATAACTTCCATCATCAGTAGCTATATAAAGATTATCACAAATTGGTTTTAGCTCTTCTTCAAAAAGCAGATAATTTTTTGATTTGCATCCCACTATGACATCTGCATTTATTCCATGTTGATGAAGCCACTTTACCTGTGGATACACCGGAGCAGTACCAACGCCTCCTGCTACAAATATTATATTTTTTTTCTTAAGTTCCTCAATATTTTCATTTACAAACTCAGAATGCTGTCCCAATGGTCCAACAAAGTCTTCAAAATATTCCCCTACATTGTACTCAGCCATTCTTTTTGTTGAATCTCCCATTGTCTGGAATACTATTGTAACTGTACCTTTTTTTGAATCATAATCACAGATAGTTAAAGGTATTCTTTCACCCTTTTCATCTATTTTTACTATAACAAATTGTCCCGGTAAACAGGACTTTGCAACTCTTGGTGCTTCTATGTCCATTAAAAATATATTGGGTGCTAATTCTTTTTTTTGTACTATTTTATACATATCATTTCGCCACTTAAAACATCTAAGTTCTATAAGATCTTACAGAACAAATGTCTATTCCCCTTTCATAGTGTCGATTTAGCCAATAAAAGCTATTTCGTTTGGTCATCCACTCCAAGGGCGTAAATTCGGATACAGTTTACCCTACATGTCAACATAACCTGCATATCAATAAATATGCTTGCATATCTCTATCTTTGACGTTCTTAACCCCTCTCTTATTTATATTTGACCTATAATAATTCTTTATAATTATATCATATTATTTCAAAAAGTACATGATCAATAACCTGAATATTATAAATATTTCTATTAAAATAAAATGAGACAAAAAGACCATTAAATCAATTTCATAATCACTTATAAAATAATTTAACGATCTTTTAAAGATTCTGACTTCAATTATAAATTACTTCTTATAATCATAAAATCCTTTTCCCGTTTTTCTTCCAAGCCATCCAGCTCTTACATATTTTCTAAGTAATGAATGAGCTCTATATTTAGGATCTCCTGTTTCTTTAAACAGTACATCCATGATGGCAAGGCATACATCCAATCCTATAAGATCTCCTAATTCCAAAGGTCCCATAGGATGGTTTGCTCCAAGTCTCATAGCTTTATCTATGTCTTCTGCAGAAGCTATTCCTTCAGCAAATATGCAAATTCCTTCGTTTACCAATGGTATCAATATTCTATTTACAACAAATCCTGGAGCTTCTGCTATTTCTACCGGATCTTTTCCTATACTGACAGAAACTTCTTTGATTTTATCAAAAGTTTCCTGTGACGTAGCCATTCCCTTTGTTATTTCAATTAATTTCATAACAGGAGCCGGATTAAAGAAATGCATACCTATAACCTTGTCAGGTCTATTTGTCGCAGATGCTATTTCAGTTATAGACAATGAGGAAGTGTTGGAAGACAAAATAGTTTCCGGTTTACATATTTCATCTAATTCAGCAAAAATCTGCTTCTTTATTTTCATATTCTCAACTGCTGCTTCTACTACCAGATCGCAATCAGCTGCCAATTTAAGGTCAACTGTTCCTTTAATTCTAGCAATTATAGCATCAGCATCTGCTTCTGTAATTTTACCTTTAGCTATTCTCTTTTTAAATCCTTTTTTTATTCCTGAAATTCCTCTTTCAACAAACTCATCTTTTATATCCCTTATTATAACCTCTATGCCTTTTGATGCAAAAGCCTGAGCTATTCCCGAACCCATTGTTCCGGCACCAAGAATACACACCTTTTTCATTTATATTCCTCCCCTAAGATTTAATAGTTTAACATTCTCAGCTGTAAAATATGTTATTTTATAGCTTTAATTTGAGATACCATTTCAGGTATGATCTTTCTATAATCTCCAACCAAAGCCAAATCTGCCACCTTCATCATAGGTGCGCCATCATCTTTATTTATGGCCACAATAAAATCACTGTCCTGCATTCCTGCCAAATGCTGTATAGCTCCAGATATTCCACAAGCTATATACAATTTAGGTCTTACGGTTTTACCTGTTTGTCCTACCTGATATGCCTTGTCAATCCAGCCACTATCTATTGTTGCACGGGAGCCTGCTATTGTTCCGCCCAACAAATCTGCAAGTTCTTTTAGAACTTTAAAACCCTCTTTACTTCCAAGTCCTCTTCCTCCGGATACTATTACATCTGCTTCTCCTATATCCATTACATCCTTGGCAATTTTTATTACTTCATCTACCTTCAATCTAATATCTGAAGATCTTAAATCAGCTGTAAATTTATTTATATTGACAGTTCTATTTTCATCTTTTTTAAGCTTTTCAAAAACTCCTGGTCTTACAGTAGACATTTGAGGTCTGTGATCAGCACACTCTATAGTAGCCATCAAATTTCCTCCAAATGCCGGCCTTGTCATAAGTAGATTTTTTGACTCTGCATCAATATCAAGTCCTGTACAATCAGCCGTAAGTCCTGTCCTCAGCCTTGCTGCCACTCTTGGTCCCAAATCTCTTCCTATAAATGTCGCACCTATAAGAAATGCTTCAGGTTTTTTATCATTTATTACATCACAAATTACTTTAGCATAGGCATCTGTGGTATAGTGCTTCAAAAGTGGACTGTCAGCATACAATACTTTGTCAGCACCGTAAGCAATTAATTCCTTAGCTATATTATCTATTTGACTGCCTAGTAGTACAGCTGTCAATTCCACTCCCAATTTATCTGCTAATTCTCTACCTTTCCCAAGCAATTCTAGTGCAACTTTTTGCAGGTTTCCGTCCCTTTGTTCTGCAAATACCCATACACCTTTATACTCTGTTATGTTCATTATAAATCCCCCCTAATTAAATTAAATGTTTTTCCTTTAATTTCGAAAGTGCATACGTTACAGCTTCCTTATATGGCTTATTAACTATTTCTCCTTGTCCTTTTGCTTCCTTCGTAGCTGATCTTCTAACTCTTGTTGGAGAACCCGAAAGCCCAAGAAGGGATTTATCTACCTCTATATCATCTGCATGCCATACCTTTACATCCTCTTTGAAAATTTTAAATATATTTTTCATATGCATATATCGGGGCTCATTTAATTCCTTTATAGCTGTAAGAAGTACTGGAGTTTTTACTGTTACTGTTTCATATCCATCTTCCCATGCCTTTTTGATTTTTAACTTATCACCTACAACATCAACTTTTTCTACATAAGTAACTTGTGGTATTTGAAGGAATTCTGCTATTTCAGGTCCTACTTGAGCTGTATCTCCATCTATTGCCTGTCTGCCTGCAAAAATTATATCATAGTCCAATTTCTTAAGTGCACCTGACAATGCATAGGAAGTAGCACAAGTATCTGCACCTGCAAAAGCTCTATCCGATATAAGTATTGCTTCATCAGCACCCATAGCCAAAGCTTCTCTCAGTGCTGCTTCTGCCTGTGGAGGTCCCATACTTATTACTGTAACTTTTCCACCTTCCTTTTCCTTTATAACCAGTGCCTCTTCAAGAGCATTTTTATCATCTGGATTTATTATTGATGGAACACCCTCTCTTATTAATGTTCCAGTTTTAGGATCTATTTTAACTTCATTGGTATCTGGTACCTGTTTTAAACAAACAACTATATTCATTATAAGTGTCCCCCCTATTTAAATATATTTCCTGAAATAACCATCTTTTGAACTTCTGAAGTTCCTTCATATATTTCAGTTATTTTAGCATCTCTCATCATTCTTTCTACAGGATAATCTTTAGTATATCCATATCCACCAAATAACTGCACTACCTTAGTTGTTACTTCCATAGCTACATTTGCCGCAATTAATTTAGCTCTTGCAGCATCAACTGTATAAGGAACCCCTTTATCTTTATTCAAAGCTGCTTTATACACCAAATATTTTGTAGCCTCTATTTTAGTATCCAAATCTGCTACTGCCCAGCCTAAACCCTGAAATTTAAAAAGCTGCCTTCCAAACTGTTTTCTTTCTTTCATATATTCAACGGCCTCATTTAAAGCACCTTCTGCGATACCAAGTGCTTGTGCGGCTATACCAATTCTTCCACCGTCAAGAGTTTTCATTGCTATTCCAAAGCCCTTTCCTTCTTTTCCTACTAAATTTTCTTTTGGAACTATACAATCTTCAAATACCAATTCTGCAGTAGAAGAAGCTCTTATTCCCATTTTATTCTCAATTTTACCTATGGAGAAACCTGGCATTCCCTTTTCCAAGATAAAAGCTGATATCCCCCTTGTACCCTTACTTCTGTCTGTCATAGCAAATACTACAAATATATCTGCAACTCCTCCGTTTGTTATAAATATCTTCTGCCCATTTAAAACATAGTGATCTCCTTCAAGTATAGCTTGACTTTGTTGACCTGAGGCATCAGTACCTGCATTAGGTTCTGTCAATCCAAAAGCACCTAATTTTTCTCCTTTTGCCAATGGAATCAAATACTTCTTTTTCTGATCCTCTGTACCAAACTGTTGGACTAATGAAGCACAAAGTGAAGTATGTGCTGATAATATAACTCCAGTAGTGGCACAGGCCTTGGAAAGTTCTTCCACTGCTAATATATAGGATAAAGTATCTCCACCAGCTCCGCCATATTCAACTGGAAAAGGTATTCCCATCATCCCATACTTAGCCATCTTATCCACTGTTTCTTGAGGAAATCTCTCGGTTTCATCTATTTCAGCGGCTATTGGACTAACTTCTTTTTCGGTAAATTCTTTTACCATTTGTTTTACAAATCCTTGTTCCCTTGTTAATTCAAAATCCATTTATTTTACCCCCTAAATAGTTTAGAAGCTATAAAATATAGCTTTTGTAAACATTTAAAATAAGATCCCTATAATACAGCTGAGTTATTTATTTTTAAAGCACTTTTCTCTTTTTTCTACAAAGGCTGTCATTCCTTCTTTTTGATCTTCTGTAGCAAAACATTCCCCAAATACTTCTGATTCATAAGCTATTGCTGTATCTATGCCACATTGGATACCTTTATTTATAGCAGCTTTACACATTCTAACAGCTATAGGTGCATTATCGGCTATGCTATTTGCTAAATTCTTAGCTTCTTCCAATAATTTTTCTGGTTCAATTACTCTATTTACCAATCCTATTCTAAGAGCTTCTTCAGCTTTTATCATCTTTGCAGTATATATAAGTTCCTTAGCCATACCCAACCCCACTGTCCTTGCAAGCCTTTGAGTTCCACCAAAACCTGGAGTAATTCCAAGACCTACTTCCGGTTGTCCAAATTTAGCTTTGGATGAAGCTATTCTTATATCACAAGCTAATGATAGTTCGCATCCACCGCCCAGTGCAAAACCATTTACCGCTGCTATAACAGGTTTTTCTAGATTCTCTAGTTTTCTAAAAACTTTATTTCCCAGTATGCCGAATTTTCTTCCTTCAACAGAATTAAGATCCTTCATCTCTGTTATATCTGCTCCAGCTACAAAAGATTTACCTGCTCCCGTAATTATTACAACTAGTACACTATCATCTGTTCCAATGTCATCTATGGCACTATCTATTTCTTTTAATGTTTCCGAATTTAAAGCATTAAGTGCCTTAGGTCTATTTATTGTGATTAAAGCCAATTTCCCCTGCTTTTCAAGAATAATATTCCTATATTCCATATTAATCCCCCCAATTTTAAATATATTTATATTAAAATTAAACAGTTTATTAACAAACTATTGTTAATAATATCACAAATATACATAACAATAGATAAAGTAAATCTCTTTACTTTATTTATTATTATATACCTTAAAATTACACATTTCAATATAAATAAATATAATTACCGCTAATTTAATCATCTAAAATTAAAGCTCATAACTTACTATTTTAATTGATTTTTACTCCGTATCATTTAAAAGGCAGCTCAATGTCAATAAGCTGTCACTTAAATGAACATTTTCCACTTTCACATCCCCTGGTACAATAAGATCCACGGGAGCAAAATTCCAGATACCCCTTACTCCGTTTTTAACTAAAATATCGCAAACTTTTTGGGCATTATTACTTGGCACACATATTGATCCTATATCTATAACATTTTCTTTTAAATAGTCAGATAAATAATCTATATCATTTATTTCAATATCTCTAATCCTAATACCTATGAGTTTAGGATTTATATCAAATATAGCTTTTAACTCAAAACCTAATTTTTCAAATCTAGTATAATTAGCTATGGCCTGACCTATATTTCCTGCTCCTATTATTACTGTTCTATATAATTTTGTAAGTCCAAGTATGTTGCATATCTGGCTATACAATTCACTTACATTATATCCATACCCCTGCTGTCCGAAATCTCCAAAACAATTTAAATCCTGTCTTATCTGGGAGGCTGTAAACCCAATTTTTTCACTTAATTCTTTTGAAGATATTCTATCTACGTCATTTCTCATTAAATCGCTTAAATACCTATGGTATTTTGGTAATCTTTTTATAACAGCCATTGATATATTCTTTTTTCTATCCATAAAGCACCTCATATTTATAAAATTTAGTGTATCAACTACTATATTTATTTATAGCAAATAATCTTATATGATTTAGTTCTATCATTTATACTATTATTTTATTATAACATATGTCAATAGTTTCTTTTTTATTATTTTATTTACTACCTTCTTATATTTTTATATGTTTTCAACAAAATATAATTATAATTTCTATAATAACACAAATAGTACTACAAAAAAGTCACCATACATAGTAAAATATTAATGATTAAGGAAGGTGTTATTACTTATGATAGTTTTAAGTTGCAAAAATATTCATAAAAGCTATGGAATAAAAATTATACTTGAAGATATAACTTTCAACATAAATGAAGGAGACAGAGTAGGATTAATAGGTCCAAATGGAGCTGGTAAGTCTACCTTGTTTGACATTTTGACAAATAAATCAAGTTACGATAATGGAGATTTGTATATAGATAAATCCAAGACATTAGGTTATTTAACCCAACATCTCTCTTTAAATTCTTCAAATACAATTTATGATGAAATGTATACTGTATTTGAGGATCTTGTTAATTTGGAAAAGAGGCTTAGCAAACTAGAATCCTTAATGAATGAACCCTATGATCTTCATAATGAAGATTATCACAATAAATTAATTGACGATTATACCACTCTTTCAGAACTTTATACAAATAGAGGGGGGTATACTTACAAAGCGGAGATAAGCAAAGTTTTAAAAGGATTGGGGTTTTCTGAAGATGAATACAGCAGACCTATAAATGTACTAAGTGGAGGCAAAAAGACACGTGTGGCCCTTTGCAAGCTGCTTTTAACAAGGCCTGATATACTTTTATTAGATGAGCCGACCAATCATTTGGACCTGGATGCCATAGAATGGCTGGAAGACTACTTAAAAGTCTATAAGGGTACTGTTATAATAATATCCCATGACAGATATTTTCTAGATGCTATAACACATTCCACCATTGAACTCATAAATGGTCATGTAAATCATTATGGCGGTAATTATACCAAATACTTAGAACTTAAAAAAAAGAATTATGAAGTTCAGTTAAAAGCATATAACATACAGCAGATGGAAATAAAAAAGCAGGAACAAATTATTGAAAAATACAGATCTTTTAACAGGGAAAAGAGTATAAAAGCAGCAGAAAGCAGAGAAAAGATGTTGAACAAACTAGAAAGGATAGCTCCTCCTGACAAAGATAAAAAAATCAAGAATGTAATATTTGAGACTCAGTTAAATAGTGGAAATGATGTACTCCATATAGAAGATCTGTGCAAAAGCTTTAATAATGAATTATTATTTGAAAATTTAAATTTAGAAATAAAAAAAGGTGAGAGGACAGCAATTATTGGTGAAAATGGCTGTGGTAAAACCACACTTTTTAAAATAATTATGGGAAAGCTAAAAGAAGATTATGGTATTTGTACATTAGGTAAAAATGTCACAATAGGCTATTATGATCAGGAACAATCTGACCTGAATCCTGAAAAAACTATTATAGATGAAGTATGGGATAAGTTTCCCAAATTAACTGCTACAGAAATACGAAATTCATTGGCCAGCTTTCTTTTCACTGGAGATGAAGTGTTCAAAAAAATTTCATCTTTAAGCGGTGGCGAAAAATGCAGAATAAATTTACTAAAACTAATATTATCCAAATCCAACTTTTTACTTTTAGATGAACCTACAAACCATTTGGATATAACTTCCCGTGAAGCTTTAGAAGAAGCCCTGTCAAACTATAATGGCACTTTACTTGTAATTTCTCATGACAGATACTTTTTAAACAAATCCGTAAGTAAGATATATGAATTAAGTAAAAATGGCATGAAAGAATATCTAGGCAATTACTCCTATTATGTTGAAAAAAAGACTAATCCATTGAGGTTTGAAAGACAAGAAAAAGATGCTGGAAAAACTAAAACTCAAATACAACATGAGAAAAAGAAGAAAAAAGACTTGGAAAAAGTCAAGAATGAAGAAAAAGCTAAAGTAAAACACATTGAAGAAGAAATATCAAAGTTAGAAGATTCTTTGTTAAAATTACAGGAAAAATTATGTTTAGAGGAAGTTTATTCTGATTCTAAAAAAAGCAGTGAAATAAACAAAAAAGTTTTAGATACACAAAATAAAATAGACACTCTATACAGCATGTGGGAAAAGATGCTGTAAATTGTATCAAAGTTTAAAATGTAAAGCTTATATAGGAAAAACATCATTTGTTTTTCCTATATTTACCTACTTTCTCTTCCATAGTAATTCCAGAAGGTTTATAGTCTATTTTTACTACAGATGCTACCCTGGATGCCCCCTGTTCTACACATATGTTCTGGGCAGTTTCAACTATTTTTAAAAGTTGACTCAGTTCTCCTTCCATAGTAGTTTCCATAGGACCTACTTCATATTTTACCCCGCAAGAATCTATATACTCAATAACCTTGTCTACTACATGATATAAATCCTTTTCTTCAACCACAGGCAAAACCTGTATGCTTACATTTGCCAATGCCATAATAGATCACTCCTTGCAAAATATATTAAATTGAAAGAACTACTAAACTATATTTTAAGTAGTTCTTTTAACTTTCTTACATTATTTCGGCTTATTGGTATTTCAGATTTTTCCCTGTCATCCATAACTAATTTATAAGTTCCATTAAACCAAGAGTACAATTCTTTAATATTGTCTATATTGACTAAAAAGCTCCTGTGAGATCTGAAAAAATCGGTTCGTTCTTCTATTTGACCCAAAGTATATCCTACTAAATAACTGTCATCCTTAATTTTTACATAGGTTTTATCATCTTTTATATAACAATAATAGATATCCTTTACATTAACCAGGATTATCTTACCTTGTCTTTCACAGGGTATCTTTTTAACCAATTTTTTTTCTTTATCAATTTTATCTATTATTTCAATCAGGATATCCTTTGGTATCTTTTCATTTTCTTCACTCTTTTCCTTACATTTACGTATAAGCCTGTTCATAGTAATCTCTATTCTATTTTCATCAAAAGGCTTAAGTAAATAATCCAAAGCATATAATTCAAATGCCTCCACTGCATGTTCCTCATAAGCAGTGACGAATATTATATTAATATCCTTGTCAAACCTTCTAATATCTTTTGCCACTTCAATTCCATTTTCCACTGGCATATTTATGTCCAGAAACACAGCATTAGGTTTCTTCGCTTTTACAAGTTCCATACCACTTTTACCATCATAGGCAATTCCATCTACAGATATATTTTCATATTGTGATATTATATAATTCAGCTCTTCCGCAGCAGGTCTCTCATCTTCTACAATAATACATTTTAATTTATCCATTTATTGACGAAACCTCCCTCATTGATATTAAAAAACTAACTTTTGTACCATTATTTACAGAAGTTTTTATATCCAGTCCATGATCTTCTCCATATAATAATTTCAATCTCTCGTTTACATTTTTTAATCCTATTCCCGGCCATTCAGTTAGAACTTCATTTAATTTCTCTTCATTCATACCCACTCCTGTATCTACTATAGAAAAACGTATTTGATCATTTTGGAAATATGCTTTAAGGTACACCTTCCCTCCCTCTGCCTTTGGTAATATACCATGTTTTATAGCATTTTCTATAATTGGTTGAAGTACAAATACAGGTACCTTTCTATCCATCATTTCATCCGGTATATCTATAATTAAGTTTAATCTATTTCCAAATCTGGCTTTTTCAATAGAAATATAAGATTGAATAAATTCCACCTCATCTTTTAAATAAACAAAATCCTCCTGTCTTTTCAATGTCTGCCTGAAATAATTAGACAAGTCTATAATAAGCTCCCTGGCTTTTAAAGGATTCGTTCTGCAAAAGGAGGCTATGGTATTCAGTGCATTGAATAAAAAGTGAGGCTCTATCTGTGCCCTCAAAGCCCTGAATTCTGCCGTAGATGCTTCTTTAGCCAGTTTGTCTAATTTATATAATTCTATTTGATTTGACAGGAGTTCACTTAGTTCCTTTCCAAACTGCACAAAATAAGGGTCAATATTTTTTGGGGATTTTACTCCTAATCCCAATACTCCTTCGAAATTCGAATTTGGCACTTTAAATGGAGTACATACAAAAAATATAGAATTTGTCTCATCTATTAACTCAATAGTTCTATAATCAGGATCTCTGCTATAATCCTCTATTTTTCGTTTTAATTTATCCTCATTTATATTAATGCCTGAGTAAGCCAAAAAACCATTTTTATCTCCTATAACTATTCCCTCCACGTTAGTCATCTCATATATTATTTCGGATACATTTTTTGCTGTTCCTTCATCAAGTCCCTTTCTCATATAATTTACAGTTCTTTTTGCAATATTCAATGCCCTTTGTGCTTCAATTGCCCCAATTCTATTGTATTCTTCTTTTGCACTTTTTATTATATTTATAAAAATTACTGTACCCAGAGAATTTATCAATATCATTGGCAGGGCTATAATTTCCACTAATTTAAGGGCTGCACTAAATGGCCTTGAAATCATTAAAATTATAATCATCTGACAAAATTCTGCAGTCGCTGCTCCAATAAATGCCTGTTTTAAATTAAGGCCTGCATCCTTTGAGTATTTTCTTATAAAACCTCCAACCAATCCTTCCACTACAGTGGCAATCCCACATGAAAGTGCTGTGAATCCTCCCAGAAAATACCTGTGAGTTCCTGCGATCATTCCAACTATTACTCCAAATACAGGTCCTCCTATATATCCTGATACTATAGCTGCTATAGGCCTGGTATTGGCTATGGCATCATGTAAACCAATATAACCTGCCTGCATAGAACCTATTGGTTTAATATTGCTTATTGCATAAGGTTCTACATTAACTCCGGTATAATTGCCTATAATACCTAATAAACTAAAAAATGCTATAAGCGCAATCTTGTCTATAAGTTTTAATTCATCCTTAATTAAATTTTTTAAAACATGAGATTGATTGTATATGTATGCAGCTAAGGCTATGAGTGCCATGCTTTCAAGCAATTGAATATATATCAAATTTACCACCCCTAAAGACTATGTTACATATATTATTCTATCGAAAAATACTTATAATTGCCATAAAAATTTTATTATTAAGTAAATCTCATACACTTAAATTATTTCTATATATAATTATATAACAAAATCAAGCATATGGATAATCAAAATGTCACTGAGGCCTATATTTTGACTTTTTATTGTATTTTTTTATCATTTCAGAGTATTTAGATAGAAAAATTATTAAATTCATATTATCATTAATTATACAGTCAATTAGGCATTAATTATTTTATTACTTGCTAAATTTTAGAGGAGGTCTTTTTATGAATTCAATAGTACTGGTAATTATAGGTGCTCTTGTACTGGTTTTAGGCTATAGGTTTTATGGCTCCTGGATTGCAGCCAAAGTACTGGTTTTAGATGAAACTAGAGAAGTGCCATCTAAAAAGTTTGAGGATGGACATGATTACGTTCCCACTAACAAGTGGATATTACTTGGTCATCACTTTGCTGCAATTGCAGGTGCTGGGCCACTAATAGGACCAGTTTTAGCTGCTCAATTTGGTTATCTTCCTGGTACACTTTGGATATTAATTGGTGGTGTACTAGCTGGAGGAGTCCACGACATGGTAATTCTATTTGCTTCAGTCAGGCAAGATGGACAATCTATTGCAGAGATTGCCAGAAAAAACCTGGGTGAAAGAATGGGTTATATCACATCGATTTCAGTAATATTCATATTAATAATAACAATGGCAGGTCTGGGCCTTCCAATTGTTAATTCACTTTACAACAGTCCATGGGGAACCTTTACAGTTGGTTTTACCATTCCAGTAGCAATTTTCATAGGTATTTATCTTAAATTTATAAGGCCAGGCAAAATAGCTGAAGCCACAATTATTGGTATGGCACTTATACTACTTGGAGTTGTCTTAGGGCCTTATATTCAACATACTGCTCTAGCTCCTTATTTAACTTTTAATACCAAACAGATGTCACTTATTTTAGCTATATATGGTTTTTGCGCAGCTGTTCTTCCTGTATGGCTTTTACTGCTGCCAAGAGATTATCTAAGCACTTACATGAAGCTGGGTGTTATAGCATTATTGGTAATAGGTATTATACTGGTCAGACCAACCCTTCAGATGCCGGCCCTTACTAAATTTATAGGCGGCGGCGGACCTATTGTTCCCGGTAAGGTATTTCCATTTGTATTTATAACCATAGCTTGTGGTGCCTTATCAGGTTTTCATTCACTAATTGGTACAGGTACTACACCTAAGCTCATTTCAAATGAAAAGGATATCCTTCCTATAGGATATGGTTCCATGGTTATAGAATCTTTTATAGCTTTAATGGCTTTAATAGCTGCAACCTGTCTTCCAACTGCTGATTACTTTGCAATAAACTCCGCACCAGCTGTATTTGCAAAATTAGGCATGGTTCCAAAGGAATTACCTATGTTGTCTCAGATGGTGGGGGAACAATTAGCTGGAAGAACTGGAGGATCCGTATCTCTGGCAGTTGGTATGTCTTATGTATTTTATAAGATACCAGGTCTGGAACAGCTGATGTCCTATTGGTATCATTTCTGCATAATGTTCGAGGCATTATTTATTTTAACTACTATAGACTCAGGCACCAGAATAGGAAGATATTTAATTCAGGATTTGGCCGGCAATTTGTATAAACCTCTTGCTAAAAAAGATTCCTGGTTTAATATAATATTATTTAGTTTTATCATGTCATTTGCCTGGGGCTACTTGCTGTATACGGGTAATATATCAACCATTTGGCCTCTGTTTGGTGTAGCCAATCAGAGTCTGGCGGCTATAGCCTTTGCAATTGGTACTTCAGTGCTTATACGGATGGGCAAGAAAAAATATATACCACTTACAGTACTGCCAATGGCCTTTATAAGCGTGGCAACATTAACAGCATCAGTTGAAAATATAACTGGGAATTATATACCAAATGGCAAAACCTTACTTACAATATTATCTTTTATACTAATAGCTATATTAATAGTTATACTCTACGAGAGTATTAGACACTGGATTTCAGATTTAAAATCCGGAGACTTTGACAAAGTCAGCGAAAACAAAGTTATCTAACAATGAGGTTGTCTCAAAATAAATTTTGAGACAACCTTTTTTTAAGACACCATGAGGTCAGAACCTAAGGTTTTCAGATATCGTTTACATTTGAATTAATACCATTTATACTCTATTTTTGTCGCTTCATCTCATATTGGCTGAATTAATTGAAAATTCATGCTATAATATACTTGACAACTTGTGTCAATATTTTATAGGGGGGAGTTTACATGAACTCGATAGTGCTGGTAATTATAGGAGCTCTTGTACTGGTTTTAGGCTATAGGTTTTATGGATCATTTATAGCCGCAAAGGTCCTGGTCTTGGATGAAACCAGAGAAGTACCATCTAAAAAATTTGAAGATGGACATGACTATGTTCCTACAAACAAGTGGATATTACTTGGACACCATTTTGCCGCAATAGCAGGTGCAGGTCCATTAATCGGACCAGTTTTAGCCGCCCAGTTTGGGTATCTACCAGGTACACTCTGGATTTTAATTGGAGGTGTATTTGCAGGTGCTGTTCATGACATGGTAATCCTGTTTGCTTCAGTTAGACAAGATGGTGAGTCCATTGCTGAAATTGCCAGAAAAAATCTGGGGGAAAGAATGGGATTTGTAACCTCAATTGCAGTTATATTCATACTGATAATAAGCATGGCAGGTCTTGGACTTCCTGTTGTCAATTCACTTTACAACAGTCCATGGGGTACCTTTACAGTTGGTTTTACCATTCCAGTAGCAATTTTCATAGGTATTTATCTTAGATTTATAAGACCTGGTAAAATAGCCGAAGGTACGGTCATAGGCATGGTACTTATACTAGTAGGAGTTATATTAGGACCTTATATTCAACATACTNGATTTATAAGACCTGGTAAAATAGCCGAAGGTACGGTCATAGGCATGGTACTTATACTAGTAGGAGTTATATTAGGACCTTATATTCAACATACTGCCTTGGCTCCTTATTTAACTTTTAATACCAAGCAGATGTCACTTATTTTAGCTGTATACGGTTTCTGTGCTGCTGTTTTACCTGTATGGCTCTTGCTATTGCCAAGGGATTATTTAAGCACCTACATGAAATTGGGCGTTATCGCATTACTGGTAATAGGTATTATACTGGTTAGACCAACCCTTCAGATGCCAGCCCTTACTAAATTTATAGGCGGCGGAGGACCTATTGTGCCCGGAAAGGTATTTCCATTCTTATTTATAACTATAGCCTGTGGTGCACTGTCAGGATTTCACTCGCTTATAGGTTCTGGTACTACACCTAAACTTATTTCAAATGAAAGAGATATACTTCCTATAGGCTTTGGTTCAATGCTCATAGAATCCTTTATAGCGCTGATGGCACTAATAGCTGCGACCTGCCTTCCAACTGCAGATTATTTTGCAATAAATTCAACGCCGGCTGTATTTGCAAAACTAGGTATGCTTCCAAAGGAACTACCTATGCTGTCACAAATGGTGGGAGAAAACCTGGCAGGCAGACCTGGTGGTGCCGTATCCCTGGCAGTAGGCATGTCTTACGTATTCTACAAAATACCGGGTATGAAAGGCCTAATGTCTTATTGGTACCACTTCTGTATAATGTTTGAAGCATTATTTATTTTAACTACCATAGATTCCGGCACCAGAGTAGGCAGATATTTACTTCAAGATCTATTTGGTAAGGTATACAAACCTTTTGCAAAGAAAAATTCCTGGCCAAATATAGTATTCTTTAGTCTTTTGATGTCCTTTACCTGGGGATACCTACTTTATACCGGCAATATATCTACCATTTGGCCAATGTTTGGTACAGCAAACCAGATGCTGGCGGCTATAGCTTTTGCCATTGGTACTACAATAATCATAAAAATGGGCAAACAGAAATATGCCATGATAACCGTAATTCCAATGATAGCTATAACCATAATAACTGTTACAGCTGCCTTTTCAAATATATTCGGCAATTATTTGCCTAAAGGTGAAATACTTCTAGCCGTACTTTCTATAATACTTCTGGTACTTCTCGTAATTATAATATACGAAAGTGTTAAAGTATGGATAAGGGATTTTAAAAATATAAAATCTCCTGAAAAAGATACTATGGCATAAAAACTTATCCACAATGTGAATAAAAACTTATTCACATTGTGGATTTTTATAGGCACTTTATTTACTCAAATAAATTTACTAAACTTTTAAATATATTTTTATTTTCCTTTATTTTTTGTTCATTTCCCAGAACACATATATTATTTTTATCCATTGCACTGGAAATAAGTTCTGAAAATCTTTTTATATCTTCCACTTTGGTATTTAATATTTCTTTCCTTTCTTTTTGTAAATCTTCATAAGTCACATGCCTTATATAATTTTCCACGGCACGTTCTCCTTTCATAGAGGGTGAAAGGGGAGAATCCAGATCTGATATGGTCCCTATTATATATTTATTCATCTGTCTATTATCTGCACTAAAATTTTTAAAAAACTCACCGGCCCTGTCATACACTTCAATTGTATGTTTTAAATTAGGATCTCTATAAGAGGTAAAAAACATATTGCCATTTCTCTGGAAAGAGGCAAAACTTCCATATGCTCCCCCCTGAACTCTTACCTGATTCCACAGATATTCATAATTTGCTATGGATCTTAAGACCTGCAAGCTTCCACTATAGGAATATCCAAGCTCAATATAATTATACGCTTTAGCTACATATTGTATTTTTGAAGAGGTCATAAGCCCTTCATTTTTAGCCTCTAAATCAAATTCATATGGAATCTTAGGTGCTTTATTGTCTTTCAATCCAGACAGCAAACCATCTATATTACTTTCAAAATTATCATAATCCGCTTCATCACAGGTAATATTTAAAATCAAATTATTTTTATTAAATATTTCCTTGGAAACTTCCTTTAGATTTTCACTTATTTCCTCTGCCTTATTTTCAAAGTTATTTTCCAGATCAGATATAAATTTATAAAATTCCAGTCCGCCCAACATATCCTCATATTTACTCATGGGAGAAAAGTATGAAGATACATGATTTGCAACCACTACATGACCTTTTTCAAAAATAGTCATTTCAATTCTGGATTTGGTTTCCTCAATTACTTCCTTCAACCTTTTTTTCTCATCAAATTTAGTATGATTTATTACATCATTTAATATTGAAATCAATTTTCCCAGATTATTTACAAGTACCTTCGAGCTTACTATAAACTTAGGGTAAAACTCTCTGCTGTCTCCATTTTTTGCAAAAGGTTGAGATGAATAGTTTATTCCACCTGTATATATATTTATTTCTTTTGCCAAATCCTCATAATAATAATTTTCAGTACTGATCTTTCCAAGCACTGTACTTAAAATTGATATATATGGAATCAATTTTTCTTTTACACCCTCTGTATTGAAATACAGATTTATATAATAAATCCCATTGGTAAATACAGGATAAAACAGCACTTCCATTTCCCCAATTTTCTTTTTTGTAAGTTGTAGCTTTTTAGCGTCAGGTTCTATATCTTCTATGGACAAAAGAGGTATCTTCATCAAATCCTCTTTACTATCCTGGGTTATCTGTCTTTTCTTTAATTTTAATGTATCTTGAATTATCTTTTCAATTTCATCATCTGAAAGGCTGTTTTTAAAGGCTTTCAATTTTTCCTTTAACAGTGCATCCTTTTTTTCTTCAAGTTCCTTTTTAGGTTTAACTATGAGCATAGAACTGTGTTTATTCTTTAGAATATATTTATCAATAAGGTTTTCAAAATACTTATTGTCTAACTGGGATTTTATTTTATCTAATACGGATTCATAAGTAAGATGGTTCCATGGTTCTTCATCATATAGCCAGCTGTCCATACACTTCATTCCATATATTAATCCCTTGGGATATCCTTTATAATCTGCTTCTCTAAGCTGAAATTCCTTTATGTTTATAGATGCCTCCATCAACTTTTTATCAATACCCTTAGTTATAATATTTTCCAAAGTTTTCTCAACTATTTCTTCAAATCTATTTTTTTCTTTTTCATTGGAGCCTTTAACTACTATTCCAAACATGGGTTGAAGCATGCCGGATTCAAACACTCCAAATACATCTTTACCTATACCTGCATCAATCAATGCCTTTTTAAGAGGAGAGGATGGGGTCTCCAAAAGCAAATGCTCAAGTATATCAAATGCTAAATACAATTCATTATCTACAGCTGTGCCTATAGAATAGTTCATACTTAAAAAAGTCTTATCCTTCTCTTTTTCAGCACTGGAAATAGGATATTCTATTATCATTTCTCTCTGCTTGTCAAAAGGTTTCTGTGTCAATATGGCAGAGTTTACTTCTCTTTTGGTAAAATGACTTAAATATTCACTGTCCAAAAATTTAAGTTTCTCCTGTATATCCATATCGCCATACAGATATATATAACTATTGGATGGATGGTAATACCTACTGTGGAAATCCAAAAATTGCTGCTGTGTAAGTTGTGGTATTACATCAGGATCGCCTCCGGATTCTACTCCATATTGAGTATCAGGATAAAGTGATTCAAGCATCTTTCTAAATAATATTGATTCTGGAGATGAAAATGCTCCCTTCATCTCATTGTAAACCACACCTTTATATGTCATATCATCTTCTTTGCTGTTAAGCTCATAATGCCATCCTTCCTGCATCATAATTTCAGGATACTTATATATATTAGGTTGAAAAACTGCATCAAGATATACGTCCATAAGATTTACAAAATCCTTGTCATTTACACTGGCCACCGGATACATGGTCTTATCAGGAAAAGTCATTGCATTTAAAAAAGTGTTAAGTGAACCTTTTACCAATTCTACAAAAGGTTCTTTCACCGGAAATTTTTTTGAACCACAGAGTACAGAATGTTCAAGTATATGCGGTACCCCTCTACTGTCATCTGGTGGAGTTCTAAAGCTTATTGAAAACACCTTATTATCATCTTCATTTTTTAAAAAGAATAATCTTGCACCACTTTTTTCATGATGAAAAAGCATTCCAACAGAGTTTATCTCCTCTAGTTTTTTTTGTTCCAGCAGTTTAAAACCACTATACATTTCCCCTACATGCATGTCACCAATTCTCCTTTATAATTTTATTTACTTTACCTATATGAATCTTCTTATTCCTTAATCCAACTCTCTAATTTATCATAACACTCTGATGCTTCTCTATACCCCTGATTGTATAATTCCGTAAGTCTGTGTTTATTTTTTTCTATTCTCTTCACCTTTAATGGCTGTTTAGGTCTGATTACAAAAACTTTACCTTCTCTTTTAAGCTTTTCTATATAACTTAAAGTACTGTTGTACTTTCTGTACCTGTTGATCATGGCCTCAACCAGTCCGTCATAACCAGAATATATTTTTCTGGCTAAAAGTTTCATCTTAAAAGGTTTTTTTACATAATTATTATTCCTCGTTAAAATAATTATATTTTTTTTATTGCCATCTTTTATAGATTTTTTTATGGGTATGGGATCCGAAATTCCTCCATCCAATAGATTCAATCCTCTGAATTTCACCATGGAGGCCATAAATGGCAGACTGCTGGAGGCCCTTATTGCTTTAAATATTTCTTTGTTCTGACACTCATTTTTTTCAAAATATACTGATTTACCGCTATTACAATCTGTAGTACCAACTATAAATTTTTCTTTTGCACTATTAAAAGTATCTATATCAAATATCTCCAGTTTGTTTGGTATTTCATTAAATATAAAATCCGCTCCAAAAATCCCCTTTTTAAATATGAGGTTTCTATAACTTAGATACCTTGGATCATCTATATAGTTTATATTTATCTTCTTATTTCTTCCCTTTTGTCGCGAAATATATGAGCATGCATTACAAGCTCCCATAGAAACCCCTATAATATAAGGTAAATATAAATTTTTTTCCATAAATAAGTCCAATACCCCAGCAGTATACAGTCCTCTCATTCCTCCGCCTTCTAAAACCAATCCTATATTCTCCATAAATTTTGCCCTTCTTTCATTCTGTATATTATATATTTCCCAGGTAAAACTTTATTATTAATATATTATTCTAACATATCTAGTTCAGTTAGTGAAGTTATGATATTAAATTTTAAAATATATAAACTTGATAAAATAAATAAGCACTGTTGAAATTCTATTTGCCGAAGAATTTTTAACAGTGCTTATTATATGATTATTTTTCTCAGTTTTATTATTTCAATTTGATTAAGAGTTCACCAGTTTTAACTCTTTGTCCTTCTTTTACAAACACCCCTTCAACTACACCTGAAACAGATGACGTAACATTTGTCTCCATTTTCATAGCCTCTATTACAATTAAACTCTGGCCTTTCTTAATTTCATCCCCTGTTTTTACCAGTATCTTGATAATATTTCCCGGAATACTTGCTCCTATTTCTTTATCATTATCTGGATCTGCCATAACAGATGAACTTTCCTGAATCCCAGAAGCAGCAAAAAGTGATTTATCCTTTATTCTTATATCTCTCTTATTTCCATTTACCTCAAATACCAGAAATCTATAACCCTCAGAATCGGCTTTTGTGATGTCTAATAATTGTATATACAAACTGCGCCCCTGGCCTACTTCAACTTCACAAAATTCACCTTCAGAGAGGCCATAAAAAAAGGTACTGCTTTCCATATGGCTGAGATCTCCAAAATCATCTACATACTTTAGATAATCCTCAAATACATCAGGATAAAGAGCATAACTGATAATTTCCTTTTCATCAAATTTTCTTTTATACTTTTTCATTAAATATTCTTTTATCTTTGCAAAATCTTCAGGTGGAAGAAATTGCCCCGGTCTTCCCGCTAAAGGCTTCTCACCTTTCAATACCAGCTTTTGAAGTTTCTCAGGAAATCCTCCCATGGGCTGACCCATCATACCTTTAAAATATGAAACTGTGGAATCAGGAAAGTTCAGAGTTTTTCCCTTGTCATATATGTTTTTTTCATCTAAATTATTTTGTACCATGAATATAGCCAAATCCCCTACCATTTTAGAAGAAGGTGTTACCTTAACTATGTTCCCAACCATGTTATTTACTTTTTTGTACATGTCTTTTACATCTTCAAAACGATCTCCCAATCCAAAACTATCCACTTGAGGTTTGAGATTGGAATATTGTCCTCCAGGAATTTCATATTTATATATTTCTGCAGTACTTGATTTTAACCCAGATTCAAACTGACTATATACAGGCCTTACATCTTCCCAGTAATTAGATATTTTTTGAAGATTATCCACATCAAGTTCAGTATCTCTTTCCGTATTTTGCAGTGCTGTCACTATAGAATTTAATGAAGGCTGACTTGTAAGCCCTGACATACTGCTAAAGGCAGTATCTACGATATCCACACCTGCTTGAGAAGCCATAATAAGTGTGGCAACTCCATTGCCGGTGGTATCATGAGTATGAAGATGTATTGGTATGGATATCTCATTTTTAAGTGCCTTTACAAGTTTATACGCAGCATAGGGTTTTAGCAATGCAGACATATCCTTTATACCTAAAATGTGAGCTCCAGTTTTCTCTATCTCTTTGGCTAAATTTACATAATACTGTAAGGTATATTTATCTTTATGCTCATCTATAATATCTCCTGTATAACACATACAAGCTTCTGCTATTTTACCTTGATTTAATACTTCATCTATAGCAACTTCCATTCCCTTTAACCAATTTAGAGAGTCAAATATTCTAAAAACATCAATACCTGAATTAGCTGATTGCTTTATAAATTCTCTTATAACATTGTCCGGATAATTCTTATATCCCACTGCATTAGCTCCTCTTAAAAGCATCTGAAACAAGACATTAGGTATTTTTTCTCTAAGTTTTTCAAGCCTTTCCCATGGTGATTCTTTTAAAAATCTATATGCTACATCAAAAGTGGCACCTCCCCACATTTCCATGGAGAACAGATCTTTTGCCAGTACTGATTGAGCCCGTGCTATCTTTAACATATCCCTGGTTCTCATTCTAGTAGCCATAAGAGATTGATGGGCATCTCTCATAGTAGTATCTGTAATGAGGAGTTTCTTTTGAGATTTTATCCAATTGACAAGACCTTCTTGTCCTTTCTCATCCAGTATCTGTTTTGTTCCTTTAAGTTTTAATTCTTCTTGCACCTTGGGAACAACAGGTACATTAAAACTTGGCTTTTTACCGTGGGTTTCATTAATCACCTTTTCCCCTATAAACTTCATTATTCTCAATTCTCCATCTACCTTGGGAACTATGTTAAATAACTCCGGAGTATCTTCAATGAAATTTGTATCACATTCCCCTCTGTGGAATTTTTCATTATTCAATACATTTATCAAAAAATCCACATTTGTCTTTACTCCTGATATAACTGTTTCTCTTATGGAACGTATGGACTTTCTTATTGCATCCTCAAAAGTTCTGGACCAAGATATGTCCTTTACAAGTAAACTATCATAATAGGGACTTATAACTGCTCCTGTAAATCCATTTCCACCATCCAGTCTTATTCCAAATCCAGATCCTGTCCTATACATATCTATTCTTCCAGTATCCGGTGCAAAATTGTTAAGCGGATCCTCTGTGGTAATTCTGCATTGTATAGCATATCCATTTAATTTAATATCATCTTGAGAATTTATACCTATTTCTTTTGAGTTCAGTGCATAACCTTCAGCAACAAGTATCTGGCTCTGAACAATGTCTATTCCAGTAACCATTTCACTTACTGTATGTTCCACTTGAATTCGGGTATTCATCTCTATAAAATAGTGATTTCCATTTTTATCTAATAGAAACTCCAATGTGCCTGCACTTCTATATCCTACACTTCTTGCAATCTTCAGCGCATCTTCGCATATAGCATTTCTTTTCTCATCTGACAGAGCTATAGATGGGGTAAACTCTATTACTTTTTGATGTCTTCGCTGTATGGAACAATCTCTTTCATACAAATGCACGATATTTCCATATTTATCGCCAAGAACCTGAACTTCAATATGCTTAGGACCTTCGATATACTTTTCAATAAATATATCTTCCGAACCAAAAGCTTTTTTAGATTCACTTTTAGCACTATTATATGATTCTACAAGATCTTCTTCTTTTTTTACTATCCTCATTCCTCTGCCGCCGCCGCCTGCTGCTGCCTTAATCATAACAGGATATCCACAAAAGCTGGCAAATTCCAAGGCCTGCTGCTCTGTTCTTATGGGTTTTTGAACTCCCGGTATGGTAGGTACCCCTGCCTCCTTAGCTGCCACTTTAGACTTTATCTTATCACCAAGCATTTCCATCATATCTGAGGTTGGTCCAATAAACTCGATACCGGCTTCTTCACATCTTCTTGCCAATTCAGGGTTTTCTGCTAAAAAACCATATCCAGGATGTATTGCATCAACCTTTTTTCTTAAAGCTATATCTATTATTTCATCAATATTTAAATACGCTTCCACTGGATTCTTACTCTTCCCTATTAAATAAGATTCATCTGCCTTGGTTCTAAAAAGAGATCTCTTGTCTTCGTTTGAGTATATTGCCACAGTGGTTATTCCCAATTCTTCACAAGCCCTGAATATTCTTATTGCAATTTCACCCCTGTTTGCTACAAGTACTCTTTTAAATTTACTCATAAATTACCCATCCCCTTTATAAAAATTATATATTTTGCATATTTATTAGTTATATCATTAAATTCGAGCAACATAATACTATTATATATAAGTATTAAAATTATTTCAATTGAATTAGAATTTTTTTACACCTGCATATATTAGTTTCAATCAGCTTCTATGTAATTAATACCTTATTCCATATTCAACCTTTAGTTACCATATATTTTTTCGTTTAACATCCAACACATATTTGCAATTTTTTTTCATTTACGAAATCAATATTGATACAAATCATTATATATCCTACAGACATTTTTGTAAATAGTATACCATATATATTATTTATGTTACTCTATATTTATGATAAAATATCCAATAGTATGCCACAGTGAAACTCCTTCTCCCTTTGGTCGAATGAGTGCTCAAAGAGTAAGCGACCATATTAAAATCAAAGATTTTGTATGTCTGCTTAACCGATTCACACCAAATCAGAGATTTGGGTTCTCTGCTTATCTTTCTCCTAGCTTTAGATTGGGGATGGCATTCAAACTTAGGGAACTGATATTACCCTTAATATATTCAAAATAGGCAGCACTTCCTATCATTGCTGCATTATCAGTGCAGAGCACAAAGTCCGGAAACAAGACTTCTACATTATTGTCGTGCCCCTTCCTAATCAATGTCTCCCTTAGATAAGTGTTGGCTGCCACTCCTCCTGCCACAGCCATTTTATCTACATTTTTTAACTTGCATGCTTTTAATGCATTATCAACTAAGAAACTCACTACAGCTTCTTGGAAAGATGCCGCTACATCAGCTCTATTTATAGGTTCGTTTTTCATTTCCTTCTGATTTAAATAATTTAATACGGAAGATTTCAGCCCACTGAAAGAAAAATCAAGAGAACTATTATCATGAAAATTGGCCCTTGGAAATTTAATAATTCCAGAGTTTCCCTCTCTGGCCAATTTATCAATTTTAGGCCCTCCCGGATATCCAAGTCCAATAGCTCTAGCCACCTTGTCATAAGCCTCTCCTGCAGCATCATCTCTAGTTTGACCTAGTACTTCAAATTTTCCATGATCCCTCATGTAAACCAGATAAGTATGCCCTCCAGACACTACCAGGCACACAAAAGGTGGCTCTAAATCCTTATATTGTATAAAATTAGCACTTATATGACCCTCTATATGATTTACTCCAATTAAAGGCTTGTGAAGTGCATAAGCAAGTCCTTTTGCATACTGCAGTCCTACAAGAAGTGCGCCTACAAGCCCCGGTCCATAGGTAACTCCTACGGCATCTATATCCTTAAATTCCATTTTAGCTTCTTCCAAGGCCTGCTTTACTACTATACTTATAACTTCTATATGCTTTCTAGATGCCACTTCCGGCACCACACCTCCAAATTTTTTATGAATATCTATTTGTGAAGATATTATATTAGACAACACATATCTCCCATTAATCACTACAGCTGCAGAAGTTTCATCGCAGCTGCTTTCAATAGCCAATATTTTTATATCCTTATCCATAGATAACCTTTTACCTTTCCATTTAAGTTATTACGATTTTATATCTATACCATTGAATTATACTACTTATTTTTTTTACAGTATAGTATGGTTTCAAGTTTAATCTTCCTAATATACCTTTAATACTTATTGTAAAATCATATATGGTATAATGTATGATAAAGATATATTTAATCTTTAAATTCAATAATATACCGGGGAGTGAAATATGAATAAATCCTATGCTAAAATTATGGTAAAAGGTTCTCCTATAACTAAATCAAATTTTAAATTATTTAATATAAGCGGGAGAGCTATTTTACCCTGCAATTCAGGTAAATATCATGACAGATATGCACTGTATGAAGAACAAATAGCTTATGAATGCAGGAGTCAAAATCCTGGGACAGTTATATCGGAATCCTTAATAGCTGTATTAAAAGTGTACTATAAAAGTAAAAAAAGGCATCCTGATACCAGCAATATAACTAAAAGTATATTTGATGGAATTGAGAAGAGCGGTCTTATAATAAATGACGCTCAAATTCGTAAAATAATAATAGAAGAGTTTTATGATGAAAGTAATCCAAGATTTGAACTGGAGCTATTTGGTGAAAGTCATTATAATCTAAAATATAATATTTTTGAAAATGATATTATAGAGGAAGAGATAAATTATTCATCTCCTCCTAATAGAAAAAAGCTTTATAATAATAACAAAAAAATACAAACCTCCAGGGAACAATCTTCAAATCCCAGATGCCAGATCTGCGGCAAAATTCTTCAGGCTAATGAAATAATATCCGCAGACAAGGGAAATACCCTAATATGTAAAAATTGTTTTAACAAGCTGTTTAAGTAGTTATTGACTATACATAAATTTATACCAGTATATAAATTTATGTATATATCTTACTTCTTAAAAAAATTATCAATTATCTTTTCCGCCATTCTTTTTTCTATATTGGCTTTTACAACCAGCATTATTACAATCACTACAAGTTCATCTAAATTTTCTTGTGAATCTCCAGTATGAATCCCCGAATTCTCATCTAAAATATTGTCTTCTTTAATTTTATTCTCAAAGTCCTCTACAAAAGATTCTACCTGATCATTTTCTATCTTTAAGAACTTTCTGTATACGTTGTTTAAACTTTCTTCATGATCTTCTCCCGACATTATAGAATTTACTATAGGTGAAAATAGGTTCTGGATATCACTTATGGATAAGATTTGTTTTAAATAATAAGTCAATATAATTAAAATCATATGCTGCTTGGAATATTTTTTTTTCTTAGGAGGCATGAGTATACCTGCTTTAGTATAGTTATTTATCATGGTTTTAGTAATAGTATTATCTTCTTTATTTCTTTTCAAATATCCTAATTTGTCTTCGATAAATGTAGTTACCTGATCCATATAAAGATCTATATCCGGTATATTTTCAAGTTTTAATTGTGTAAAATTCTGAAGCTCTTCTATTAATTTTTCCAATGTATTTTTGTCCATATTCAAATCCTCCACTTCACAAGTAATACATTATATATTAAATTTTCCTTATATCCAACAATACTATTATAACATAGAATAACTACGTCTCTAATTTAAGTATCATATAATTATTATTGTTTATTGTAAAAAAGGCGTAGAAATTTTCCACGCCTTTTACATTATGCAGTTTTATTATTTTTGTTAATCTTATCAATTTTCTTAGTAGCTATAATATTTACTCCTGAGTCCACTACATTTTCTAATATAACATCTCCTATATTTACAGGGGCCTTGACTACTATTCCCTTTAGTGCCTTTATACAGTCAAATATCTTTTCTTTAGGTATATCCCTTTCTGTCTTTACAGGAACTACATCTATTTCTCCACCTTCTACGTATACGGAAGAAGTAACTATTCTAGTAGGATTAGTACATTCCTTTTTTCCGTACTCTTCTCCTCTTTTACAAGTATTCCCTGTAACTTCCACCACTTTAGCTCCATCCAGTTTAACTAGAAGCTGACATCCCATAGGGCAACCTATACAGGTTAATTCTCTTGTATCCATGCTATTACTCCCCTTCTACCTTTATGGTTATTCTTTTACAATGAGGATATTTATCCAATAAAGCCCTGGTAAGCTTAACTTTTTCCATTTCTCCCGGGGTGAGTATTCTCTTCTTTATATGCATCTCCCTGACATCATCAAAATATACTGCTATAAAGCTGTCTTTGAACACACCGCCAACTCGAAATCTAACATCTATTGACTCTTCCACATTTTCAGGATTTATATATTGAGGCACTGTGTATCTCACTCCATCTACAGCTAAAACCTCTATTTTATCACCGTTAAATCTCTTTCCTTCCACATATTTAGCAGCATTTTTACCTGCATTTACACTTTCTATAGTAACATTGTCAACCAAATCATGAACATGAAGTACATTTCCACAAGCAAATATTCCATCCACATTGGTTTCCAGACTCTCATCCACTACAGGACCTCCGGTTATATTTGACAATTTTACTTCAGCTTTTCTGGAAAGCTCATTTTCCGGCAATAGACCTACAGATAAAAGCAGTGTATCACAAGGTATATACTCCTCTGTACCTTTGATAACTTTTTTATCTTTGCCAACCTGCGCAATAGTCACACCTTCCACTCTTTCTTTTCCCTTTATATCTGTCACCGTATAGCTTAACTTCAATGGAATTCCAAAATCATCAAGGCATTGTACTATATTTCTTTTAAGTCCGCTGGAATAAGGCAAAAGCTCTACTACTGCCTTAACTTTTGCACCCTCCAGTGTCATTCTTCTGGCCATTATAAGTCCTATATCTCCAGAACCCAATATCACTACTTCTTTTCCCGGCATATATCCTTCCACATTTACAAACTTTTGAGCAGATCCAGCTGTATATATTCCTGCACATCTGCTTCCAGGTATATTTATTGCTCCTCTTGGCCTTTCTCTGCACCCCATTGACAAGATTACGGATTTAGCTTTTATTTCAATTATACCATCTTCTTCATTGACGGCTGTTATAATTTTATCCTTATTGAGATCAAGCACCATGGTATTTAATTTATATTGAATCTTCATATCTTTCACTTTGTCTATAAATCTTTGGGCATATTCAGGACCTGTAAGTTCCTCCTTAAAGGTATGAAGCCCAAATCCGTTGTGAATACATTGATTTAATATTCCACCCAGCTGATTGTCTCTTTCCAGTATCAATATATTGTCTATACCTTCTTCTTTCACCGATATGGCTGCTGCAAGCCCTGCAGGACCGCCACCAATTATTACTACGTCATATTCTTCCATATCTCTAACCTCCAATTTATCCAATTCACAATTTGCAATGCACAGTTCATAATTGATGAATATTTTCGGCTGCACCGAAAATTCACCAGACTTGACACTTAAACTGGAACATCCTCTTTGTCTTTTCCCACCAATAAGTTTGAGTGATCTCCAAATTTAGTTACCTCCTGCGGTGAAATCTTCAGTTCTCTCGCCAGAATTTCTACTACTCTAGGTGCACAGAAACCGCCCTGACATCGTCCCATACCTGCTCTTGTTCTCTTTTTAACTCCATCTACACTTCTTGCTCCCAGCGGCCTTCTTATAGCATCTACTATTTCACCTTCTGTAACAGTTTCACATCTGCATATTATTTTTCCATACTTAGGATTTTGGGCAATAATATCTTTTCTTTCTTCATTAGTCATTTCTCTGAATTTAGGTATTCCCTTTCTTATAGGATTAAACCCACTATTTTTTTCCGGTTTTAATTTATCAACTATAATATCTCTAACCATGCTTGCTATGGCAGGTGAGCTTGATAAACCCGGTGATTCAATACCTGCTGCATTTATAAAGTTTTCAGCATCTTCTGCTTCTCCAATTATAAAATCCTCTGTACCATGAGCCCTCAATCCTGAAAATGATGTTATAACCTGCCTCATTGGCAATTGGTTTACACTAAGGGCTGCTTTGGAAATTATGAAATCCAGTCCCTTACTAGTGGTATTTAAATCTTCTTTATTGCCTACATCTTCTGCATCAGGACCTATTAAAAGATTTCCATCTACTGTAGGAGTAATCAAAACTCCTTTCCCCATTTTTGTAGGTAATTGAAATATAGTTCTTGAAACCGTATCTCCAACTGCTTTGTCAAATAAACAATATTCCCCTTTTCTTGGAACTATGTGTATCTTTTTATCACTTACCATATTATTTATCTCATCTGAAAATACACCTGCTGCATTGACTACAATTTTGCTTTCTACATCACCTTTATCAGTCTTTATTAAATAGGATCCCCTGCCTTTAATTATGGAAATCACTTTAGTATTCAATTTAAACTCTGCTCCATTTACAACCGCATTTTCCGCTAGTGCTATAGTCATTTCATAAGGGCAGACTATTGCTCCCGTTGGAGCATATAGTGCAGCAGCTACATCTTTTGATAAATTAGGCTCCATTTCCCTTACTTTATCTCCATCTAATATTTCAATATTGGGAACTCCATTTTCAATTCCCTGCTGCTTTAATTTTTCAAGATTCCCAATTTCATTTTTATCAAAACAAACTACCAGTGAACCTATCCTTTTAAAAGGAAAATCCAATTCTTGGGAAAGTTTATCAAACATTTTATTCCCCTTGGAATTTAATTCACCCTTTAGAGTATGTGGTTTGGCGTCAAATCCAGCATGGACTATAGCACTATTGGCCTTGCTGGTTCCATTTCCCACGTCAGGATCTTTTTCTATAACACATATACTAAGTTTATATCTACATAACTCTCTTGCTATGGCACTTCCAATAACTCCAGCTCCTATAACAGTCACATCAAACATAAAAAATACCTCCTTATAATAGTAAAAAAAGAAAAAGAGCTAACCTTAAGACGTATATACATCTTAAAATTTGGCTCTCTTTTTACTCTGCCATACATTATTATATTCTCTAATTAAATTAAGTCTATCATATAAATATATAATATTCAATAGTAAAAGATAACAAATTGTTATAATTACACTTTACTTATAAGTAAGACTTTTTTCTACAGCAGGTTTATGTTTATATACCATAAAATAGGATATACCCACAAGTACAACTCCTCCTACTATATTTCCAAGAGTTACAGGTATTAAATTGTGTAGGATACCCATGCCATTTATTATTTTATCCTGTGACAGTCCCGAGGCCGCAACAAAAGAAGGATTGGATTTTGCAAACATTCCTGCCGTTAAATAGTACATATTGGCAACACAATGCTCAAATCCACAGGTTACAAATGCCATTATGGGAAACCATATTATTACCACTTTGCTTACTATATCCTTGGCAGCAAAGGCTCCCCATACTGCAAGACAAACTAAAAAATTACATAATATTCCACTGCAGAAAGCAGTCCAAAAAGGCAGTGCTGCTTTTGTTGAAGCCACCTTTATAACTGTTCCGCCTAATTTTCCACTATTCATTCCGAAAACTCCTGCTTTAAATACCAAAAAAGCTATGACAACTGATCCTACAAAATTAAATATATACACAATCACCCAATTCTTAATCATAGGTCCGAATTTTATCTCTTTTCCTGCTAAAGGTACAGCCATAAGACAATTTCCCGTAAAAAGTTCTGCTCCACATATAACAACCAATATAAGTCCTACAGGGAAAACAGCACCTCCTGCAAATTTTGAAAGCCCCACATTGGTTATGCTATGAGATACTACTGCTGAAACCACTCCCCCTATTGCAATAAATGCCCCTGCCAGCATTCCCAATATTGCTTGTTGAGAGACCCTTAATTTTGCTTTAGTACATCCAGCTCCTACTGCAGCATCACATATTTCGTTAGGTTTTAACATATTACTTTCCATACATTTCCCTCCCTTTATAACATCTGTATTTAAACTCATACATTCTAAATATAATCAAGATAATAATTATATATTATAAGGTCAGTTTTGCTATAGTTGCTATGGATACATCTCCTACTACTGCTAAATCTTCTGCTGTAAAATAAAAAGGCACATTGCTATTGAATAATATCTGGGATGAGGGCGGAAACTCTTCATCTCCTTCCCAAATTGCAAAAATAACATATATGTTATTTAAAAATTGAAATTTATAAGCAGCATCACCCATGTCTACTTTCTCTGCTCCTAATTTTTCAAATATTTTTTTAAACCTTTTCACGTCATTTCCAAAGGTTCTGGATAACCTCAAAATACATCTTCCATAGAAGTTATTATAATATACATTTCCCCCATCTACTTCTCTATAGGTCATGTATTTATCGGAAGGTTCCACACCTTTGCCATGAATTAAATACCTTAAAATCAGGGTTTTTGGAGGATAAGCTTCAAGTTGAGAACCGTCTCCACTATATATCTCTCCAGAAGGATATTTTACCATTAAATCTTGTCCCATTAACTTTACAAGTATTTCTCCTGCATTCTCATTAAAAGTACATCCTGTATTTTTAGCCATTACCCCAGGATTAAAATCCTTAAATACAGTTTTGTAATGATCATAGGGTATTTTATCCTTCCTATTTTTCTCTGCATTAATCTTCTCATCCATCTGTTTACACTCCTTAAACTAAATTTTATTTAATCTCAGCACTAATACAGCTTTAATTAATAATTTAGATAAATTCGATTTTTAAAATATACTTCAAAAATCAAATTTATCTAAAAATATAAAATATAGCATTATCACATATGTTCTTCTGCCTTCTTTAACATATCATCCGCTTGTTTCATAAACTCCACTGCTTTTTGAATAAATTGTGAAGTCTCTACTTTTCCCATATCCCTGGCCTTGTTCATCCATTCCGAAAATCCTTCTTCATGAGATTTATTATGCTCTATCCAGTGACCCAATAGTATTTTTAATGTTTTTTCCTCTTTAGTTCCCTCACCGCTCAATATATCATGGGCATGGTTATGATGATCCCCTTCATGACAATGTTCATGTGTATGAATGTGGTCATGGTGGCTATGCTCATGAGTGTGGCATTGATGTTCATTATCCATAGTAAATCCCTCCTATATTGCATTTAACAGCAATTACACAGCTTTCTCTATGACTATTTTATTCTCCAAAAGATTTACCTCTTTTAACATGCCCTCTATTATTTTCTCTTCTCCTAAAATATCCGCTAAAAACAGCTTTCCATTTTCCTTTGGAATTACATTCACTACATATTCCATAATTTTTTGTTCACCTTCGGGTGTTACCAAATATGCTGTTGATTCACACATTTTATTACCTCCTCTTTAACTCACACAAAAACCTCATTATCAACTTACAGATTATATACTTTCTTAATTTAAGTATACTCTTTTTAATATGCTATTAAAATAGTATATTAATTATACCAACCTGAAGTTTTTCAAACAGACTTATTAAGGCATTCTTTAACGGTAGGAAATTTATCTATATCCGTATGTGGTAAAAAGCAGGCAGATACAAACTCATCCATATATTGCGATTCAACACTGAGTTCTACATAAGTCATGCTATTAGCTATTTCTTCTAATTTATGCCTTGCATCTTCGCTCATAAGTGTCAAATAACATCCCATAAGGGAACTATTGCCTATATAGTGAATTTTACTTTGCTCTATATCCGGCAGCATTCCTATTTTCACTGCATTACCTATATCCAGGCTATTTCCTATACCACCTGCTATATATATTTTATCAATTGCAGTAAAATCCATGGCCAAATTATTGAGCAATGTAGTAATTCCAGAATATATAGCTGCTTTTGCTCTGATGAAGTTGTCTATATCCACTTCTGTTATACTGATATCCCTGTCTAAATCATACTGTTCCTTAAATGATAAAATATATTCTCCAATTCCATGTTCGTCAAATCTGATTCTATTGGTATTCAAATCTTTTATGATTTTACCTCTTCTATCTATGATTCCTGTAAACATCATTTCACATATTAAATCTATAATGCCTGAGCCGCATATGCCAAGAGGCTGCTCTTGTCCAATAACACTGATGGTGGGCTCATGATTGCCATCGATCCTGACCTTTTCTATAGCACCAGCTGATGCCCTCATTCCACAACTTATCTCTCCACCTTCAAAGGCCGGTCCTGCAGAACAGGCACAGGTCATTAGATATTCACTATTCCCAAATACTATTTCACCATTGGTCCCTAGATCTATAAAAAGAATATTTTCCTCACTATTCCACATTCCTGAAGACAATACCCCTGAAGATATATCTCCCCCTACATAACTTGCTACAGAAGGTGCCAGATATATAAATGTTTCAGGATTGACCTCTATATTCAGCTCTGAGGCCTTTATAAAAGGTGCCTTTACAAAAGCTGGTATAAAAGGTTCCATCCTGATAAAATTTGAGTATATCCCTAAAAAAAGATGAGACATGGTAGTATTTCCCGCTACAATAAAAGATACCACTTGATCTTTATTTATATTGGAATCCATATACATCTTATTCAGCAGGGGATTTATAGTTTCCTGTATCACTGCATGATTCAATTCCTCAAGTCCATTGCCCTTGGTAGAATACATTATCCTGTTTATAACATCAGCTCCATACTTTATTTGAGCATTTCCCGAAGAGGCCTTTGCAATTAATTCACCATTATATAAATCAACCAAACAAGCTGCTACAGAGGTAGTTCCTATATCCACCGCCACTCCATAAAGTTCCTTGGTTTTATCTCCCTTTTCTATATTGATAATTGTAGTTTTTCCTTTTCCTCTGGGTATATGAGTTATGGTAATTTTAAAATTTGCTTCTCTTAAAAGTTTAGGTATTTTTCTCAATATGGGCAGTCTACAAAATACATTATTATAATTAAGTTGTTTTTTTATATGCCTTTTTAATCTTTCAAAATCAGATATATTATCATCTAAGGTTGGCGGATCCAATTCCAAATATTCTTTTTTTACATAGGTATCAAATTTCATACCACTTTTCAATATCTGTTCCTTAGATCTTTGAAATATATCTTTTTCTCTCCTGCTGGAAAAGTCTTCTATTTTCATTCCATGCATTGAAGATGATTCAGTTTCAGGTATTTCTATAACTGCATTGCCTTCAATGATACTTTGGCAAGCAAGCACATATCCGCTTTTTTTCTGTTCATCAGTAATATGCCTGCTGTTCGTTGAAATCACATTCCCACTAATTACTTTGACCTTACATTTCCCACAGGCTCCACTTCCATTACATGGAGTATCCATAAATATACCTGCTTTTCTCACGGCTTCTAACAGATTATCTCCTTGTGAAACTTCTATTTCCTTGTTATATGGATTAAATTTCATTTTCACCATATTTTGTAAATACCTCCCTTTCAAAAAGCAGCCCCTATTCTATTTCAATTCTAATTCATATTCAGAAGAACTTAATAAACTTTTAACTTCGTTATCATCCTTTATTTTTATCTTTATTATCCACGCATCATAAGGATCCTCATTTATATATTCGGGTTCGTCATCCAACTTCTCGTTAATTTCAATTACCTCACCAGATAATGGAGATATTGTATCCGATGCCTTTTTAGAGGATTCAACTACTCCAAAAGAAGTATCCTTTACAACTTCATCTCCCACCTCCGGCATTTCTACAAATAGTATTTCACCCAGCTGATCCTGTGCAAAATCACTTATACCTATAAGCGCTGTATCTCCTTCGACCTTAGCCCACGTATGCTCTTTGCTATAATATAATTCCTTTGGGAAATTCATAAATACCACCCCTTTTACAATTTTAGATTATTAGGATAATAGTAACAATTATCTTTGTCCCTATTATCCTTGTATTAAATTTACTACATTATAGGATCCATTGTAAGTGCAGGATGTCCTTTTTCTTCTAAAAATTTCATTACATCATCAGATTCTGTAGCTATAGTTTCATCGCATACCATATCTGAAAAATTATCTATACCATATAGCTCTTTAGCTGTCTTATTTAATTTTTCTGCAACAAAATCCTTTAATTCTTTTGGCATCCAAACTATCCTAGAAATTCCGCCTTCAGCTTTCATAAACTTCTTTGATGATATAAAAGGTCTGCCATGTCCCATAAATCCTGGAGTTTGAACTCCACCACCTGTCATGGATGCCAGTTCACCAAATGTCATTCCAAGAGGAGTTGAAGCTGCATATTCTCTATTAACTATTACAACACCATTTGCTTCTGGCATTATACCTGTAATACACTCAAAACATCCACAGGAAGTCATTGGATCCTGTAATATACTATATAATGTAACATTCTGTACAGCACCTTGAGAAATTTTTGAAACAGTTTCGTTTACCTTTTCCCAAATACCTGCATTTTCATCAATTACACCTTCCTTTGGTACTGCCTGACATGGTCCTGTTGGATTTAATTCAAGTGTAGCTTTGGCATCCAACCATGAAACTGCTCCGCAAAGTCCGAGTCTTTCAGGTGTTACTATGCATACATGTGCAGGTGCAAAGGATTGGCAGAGATTACATGAGTAAAAAGTATCAACATTTTCATCAATTAAAGACTCAAGTCTTGCATCTCTCTCTGAATATCTTGGAATAGCATATTTATTTTTGAGCTCTACAGTTTTATCATGATCAGTTATTATAGTTACTTCACATTTATCTGCAACTGAACCAAATTCATCTAATATTTTAGCATATATTACTTCTCCAAAATGTTTCAATCTGAATCCTTTTTCATAAGCCTCCTTACCTATTCTTATCCAGGTAAGATTTCTTTGTCCAACATGCATTACTCCTTCTATATAATTCAAGAAATAGTGAAGCCTTCTTTCAAGTACTGGCTCAAAGTCCTTCTGCATATTAACCCCAGATACTTTGACCAACATTCCAATATCCATTTTTCCTGGTGTTTTCTCTATTGTATCTATATCTGGTCCTATAAGTTCTATTTTGTGATCCTCAACCTGACTTGAATCCACATTCAAAACTAATTCCCAGCCCTCGGATTTACCTCCTCCAAATTCTGCAAACATATCATTTTTTCTTATTCTCTCACCTTCAAAAGCTGCGGCAAAGGCAACTGGAATCGGAATCTCAGTTATCTTTATCTTTATCTTTCTAGCTTCCAGTGAAGTTTTAACAACTTTGTCATAATCTTTTTGAGTTAACAACAATGTAGGAACTTCTGTTACATCCTGGTCAGTTATTACAGGAAAACCAAGTGCTATAGCTCCTGCACCAGCTGAAACTACAAGTTCACTAAGTGGTCCGAAGGCATTTACAAAGGCAGGCACTCTTTCAGCAGTATATTGTAACATTTCCTGTAATGCTCCACCTTTAATTCCTCCAAATATAAGTCCAGCTCTTATAGCTACAGTTACAACATGTATTACAGAGGTAACATCATAACCAAGAGGAATAACTCTGAGGTCAAGTCCCATCTTAACTTTTCCTTCTATTGCCTGATCTATTACCTTTCCAACTAAAAACGTAAGTAATCCTTTGGACTGATAATCTTTTATAACTTTAGCTGCTGTTTCTGAATCCGGACATTCTCCAAGTACAACTGCTACACCTGGTATATCTCCTGTAACCAGCGGTACTCCAAGAGAACGTATTATTGGATCTGATACAAATCCTACACAGGGTTCTGTATATGGAGTATCTGAAAGCACATATTTAGCAGCTTCTATTATTTCTGCTGCCACGGCAGTTGCAAGCCCTGAGTTCAAAGCCTTGTCAAGAATTTCTTCTTCTACTATCAGGCTTCTAACTATATCTAGAGCCTCTTCTAATTGCCCTACATTAGTTATCTTCTTTCCTGTGGCTGCAAAAATTACTGGTAATGAATATGCTGTATCAGGAAATGCTACCTTATAGTCTTTGCCCTTTTCATCTACAGCCTGCTTAACTATGCCCTCTGCTGCTGCTAAAGCCTGTTTTGATCCAGTGAATATAGTTTGAAATAAATTCATTTTTTAGCCCCTCCTAATTTAAAATATTATAATATTATAATTCTAAGTAGGAGTCTGCATATAAGACAGCTCCATTTATAACATCACAGGTTTTTATTGTCTCCATTAATCTCTTATTACAAGGATTCATTATTGCAGAGGTAAGTCCACTTTGTATTGCCATAGCTACAAAAGTTGTATCCATTATCGGTCTTATTTCCTTAGGAGCTCCGTTTGAAACATTACTCAGTCCACAGCAAGTTCTAAGGCCCATTTCACTTATTAACTTAATAGCCTCCAATACTTCCTTTTGTTTATCCTGCATACCCTTTATTACTAAAAATAATGGATCAAACAATAAATCTGTAGGTTCCATTCCAAGGCCCATTGCCTTTTCAAGCATTTCTGTACAATATGCTATTCTTTCATCATTATCTTTTGTAATACCTTCTTTGGCGCAAAGTGCTATGCTGATAGCATCATATTCTGCAGCCAAATCTATATTTCCTATTCTTCCACCTGCATCTGCAGAATTTATTATAGGCTTTCCCTTTTCCCTGTTATAAACTTTAAGCCCTGCCTCTATAGCTTTCTTATTTGTTGTGTCAAGTGCCAATGGGACATTGTCAAATTCATTTTGAAGAGCTTTAACACCCCACTGCATTATTTCTTCTCCATCTTTTCCTGCTGGCCCTATGTTAAAATCCAGATAATTAGCTCCTGCATCCAATTGTTCTTTTGCTCTTTTAAATATTGGTTCAGGATTTCTCTCTTCAATAGCCTTCCTTATAGTTGGAGATATGCAGTGAATTCTTTCACCTATGATCATAAATTTATCCATGTTCAGATGACCTCCTATTTCCCTTAATTATTAATTTTATATTTTCGGCTGATAAATCAAATATTTTTTAATTTATCAGCCGTATTTCATTTTAATCAGTGATAATTTTTATTTTGCGGTTAATTCTTTCAATAACTTAGGAATATACATAGCTTCTGTAGTACCAACTACTATGTTCCAATCCGGAAGTTCTTCTTCTAATTCACCCTTTAAAACTGCAACTTTTCCTGGAATTATAAGAGTTCTGTTTTTAGTCTTCTCTGTTATTCCACTCTTCTTTACCATGTCGGCTATTACACTTCCGGTAAACTTACCTGCAGCCCATGACGTAAGAACTGAATATCCACCTGCATCAGGTATAACCATCCATACTGGAACTTTAGATCTTTCAACTTCACCCGAAACTGTGAAGTAAGTTAATGCAAAGTCAACGGTACACATTACAGGTGAGTTGTCATCTGCTTCATTGAATCCATATACACCAACTTCAACCCTCATTGGTTTTTGTGGATCCGTAAATATGTTTTGCCTAATACCATAAAGAGGAAGTGCCCTTGCATAGTCCATATCATTTAAAACAAGTAATGAACCATATTTCATGGTAAATAATGTAGATAAAGCTATTTCAATAAATTTATCATCTTTTGCAAGCTCATCCAAAAACAGTATTGAAGGATATCCAAAAGTCCTATCCTGTCCTTGAAGATTTATTCGTCTTATCTGAACTGTATTTTCAAAAGCTTCTTTAATGGATTTTGCTCCTGGATCCAATACTAAATTCTTATATCCTAATTTTTGAATTTGCTCTACTAATGTGTAGAGTGCTTCCAATCCATCTGCTTTTACACCTAATGCTATTTTATCTGCCTTTGCCAATTCAACCATTTCATTAAAATTATCTTTATTAACTCCATAAATCAGTGGATTTTCATCTTTAACCAGGGGCAGAGCCTCTTTAATAACTGCCGGATCTTCGCAGACCAAAACATAAGCTACTTTTAATCCACTGGATTTTATTTTATTTATTAAGGAAAGATATTTATCTTTATTTCCAGTGTATTTCAATGCCACAAATTCAGCTTTCATTTCTTCACCGATTCTAATATAATTTACATCTTTTATATGCTGAATTTTAGTATCTATTTGTGCATCTTCCATATCATCAGAAAAAGCAACTGCAAACCTGTTTCTATTTACAAAAGTTTTCTCATGACGGAAAAGAACAGTTTCTCCACCTAGTTTATATTCAGTATCTCCTTTACCAAGAGTTATTGTCTTCATAAGCGGTGCAGTAGCCTCTGCCAATTTTTCTATTGACTCATCACTCATATGAGGACATTTTCCTATTTCTGCAGCTCCCGAAGCCACTTTCATTGAAAAAGCCAAGCAAGTGGGAAAACCACAATCCTTACAATTCTTTTTTGGTGTTAACTTAAATATATTTAATCCTGTTAAAGCCATTTTTTACCCTCCTTATTTAATCCCATTGTAAACTTCATTAAGCTAGTAACTCTTTAATAAATTTTTTGATTACTTCTACAGATTTCGGATGACGAAGTATTACAGCATTGCTTCCTGATGCTAATATTCCAGTTGCCGTTGAAACTTCCATTGAAATTCCCCTGTCCTCCTGATTTCCCCATTGTGGTGAATCTGCTTCAGGTTCTACTGCTTCTTTCACCTTCCATGTTTCAAAAGAAACTGGACTTATAATAGGTACTTGAAGAGTTTTATCATTTTGGCTAAGTGCTGCAAGTTTTACCCTATCTAAGGTTGATATTACATACTCATAACCGTATCCACCTGCTGAGCATCCTACATTGTCTACAAATTTTTCATTTGAAACTCCAAGTTGATTTATTAAAATATTTATCTGCTTTGCAAGATTTATATCAACTGAGGATTCGGCTACAACTTTGTCATTATAAGCTAATGCTCCTGCAGCTGCTATTGTCTTATAGTTGTCCTCTACTGCTGACATCAAAAGTATATTATGTCCTTCAGTTTCCTGGGCAATCTTCTCAAATAATTTGGCATCTTTCTCATGATTTCCTGTACCTGCCACTACTAAAGGTGTCTTTATGGCTTCAACTACTGATTTAACTGTCTTTGCGCAATCCTCTGGTGATGCATCAGCACCGTTTGGATCAGCACTTATAAGCCTTAAGCATATAAAATCCGGACTATATTTATCTTCTACAAACTTTGCCCATTTAGCTGGATCTTTAGCAACCTCCTTATAAAGATCTTTTAAAGTATCTATCCAATCTTCTGGATATACATCTGAAATTTCCATTCCCACTCTTGGAGGATTTCCTGTATTTCCATCAAAAGTATAAAATGGTAATACAGATTCCCCTCCTAATTTTAACGCTTTTTCTCCTGTTCCAATTTCAACTTCGCCAATTTTACCTGAAAATTTTTGTGTTGGTTTTTTGAACATAATGTATGCCTCCTTAAAATTAATTTTTCAACTTAATTTTTGACAGTATTTCATTTAATGCATTCCTACATGATGAACTCTCTGGAAGTTCTATTAATGGTTTTCCATCTGAATCATAGTTATAAACCATAGGATCCATTGGCACAACTCCTATTAAATCCAGATCCTGTTTTTTTATTTCCTCTTCTATTCCTGAATTCAATTTGCCTTCTGGAGCTCTATTTACTATAAGATAAATTTGTTCAACCTTTAATTTCAATTCAGCAACAAGCTGTTTTATTCTTCCAACAGCTTGTATACCCCTTCTGGAACAATCGCTTATTAAAAATAGAGTATCAATAGGATCTATAAGCTTTCTGCTCAAATGTTCCATTCCAGCTTCATTATCAACTACTATATATTTGTAATTACCTGAAAGTGAATCCACCTGTGCCTTAAGTATTCCATTTACATAACAATAACATCCTGGTCCCTGGGATCTTCCCATAACGATCAAATCATAACCATTACTTTCAGTTACTGAAGCATTTAGTTTATATTTTAAATAATCTGCTTTCATCATCCCTGCCGGAAAGCTATCTCCTGCAAGTGACCTTCTGTTTACATCTTCTTTTATTTGTCCAATAGTTTCTTCAATTTCTGTTCCAAGTACTTCATTTAAATTAGAATTGGCATCAGCATCCACGGCCAGAATAGGTCCTTCACCCTTTTTTATTAAATAATCTATTAAAAGACCCGTTAAAGTAGTTTTGCCAGTTCCACCTTTTCCCGCTACAGCTATTTTGTATCCCATAGTACAACCTCCTTATATTGCTATGTTTAAAAGACTACCCCAGCATTTCATTATAAAAAGCCTATCATAAAGTTCTATGCCTTTTATGTAGAAAATATATATTTACGTGCATAGGGCGCAAAACCCTATGCACACTAAATAATCAAAACTATAAGATTAATTTTCGTCTTATATCACGTAATTTAATCAACAGAATGAACACATTGATTATGAACATCATGTAGTGCTTCCATTATACCTTCAGATAAAGTTGGATGAGGATGAATGACTTCTCCTACCTGTTCTGCAGTTAAGCCCAGTTCACAGGCAACCGTAAGTTCACCAATCATATCTGTAGCACGATCTCCTACTATGGCAGCTCCAATTATCACATCTTTTTCATCTGTTATAACTTTTACAAATCCTTGGAATTTGCCCATAGCCTGAGCTTTTCCAAGACCTCTAAAGTCAAATTTGCCAATTTTATAATCTATTCCCTTTTCTTTTGCTTCACTTTCCTTCATTCCCACAGATGCCACTTCAGGTTCTACAAATATACAACCTGGAACAGCTTTATAGCTCATTTTCTTTTTCTTGCCCAATACTGCATTTTGTACAGCTACAATGCCTTCTCTAGAAGCTACATGTGCAAGAGCAGCACTGGCAAGTAAATCACCTATGGCATAAATACCTTCTACATTAGTTTCCAAATATTCATCCACAAGTATTCTTCCTTTTTCATCAGTTTTAACTCCTACATTGTCTAATCCTAATCCATCAGCATATGCCCTTCTTCCTACAGCTATAAGCATGGTCTCTGCCTCTAAAACCTTCCCGCTTTTCAATGAAGCAGTTACACCATTATCTTTAACTTCTACATTGGATATGCCATCACCTACAAAGTATTTTATTTTTTTCTGTTTAAAAGTTCTCTGAAGCTGTTTTGCCACATCCTCATCTTCAAGTGGTGCCAGATGTGGAAGCATCTCAACTATTTTAACTTCAGTTCCCATACTGTGGAGAAAATATCCTATCTCACAGCCTATAGGACCTCCCCCCACTATGATCATTGACTTTGGAAGTTTATCTAAATTTAGTACTTCATCAGAAGTTATAACTTTTTTGCCATCATATTTGAAAAATTTCGGTGCAACAGGCACAGAACCTGTAGCAAGTATGATCTTATCTGCCTTTATGGATTCTTTAGACCCATCTTCTTTATCAACCTCTACCTCATTGCTATTTACAATTTTCCCTGTTCCTCTTACAAGCTTTACCCCTCTATGTTCAAATATAAATTCTATTCCCTTTACAAGCTGATCCACCACTTTATTTTTTCTTTTCATAATGGCATCAAAATCAACTTTTACATCACCTTCAAAACTAATCCCAAATTTGGATGCCTCTTTCACTGAACTTAAAACATCAGAAGAAGCTAAAAGTGCTTTTGTAGGTATACATCCCACATTTAAACAAGTTCCTCCCACATATTTCTTTTCAACTACAGTCACATCTGCTCCTAAAATAGCGGCTTGTACAGCAGCTACATATCCTCCAGGTCCTCCTCCAATTACAACTAATTTCATTATATTCGCTCCCCCTATTTTATAATCCTGCCTCGTCTAATATCAATGGCACATTTTCTTCCGCACCAATTGCCATTATATGAACTCCGTCATAAAGTCCTTCTTCCTTTATCAGACTTATAAACTCTCCCGCTATTTTTATTCCCTCTTTAACCTTATTTTCAGCATTTTTCATTCTGTCAATAAGCTCATCCGGCACAAATATTCCAGGTACATTTTTATTCATGTACTTAGCCATACCAGCGGATTTCAAAGGTATTATACCAATCATAATTTTGGCATTCAAATCTTTAGTCTTCTCTTTAAATTCTCTTAAAGTATCTATATCATAAACAGCTTGAGTTTGGAAAAATTTAGCTCCAGCTTTGATTTTCTTTTTCATCTTTATAATCTGAAGCTCCAGTGGTTCATATTTAGGAGTAACACAGGCCCCTAAATAAAATTTAGGAACTCCATTTAAATCATTTCCACTCATATCTTTTCCACCAGCTAAAGCGCTAGCCACTTGTAATATACCTACACTGTCAAGATCATAAACCGGTTTTGCTCCTGGATGATCTCCTGTGCCAGTATAATCTCCTGTAAGTGCTAAAACATTTTCTATTCCAAAAACACCTGCAGATAAAAGTTCTCCTTGAATTGCTATCCTATTTCTATCTCTTCCTGTTATTTGAAGTACAGGTTCTAATCCTGCATCCTTTAATACTTTACAAGTAGCCAAAGATGTTGCTTTTAATGTAGCAGATTGAAAATCTGTAACATTCACTCCATGAACTCTTCCCTTTACACTCTTGGCACACTCAATTAAATGAGAAAGATCCGTTCCCTTGGGAGGTGCCATTTCAGCTGTAACTGCAAAATCACCTTTTTTAAAAGCTTCTTCTAATAAGCCCATTTTTAAATCCTCCTTTTGATTATTACTTAGCTCTTAAGTTTATTTTTCTAGGATGTGAACTTATTTGATAATCTCTTGGTTCTCTTAACTTTTCCAGACTATCAAGCTGCCCTAATTCCTTTAACCTATTGTATATTAATATCCAAGCACAATCATTTTCAGGATCCACCTCACATTTACCCTCTCTTGCACCACCGCAAGGACCATTTAAAAGTCCTTTCGCACACATGGTAATTGGGCATATCCCTCCAGTCCATCCAAGCTGACAACTTCCACAGGCCTTACAGGCTTCTGAATACTGTCCTACTCTTTCTACTTCACCTATAAACATAGTATTGTTGCCCGGATAAACAGGAATATCTACCAACTTGGCTACAGTCTGTGTTCCATCTCCACAAGCCAGGGATAAAATCGCATCTGCTTCTTTTAGTTCAGCTTTTAAGGATTTTAAATCTTTCCTTGTTTTCAAAAGGTTACAGGAAGGATCAAGTATTTTATACCCTAAAACTTTTTTACCATTTTCCTCTAGCTTAGCTTTCATTTCCAACACTTCATCTTCTCCACCTACTTTACAAGTAGAGGCACACAGCGAACATCCTGTGATTATTACTTTTTGACTGTCTTTAAGATAATCCAATAACTCCTCAAAAGGTTTTTTTTCTGAAATAATCATATTTACTCCTCCATTTATTTCAAAGGCCTATAAGTTATTTTGCAATTTGCAGGCTTTTATAATATGCTGTGCCAATATAGAAGAAGTTACTGAACCTACTCCCGCCGGCACCGGTGTAATCATTGAAGCTTTTGATTCACAATCTTCAGTATCTACATCTCCACAAATCTTTCCATTTTCGTCTACATTTATTCCCACATCTATGACTACAGCACCATCTTTTACATACTTTGAATTTATCATTTTGGCTTTTCCTATACCTACTACAAGTATATCTGCTTCCGAACAAACCTTTGGCATATCTACAGTTTTCGAATGACATATTGTAACTGTAGAATTCTCATTTAAAAGCAACATTGACATGGGTTTTCCAACTATCATGGATCTTCCAATTATGACTGCATGTTTTCCCTGCATAGGTATTTTATAATGTTTTAATATTTCTATAACTGCCGATGGAGTACAGGGTGCGAATCCTGTTTTATCTTTTTCCATCACTTTGGCTACATTTACAGGACTAAAACAATCCATATCTTTCTCGGGTGCGATTATATATTTTATAACATTCTCATCTAGTTGTTTTGGAAAAGGTCTAAACACCATTATTCCATTTACACTATTATCTTCATTTACCTTTTTTAATTCTTCGATAAATTTGTCTTGTGCTATGTCTTCAGGTAATTCTTTAACAACTGCTTCTATTCCAATTTTGCTGCATCTTTTTAAAGCTCCTCTTTCATAAGCAAGGTCACTTCCGTTTGCTCCAACCCTCACTATTGTAAGTTTCGGAGTAATACCCTTTACCTTTAAATTTTCAACTTCTTTGGTTAAAGTTTGACTTATGGCATCTGCCACCGGTTTACCTTTAATTATTTGACCCATACTTATAATCTCCTTCACATTTAAAATTAGCTGCATATCAAACTAGAATTAATTTATAAATACCTTCGTAAGAAATATAATATTTCTTACGAAGTATTATATTTCTTACTTACAAAGTATATCTACAACTTTTTTATACACTCTATCAGCAATTTTAATACCTTCCTCAACTAAAGGCTCAGTTTCAGATTTTATTTTCTTCACGTACTCTTCGTCCTTAATAGAATTTATGTTTATTATTACATTGAGCTGTGCTCCAATAATAGCAGCTTTTAAACACTGAACTCCAACTCCCACATCACTTATTGCAAGTTTTGAACAGTTATCCACAAGTGCTTCATGGAGTTTAATAGCTTCATAGGTTTGTTTGACAATATTTACTGGAACGCTGCAGGCCTCTTTTAGGCATTTCTCCAAAGTCTCTGATTTCAATTTTTTCTCCTGTTCAGTTTCCTTCGGCATTCCATAAGCCTTTGAAAGTGGAAGAAAGCATTTTGCATCTTCATCCATCAGCTTTAAAAATTCACCTTGTAAATCAGTGGCCTTTTTCAATACACCTTTTACCTTTTCATCATACTCAGCATATTTTTTCTTGCCTATGGTAAGATTACATACCATACTTCCAAGTGCCATTCCTATGGCCCCTACAATTGCTGAAGCTCCACCTCCACCTGGCGTGGCAGCTTTAGATGCAAGAACCTCTACAAAATCCGTGCAGCTTTTATCTGCTAATTTCATATTGTTTCCCCCTAAAATGAACTAGAATAATCCACTTATTACTCCATTTTCATCTACATCTATTTTTTCAGCAGATGGAACTTTTCCAAGCCCTGGCATCTTCATTATTGAGCCAGTTACTGCAACTACAAAACCTGCTCCTGCTGAAATTGTGACCTGTCTTACTGTAATTTTAAATCCAGTTGGCCTTCCAAGTTTAGTTTGATCGTCAGTAAGAGAATATTGAGTTTTAGCTATACAAACTGGAGTTTGTCCAAATCCTAATTTCTCCAATTCATCAATTTCCTTTTCTGCCTGGTTTGTAAAATTAACATCATCAGCACCATATATCTTTTGAGCTATGGTTCTTATCTTATCTCTAATTGGTAATTTTTCATCATAGGAAAACTGGAATTCATTTTTACCATTTTCTATAAGATTCAACACTTCTTTTGCAACTTCTATTCCACCTTTGCCGCCTTTTGCCCATACTTCTGACAGTTTAACATTTACACCTAATTCCTTGCACTTATCTTCTACTAATTTAAGTTCAGCTTTTGTATCCGTTGGGAATGCGTTTAATGCAACCACTGCAGGCAATTTATATACCTTAGTTATATTTTCTACATGTTTTAACAGATTAGGGAGTCCCTTTTCAAGAGCTTCTAAGTTTTCATTATTTAATTCAGCTTTTGGAACTCCGCCGTTATATTTTAACGCCCTCACTGTAGCAACTATTATTACTGCATCTGGTTTTAATCCTGCCATTCTACATTTGATATCAAGGAATTTTTCAGCTCCAAGGTCTGCACCGAATCCTGCCTCCGTAACTACATAATCACCGAAATGCAGTGCCATTCTAGTAGCCATTATTGAATTACATCCATGAGCTATATTTGCAAATGGTCCACCATGTACAAATGCAGGTGTTCCTTCAAGAGTTTGAACTAAATTTGGCTTTAATGCATCTTTAAGAAGTGCTGCCATAGCTCCTTCAGCCTTTAAATCATGAGCCGTTACAGGTTTGCCATCTCTGGTGTACCCTATGACTATTTTAGCAATTCTGTTTTTTAAATCAATTATATTACTTGACAGGCAGAATATAGCCATTATTTCTGAAGCAACTGTTATATCAAATCCATCTTCTCTAGGTGTACCATTGGCTTTACCGCCCAATCCATCTACAACAAATCTAAGTTGTCTGTCATTCATATCCACACATCTTCTCCAAGAAATTCTTCTTGGGTCTATGTTAAGCTTATTACCTTGATATATATGATTGTCTATCATTGCTGCCAGTAAATTGTTGGCAGCAGTCAATGCATGTATGTCCCCCGTAAAATGCAGGTTTATATCCTCCATAGGTACTACCTGGGCATATCCACCGCCAGCAGCTCCGCCTTTTATTCCAAATACAGGTCCCATGGATGGTTCTCTAAGTGCAACAACTACTGATTTATTAAGTTCAGCTAATGCATCTGCGACACCTATTGCTGTGGTAGTTTTTCCTTCCCCTGCCGGAGTCGGATTTATAGCCGTGCAGAGTATAAGTTTTCCATCTTTACTAGGAGTAGTCTTTAGCAGGTTATAATTCACCTTTGCCTTATACTTACCGTATAATTCAATGTCATCTTCGGAAATATCGAGCTTTTTAGCAATTTCTTTTATGTCCTCCATTTTACATTCCTGAGCTATTTCTATGTCTGATTTATAAGTCATTTAAAATACCCCCATCTCTAATTTTTGTTTTATTTTTTTTACCTCCTCTACGGTTTCATTATTGGAATCATAGGGAGATTTATTAACTCTGTCCGAACTTCCTACCGCAGCACTATAATGTATAAAGCCAAGACATTCTCTTTCATCTACATTTTCAAGTACAAATTTTTCATCCTCTTCATTTTTGATCTTATTAGCTACTAGAAATATCTTTTTTATACCAATGTCTTTAGCCAGTTTTTTTACATGCTTAAAAGTCTGTATGCTTCTTATTCCAGGTTCTACGACAACAATGAATACATCCACACCCTGAGCTGTTCCTCTTCCTAAATGTTCAATGCCAGCTTCCATGTCCATTATTACAATATCTTTATTTTGAAGGAGTAAGTGCGAAGTGAGCTTTTTCAGCAAAACATTCTCCGGGCAAAAACATCCTGTTCCACCCGTATCAACTGTTCCCATAGTTAAAAGCCTTACTCCATTATATTCTTTACAATACCTCTCCGGTATATCATCTACTTTAGGATTTATTTTAAACATTTTCCCAAACGCTCCCGGAGTAGAGTTGGTTCTCTCAGCTACTAATTTCTTCATTTCCGAAATTGGGACGATTTCTTCCGTTATTTTTTTTGGAAATCCCAAGGCCAGTGCTAAATTGGGATCAGGGTCTGCATCTACAGCCAAAACTTTATATCCTTCTTCTGCATATATTCTACTTATTATTGCTGCAAATGTAGTCTTGCCCACACCGCCCTTACCCGTTATAGCCATCTTCATTTTCATCTGTAGTCCCCCTTTTTCCACTAATTGCTTTGTCTAAATTATATTAACTATTATAAAATATTTTCTCAAAGTGATACATGATTATGCTTATGTACCACTTTGATAATATGTTTTGTATCATTTTAAGTCCCTGTAAAATTAGAACCAGTTATTAACTCGTTTTCAATATTGGCATACTAATTGCTATATTTTAAAAATATAATATTTAAATCCCTATTTTTTTACGTTTTTCATTCATTCTATTGACAATTTGCTCCACTGCTTTTTTAGGATCCGTTTCTATAAAGAATTTAGCTCCTACCCAATCCTCTATTCTATTTGTTAGTATGTCAACAACTTCTGGTCCGCCTGTTACTGGAGGAACTACTCCAAGCCAGACATCAATACCTGAAGTTACTACATAAGTACCTATTGCTACGGCTTTTTCTGACATCCATTCCGGTGCTATACCTGCAACTGGAAGATCACTCATATCAGTTCCTAAAAGATTAGCAACCCTTCCAACTAAATCTAATATACGACTTATGTCAACACAAGAACCCATATGAAGTACAGGTGGTATGTCCACAAGTTTGCATACAGTAGCTAGTCCAGGTCCTGCATATTTTGCTGCTTCTTTTTGTAATAACCCATATTTTGCTGCTGCTTGTGCTGCACAGCCTGTAACAACCACAATAACATCGTTTGCTATTAAGCCCTTTATAGTTTCAATATGACTATAATCCTGCGTAGTCTTAGGGTTATTACAGCCAACTACTGCTGCAGCTCCCCTTAATACTCCGGATACTAAAACATCGGCCAGAGGTTTTACTGTTTGCATTGGTCCTATTTCAGTATTTACGACTTTGTCCAATTTATTTAAAATTTCCTCTACACTATATCCTACAATTGCCTTTGATTTTAATTCAGGGATCATTACTTTGTCTTGATCTCTATTTTTAAAGTTTAATATTGCTTCTCTTAGAATTTTTTTAGCAGAATCCAATGGATGCTCTTCATCCAATTCGATATAAGTTGAATCTGTAATACGTGCCTTTGGTGAAGTTGTAATGAATTTAGTATGATAGGATTGTGATAATTTTGCTAGTGCCGGGAATATACACTGTACATCAACTACCAGCGCATCCACTGCTCCTGTAACTACGGCCAATTCCTGCTGCATAAAGTTTCCGGCTATTTTAATACCATGCCTCATGGAAACTTCATTTCCAGTACAGCACATTCCACACAGATTTATTCCATCCGCACCTACTGATTTAGCTAATTCTACTAACTCTGGATCTGATGATGCTTCTACTATCATTTCTGAAAGAATTGGCTCGTGTCCATGTAAAACTATATTTACAGAATTTTTTTCAAGTACTCCAAGGTTTGCTTCTGTATCCACAGAATGAGGTGTTCCATACATTATATCACTGAACTCTGTTCCCATATATGATCCAAGCCATCCATCAGTCAATGAACATCTCATGGACATTTTTATCATGCTCTCTGCATCTGCATTACATCCCATATGAGTTGAATGCATAACTGCTGCTATTTCTCTATCAACTGCTCTAGGGAATACTCCGATATTTCTCCACAGTTCTTTTCTCTTTGGTGGAAGTGATGGTGGTAAATTCACTTCTCCAAGCTGTCTACCATAATCCTCCAGTCCTGCTTTTGCAACATCATGTGCTATATCGTATTTATCTCTTCCTTCAGTTTCAACATTAAATCTCTCTGCAACTTTTTTTAATTTTTCTTCATCCTTAACCTTTATATTTCCATCTTCGCTGGTATGATACAAGCTAAGGGCTATACTTCTACCATGATCTGAATGTGCTGCTGTACCTGCTGCAACCATTCTTGCAAAATTCCTGGATACTATAACATCTGCCGTAGCTCCGCATATACCTCTGGCAATGCCTTTTCCTGGCACAGGACTTACCCTACAGGGACCCATTGCACAAGTTCTGCAGCAAACTCCTGCTGCTCCAAATCCACAAGGTACCTTTAATGCTTTCTTTCTATCCCAGGCTGTTTCAACTCCATCCTCTTTTGCTTTCTCCAACATTTGCAAAGTACTTTGATCAATTGAAATTACTTTTTCTTCCATTTTAATAATTCCCTCCTCACCAAAATAACACTTTAAATAATTATTTCTTGAATCAACTTAATTTACCTAAAGCCCTGATATTTCTATTCAAAATAATTGCATCTAAATACAATTATAGTTATAACTTTTCGTTTTCATAAAAGTATTTGTCTATACCTATGCACATCATACAGAAAAAATGTTAAAAAATAAACATATAATTTTAACAGAAATTATTATCTATAATTAATTCAACAGAAATTTTTTGTACTATTATAAAATTTCCAAATTTTATTTGTGGAATTTAGTTTAAAGATAAGAACATTTGAAAACCTTAACATTAAAATATTCAAAAGTCGATGTTATCCTAGAAAAATATTTAAAAAATTTTTTAATCACTGTTTTACCTATATATTAACACAATAATACTTGATTTGAAAAGGTGTTTTTATAAAATTCTTTAATTTTTTAAATCATTCTCAAATATGCAACACAATCCAATATTCTTCCGTAACCATTTTCATAAAAATATTATAAAATATATAGCAAATAATATTTTAAATTACCCTATGGCAGATATATCCTTAAATTTAAAATTCTATAAGATATATCTATATCAGTTTGGTATATATTTAACAAATGCTAATACAATAAAAAGACTTTTCAAAGTCTTTTTATTATTCTGGAACAATTATAACTAACTGACGTGAATTCTTGACCACTTTACTTGTAACAGATCCAACCATCCTAGCTAAACCTTTCTTAGTGGATTTAGTCATTATTATAATATTAAAATTGTCTTGAGAGGCTTTTTTCAATATTTCATCTGAAGCATAACCAAATGTAAAAAACGTATCTACTTTATAATCTTTAATTTCCTCTTTAGCTTTATCTAAGATAGACTCGCTGGCTAATTGTGCTCTGTCAACCTCATCAGTAATTATCATATCATTTACTATGACTATCTCAGTAACATTCATAAGAGTAACTTCCACTTCTTCCTTATTAAATAGCTTTTTTAGCCAATCTATTGAATGCATACTTCTTTCTGTCCCATCTAGAGGTATTAAAATTTTAATTTTTTTCATTTAGAACATCTCCTTAATTTAAAATTAATATTTTTTAATTTTTCTTGCTCTAATCAGTGACCTTTAAATTAAAATACCTTATATAACTAGTTTATATCAACTTACTGTTTATTTCTATAGAATTAATTTTAAATTATTTAAAGCTAATTTCTGACTTGAAGCTATTTTGTGGAAGCAAAGAAGATAACTAGCCTTTTCCAGTAATAATCAATTTTCATTATGTAACCAAAGCCTATATAATTCCATATATTATAATTAACTCAATTTTAAACCGTACTATATAATTTTTTCATTACAACGGAATAATACTCGAAAATGAGGAGGCAATCTTATGGCTATTTTTACAGCTTATCCAACTGATGATGTATATGTATCACAATTTTTTCCAAATACAAATTTTATCTCATCACCGGTTTTATATAGTGGAGAATATACCCAATATAATGGATGCCCGGATGCTTATGCAAGTTTACTAAAATTTGATATTACAAACTCAATACCATACGGATCTACAATATCAAATGCAAATTTATATCTTTACGTAAATAGAAAAAATAAGCTTGATTGCAAGCATCCTTGTCAATCCATAACTATTTATACTAACTTAGCTAATTTTAATGGAAATACAGTTACATGGAATAATGCACCTGATATTTCCATTACTCCATATAAAAAAATAATATCAGACGCAGATGTAGGAACTTTTATACAAATAAATATTACAAATCTAGTAGCTGATTGGCATAATAATTCTATTCCAAATAACGGTATAACCTTAGTCGGAATAGAAAATATCGTTAATAGCTTAATTGGATATGATAGCAGCAGAACTTCTAATTCGCCTTATTTATCAATAGAATATGATTGTGATTCATCATGTTCAGATTGTATTCCTTGTCCTCAAGGTCCGCAAGGCAAACCTGGTTGTCCTGGTCCTCAAGGTCCACAAGGCCCGCAAGGTAAACCTGGCTGTCCTGGCCCTCAGGGCCCGCAAGGTGATCCTGGTTGTCCTGGTCCTCAAGGCCCTCAAGGCAAACCTGGCTGCCCTGGTCCTCAAGGGTGTAAAGGCGATCCTGGTTGTTCTGGTCCTCAAGGCCCTAAGGGCTGCAAAGGCGATCCTGGTTGTTCTGGTCCTCAAGGTCCTAAGGGCTGCAAAGGCGATCCTGGTTGTCCTGGTCCTCAAGGTCCTAAGGGCTGCAAAGGCGATCCCGGCTCTCAAGGCCCGCAAGGTCCTAAGGGTTGCAAAGGTGATCCTGGTTCGCAAGGTCCTCAGGGCCCTAAGGGCTGCAAAGGTGATCCTGGCTGCCCGGGTCATCAAGGCCCTCAAGGTCCTAAGGGTTGCAAAGGTGATCCTGGTTCGCAAGGTCCGCAAGGCCCTAAGGGTTGCAAAGGTGATCCTGGTTGTTCCGGACCTCAAGGCCCACAAGGTCCGCAAGGCCCTAAGGGCTGCAAAGGCGATCCTGGTTGTTCCGGACCTCAAGGCCCGCAGGGTCCTCAAGGCCCTAAGGGTTGCAAAGGCGATCCTGGTTGTCCTGGCCCTCAAGGCCCTCAAGGTCCTCAAGGTCCTAAGGGCTGCAAAGGTGATCCTGGTTGCCCTGGTCCTCAAGGCTCTCAAGGCCCTCAAGGCCCTAAGGGTTGCAAAGGTGATCCTGGTTCGCAAGGTCCTCAGGGTCCTAAAGGTAATAAGGGTGATCCTGGCTCTCAAGGCCTTCAAGGTCCTAAAGGTGATAAGGGTGATCCTGGCTCTCAAGGCCCTCAGGGTCCTAAAGGTGACAAGGGTGATCCTGGCTCTCAAGGTCCTCAAGGTCCTAAAGGTGATAAGGGCGATCCTGGCTCTCAAGGCCCTCAAGGTAAATCTGGCTGTCCTGGCCCTCAAGGTCCTCAGGGTAAACCTGGTTGTCCTGGCCCGCAAGGCCCTAAAGGCAAACCTGGCTGTCCTGGTTCACAAGGTCCTAAAGGTGATCCCGGCTGTCCTGGCCCGCAAGGCCCTCAAGGTAAACCTGGTTGTCCCGGCTCTCAAGGTCCTAAGGGTGATCCTGGTTGTCCTGGTTCGCAAGGTCCTCAAGGTAAACCTGGCTGTCCCGGCCCTCAAGGTCCTCAAGGCAGGCCTGGTTGTCCTGGTCCGCAAGGTCCTAAAGGTGATCCCGGCTGTCCTGGTCCGCAAGGTTCCCAAGGCAGGCCTGGTTGTCCCGGTCCTCAAGGTCCTAAAGGTGATCCTGGTTGCCCCGGCCCTCAAGGTCCTAAAGGTGATCCCGGTTGCCCCGGCCCTCAAGGCCCGCAAGGCAGACCTGGCTGTCCTGGTCCGCAAGGCCCTCAAGGCAAACCTGGCTGTCCTGGTCCGCAAGGCCCTCAAGGTGACAAAGGTGATACCGGACGTGGTGCTATCATCCCATTTGCATCAAATGATCCTGCTGTACTAACTACTTTTTTAAATGGAGCAACTAATACAGTAAGCCTTATAGGATTTGGGAATTCAATCAATAACATTAATATTTATGAAGGTAAAATTTATCTTGGTGGAATTCGCAATATAGCCTTTTCCGTCCCTCGAAGTGGGACCATAACTTCAATAGCAGCATATTTCAGCGTTAGTAACACATTTTCACTGGAAACTGGTTCGGCAACTATTAAAGCACAATTGTACGGCTCAAATACACCAGATAATACTTTTGCGCCAATTCCAGGTGCCAGCGTTATACTTCCCCCTCTAACTGGTGAAATTATTGATACTATCACAAATAATATTAACTTTGATTTGAATATACCAATTGATCCACAAACCCGTTTATTAATGGTATTTTCAGTAACAACATCGGGTGTTGCCTTCAGCAGCATAATAGAAGGTTATGCAAGTGCAGGTATTACTATAGAATAACACTCACGGATGCTAATAATTAAAACTATTATAAAATTCAGTATTTATTATTAATAAATCTGCTCTTTAATTTAGGGAAGTTTGTCTTATGCAAACTTCCCTTCTAAAGAATCACTTTATTAATGATCCTTTTTCCCAAATAATTTTGTCATAAATGATTGATTTCTTTCAAGCTTTAGTTCGTCTTTAAGCTTTCTATTTTCCCCTATTAAATAGTCTACTTTTTCCTTCAAAAGCTCGTTATTTTCTTCTTTCTCATCCAGCTTATTTTGTACATTTTTTGTAATCATCTTCTGATTTAAAAATTGTCTCTTTATATCATCCATTTCTGTTTCAATATTTTTTTTAACCTCCATAAAAAAGTTTAAATTTTCCTCCAGCTTTCTTTTTTGTTCAACAATTTTAGAAATTTTATTTTCATATTCATCGACAGCATGCTTTTTCTTTTGTAAATGCATACTGAAAGAATCAATTTTCTCTTTAAGAATAATATTTTCATAGCAAATATTTTTAAATTTTTCTTTTATTTCTTCAATGCTTTCATCTTCCTGATTAGTATTTAAATTGCTATTATTTGTTTTTTGTTCTAATGATCTTATATTGTTTTCCACTAAATCCATAAATGAAGAAATACATAATCCATCTTTTTCTGTTCCATAAATTATATATGGCTGCCTGCTCTCCCTCATGTCGATAAAATTGTATATTTTAATTGGAGCTTTTAGTTCTTTATTCAAAACGACTGGCTTACTCCACTTTCCATATCTATAATTTAAGCAAAATACATTATTGCCCTCTTGCCAACATGTAAAGAGTTTATTATTTCTATAAAATATAATTGGTTCAATAGGTTTTATTTTACTTTTATAGACTTCATATTTTTTCATATAAATATTATTTTCAACACAAACATGCTCAAGAAGATACATTGTCCCTTCCTTAGTCCTATTGATTATATTAAATGTATTAGCATCGCTTGCTACCTTGAACAATATATTATCACCTTGTAGTCCGTAAAGTCTATTGTCAGAAGTCCACGAACTACCATCATATTTACAATACCCAAATGATATTTCATCTCCTCTGTCTGAAAGGAAAAAAGCATTAATGCAACCACTATCCCCTATTTGTATTTCATAGTATTTATCAACTTTATTTGATAAAACTATATGTTGGATAGTATAAAACTTTATTTCTTTTCCATCCCATATGTAATGTTTTAAAATTCCATGTTTACTATCATCAGATGCTTTAAGCAAATAAAAAAAATTTAATTTGCCACCCAGGATTATAGCATTTAGGCCTTCAATTTTAAATTGGCCCATATCTATATGATAAAGTAATTTTCCAAACCACTTACCATCTTTCATAGTGCAATATCTCATTTCATATTTTTTGTTAACATATATAATATGAATTATTTCATCTTCAATACAAGCAGCGAATTCAATTACTTCCACATCAATAAGTTTCTCTTTAGTCCATTTTCCATGATCATACATGAATTTATACATTAATACATCAGTATCATTTAAATAAACTTTCCATATATTATTATTGATATTAAATATCCATGGATATATATTTGCCATAATATCTTTCACCCCATTTTAATTATATTTTTATTAATATAATTTATAACTCATATTTAATAAAATTTTATTAAATATATCATGTTTCGATATCACAACTACGATACTCAAACATAATATATAATGTAAGACGATATAACCTTTTCTATATAAGTCATGCAGTTTTTTACATTAGTAAAGAACAGGACATAAAAAATTTACAAATAAAGAATGACGGCTTTATAAATCATCCGTGAAAATATTAAGTTACTCCATTTTATTAAAACAAAATATGTTTTTCCTCCCTATGAGTTATTTATATTGTGTAGTGCCAATTTATTTTCTCAGAGCGGAGAAAAATATAAAGTCCTAAAGGTGAAAAGCTAAGTAAACCAATGCCTACGGTATACCGCAGACAGTTAAATTATAATATTTAAAAGGAGGAAAATCTATGTCCATAAATTTTAATAAATTTGTGCCGCGTCCAGGCCTGGTAAATAAGCAAGGGCATTTGCCAGATCCTTCAGAATTAGTTTGTGTAGAAATTCCTAAAGTTTTTGATCAATGTTTGATTAAAAGATGTATTTCTTATAATGAAGGGCCTGACACAAATACAACAGATTATGAATTGAGAAGCAATCCACTGGATAATCCAAAAATATACATCGGCTGTAGAGATTTTAAAATTACATTGACATCATTAGAAAAAATACCTCTTTCATGTGAGGATGGTTTTAAAAAATTAATTATTTGCTACACCATTTCATTTTATGCAGACTTTATTGACTGTGATGCAGTAAATAGATCTGAATTATTCGAAATTAACAGACAAGATGTGATTGGCAAGTTTTATTGTCCAGATTCATTATCCAAAGCATCTGCCAATCAACTAATTTCTAATGGCTCAAAAAATGATGATGAAAATATCATAAAACTTGAAATGGTAGCTGATGTACTTCAGGCTGTATTACATGAAGATGAAAATAATTGCAAAGTTTTGGATATTACTTTAGGATATTATATAATTGTAAAATGTGAACTTATAGTACAGCTTCTTATGCCTGCTTATGATTATTGTCCAATTCCTAAAGAACCATGCCAACCTGAGCCTGAAGAAAATGTATGTGATAAATTTAATAGATCACCAATTCCGAAGTTTTATCCAGATCAAAATCTGACTCCACTGTTTCCTGATTGTGATTGTGAATCAGATTATAAACCGGATTGTAAGTCAGAACCCGAAGACGACACTAGATGCAACAATTGATTAAACGCAACAATATATTTAAATTTAACGTTGTTTTTCACATTTTAATATAGACTTCACATAATATACTATGATACACATTAAAATGCTTATTTTAAAATTTTAATTGCTTTAGATAACTATACTATTGTCTCTTGGAAATAAATCCGGGTGGATTTCTCTATTATCATAGGGAAGCATATTAATTAAATTTTTATATATTCATATGCTTCTCTATTAAATACATATTATGCTTATCATTCCAATGTAACTACATATTTTTTATATTTACACGGTTCAATTGAAGATATATTATTTATATTAATAATTACCCTATTATTATTCCTACAATCTTCAATTTCTAGAAATCTATTCTTCATATAATCGTGATCTGATATAATTTGCTTAGAATTTTTATTTACAAAATATTCAGTACCACTATTCATAATTATTTTAGAGCTATCCATTTTATAACTTCCTCTCCATTAGACATTCTTTTAATCAATATAAAAAATAAGCACCATATAATTACCAGTACTTATAATTTAATAAACAAGTTAAGAATAATATTCCCTATTTAAGGTTTTTATATTTCATCCAATGCCTAATGGCTACCATTGCCAACACCCCCAGCTTAACAAAGTGGGGGATAAACACTGCTATGCACTATGATCATCTATTTGCAGCAATAAAATGAAGTACCTTATATAGCTCATTTGCGTCTAATTGCCCTGGAGCTGATGCAGCTTTAGCTGATCCAAAAGTAATTGCCGATCCAAAAGTTTCACCTGCTATACGGCTGACAATACCTAACGAACCCATGGACATAGTAATAACTGGAGTTTTACTATGATAACATATCATTTCATTAGTAGCAGTTAATAAATCAAGAACATCTTTGGTGCTGCAAGGCATTACTGCAATTTTAGGTAAATCTGCACCTAGATGCTGCATCTCACACATCTTTTCTATTAATTCATCTTTCTCAGGTGTCATTTGGAAATTATGACTGGACATGATTACTTTTACACCACATTGGTGTATTGTATCTACGATTTCTTTTACTAATTCATTACCTCCAATAGATAATTCAACATCAATGATATCGACGTTTCCGGTAGCCGCAACTGACTTTACAAGTTTTACATAGTATTCTACTGTAATTTCCTTTTCTCCTCCTTCTTTAGCAGTTCTAAAAGTAAATATTATAGGAATATCACCTAAACTTTTTCTAATTTGTGCAAGAATCCTTTTTACTTTTTCAATGCTCTCTACATATTTATAATAGTCAATTCTCCATTCTACCAAATCCAAATTGATTGTTTTCAAATATTCTATTTCCCTTCTAATTTCTTTATCATCAGATCCCATAAAAGGTACAGCAACTTTGGGAATTCCATTTCCCAACTTTACATTCCTTACTTTTACTACATTTCTCATATTCTCCTGCCCTTCTTGCCTTTTATAATTTCTTTTTAAATGAAATGACTATTTATTAATAGTCTATTTATTTTTAACTAATATTTTTTCATAGCAATAAAATGGTTTTTCCTTTCCCAGAAAATTTATTTCCCCAATAAATTCGTACCCGCACTTTTTAAATAATGAATTCATCTTTATATTTATTGAATATGTGTCCGTTTTTAAGTATCTGATATTATTTTTCAAGGCAAATTCTTCAGCAAATTTCAACAATTCAGTACCAATTCCCATTCTTCTATAATTTAAATCAACTGCCATTCTATGGATAATCATGGTACTTTCATTTAATGTCCAATTTAAGCCACCATATTCAGCTGGTTCTATTTTATTAATACATGCAAAACCAGCCAGATTTTCCTTCCTTTCTAATACAAATAAATTTTCTTTTCGAATATCATTTATAAAGTCCTCTTTTCGTGGATAATTCTCATCCCATTGAGTATTGTTGTATGTGCTCATTTCTTCAATGGTCTTCTTTATAATTTTCATTATATTTTCTATATCACTCATACTTGCTTTTCTTATCATATATAATCACTCCTAAAAATTTTTTGCTTTTTTCCAGATACTCTCAATATTTTCTCTCATTTTTTTTACTAATTCATAAGCCGATTTTTTTTCCCTTTCATTGAGATTACAGAAGCAAACCTGAATATATTTATTTTCTTCATCAATAATAACCGGATATATGTTCAGCGCCTTTTTACTTGGATAAAGTCTCCACATCCTTTTATCAACATCATCTCTTTCTCTATTTATATAATCAGCTTCAATGAGTTTTTGTATGGCTTTTGTTGTAGTTGTTTTATCTACTTTTAAAAGATTTGACAAATCCACCTGATTAACTCCAGGATTCTCACATATTCTGGTTAAAAACATAAACTGACCTTTTTGTAGCTTTATCTCTTTAAACTTCACATCGCTCATGAAATGAATACAACGAGATAAAGCTCCTATCTCTCTCAATATATAACTATCTAGGCTAGTTATAATTTTCACCTCCTACAAATATAATTGAACTTTCAACTATATATATGATATCACATATTAGTTGAAAGTTCAATTATATTATTATAAGCTTGCTTACTCATCTACAATTATATTTTTTAAATATCCAGTATCTTATTTTCCTATTATTAAAATAAAAGTATAATAAATATATAAAATATTTTTGTATTTTGCATTCGGACAAATTTATTGTTAAATTTACAAATAAGAAAGGATAATTATTATGGATAATGAAAATGTTAAAGAACAAGTATTAAAAGCATATAGTTTCAGACACGCTTGCAAGGAGTTCGATGGTTCAAAAAAAATTTCAGATGATGATTTCAACTATATTCTTGAAGTAGGTAAATTATCACCTAGTTCTTTTGGATTTATACCATGGAAATTTCTAATACTTCAAAATGCTGAGATAAGACAAAAGATATCACCTGTAAGCTGGGGAGCAGAACTTAAGCTGCCCGATGCAAGCCACTTTATAGTAATATTGTCGAGAAAAACTGCAGACTTGATATATAGCTCCAAATATATATCATATATTATGGAAAATGTTCAAAAATTACCTCAGAATGTAATTGATAAAAGAAAGAAGGGTTACGAAAATTTTCAGAAAAATGATTTTAAATTATTGGAAAATGACAGGGCCATGTTCGACTGGGGATGCAAACAGACTTATATCGCCCTTGGAAATATGATGACGGCTGCCGCGCTTATAGGAATAGATTCCTGTCCTATAGAAGGTTTTAACAGGGATAAAGTAGAAGAAATTTTATCTCAGGAAGGAATACTGGATAGAGAAAAATTCGGAGTTTCCTGCATGGTGGCTTTTGGATATAGGAAAAAAGCACCAAGGCCTAAAACCAGACCATCTTTAGATAAACTAGTTGAATGGATCAGATAATAATTTTTATTGTCTCATTTTAATAAATCAATATCATATAAGCCTGTGAACTGTTAAATTCACAGGCTTTTCCAATGGCAGGGGTAGTAGGCTTCGAACCTACAACCAACGGTTTTGGAGACCGCTACTCTACCAATTGAGCTATACCCCTAAGACGATATTTATTATATAACATAAAATAACAAATTGCAAGTTTTTTATCTCTTGTTTTGTGTCTTGTCTTTATCTTTTATAAATATTTTCCAAGTTATTGATATTGTATTTAAGGGTTTCTTCATAGGTGAAATTGCCATTATAAATCTCTATTTTTACGGCCCTTATATTATAATTTTTCAATACCTGAGCATTATTTTTTAACACGGATTCATCATTATATAAAAATACCATATTGCTGCTTTTTAACCTTTGTTCCAAGTTCTGTTTGGCAATGGGATCTGTGGGAATTATACTACCGCTTTCTCCCGGATTTATTTCTAGAACATTTAAATTATTATACCTTGCAAAATAGCTTAACTGGTCTTCTGCTACAATAAAATTGTAATTGCTCAGCTGATCATCTACAGATTTCAAATTATTTTTATAATCGTCAAGACTTTTTAATGTATCGGAAAAATTTTTCTCATAAATATCCCTATTTTGCGGATCCTTATCTTGAAGTGCATTTTTTATATTCATCAACATTATTCTATAATTATCAATATTGGTAAAATAATATGGATTGTATTTTAAAATTGTATCATTATATTTTACCACCTTGTTATAGTTTGAAAGCTTCACTCCTCTAGAGACATTGGTTACTCCAACTTTATTCTTATTTAATTTATCCACAAAATTATCTATCCAGGGTTCAAAACCTGCTCCTACATAAAAAAAGAGATCTTTTTTAGATATATTATTCACACTATCTTCTGTAAATTTAAAATTTATTTCACTTTGCCTATCATTGAACATGTATTCTACTATATGCCTGTTTTTAACTATAGATTTTACCATATTGTATAAAAGTTTATCTGTGGTTACTATATTTAACTGCATATCTTTTCTCACAGCTAATTTACTAACACCTTCACTTGTATCATTATAACTTTTATTACTGCACGCAGCAAAAAATACTATAAAAAAAAGTATAATTAAGCTCAGTAATTTTTTCAAGTTTTTCACCTTTCTCCCTACATTTTAAAATAAAAATGTATTATACAATTGCCATCGCATATTTATTATCAAGTGATTCTTTGGTACATTGGAGCTTTCTCATAAGAAATGCTTTCCTCCACCAAACCTTTAGAAAGACCTATATGGGGCATAGCAATGCTTATCATCCCCTTTTTATAAAGCTGGGGTGTTAGCAATGGCAGCCATCGGATAAAATAAATAATAACAAATATATTTTACATAAAGTAGTTTAACATTGCAAATTACTTTTATAGTTTTATATGTCATTTTTTATATACTTAATCATAATATGTTTATCAGCTCATTTTATTGTGATAAAATTATATATGTCGTTAATATACCACTAAATGGAGGTTTAACCATGAGAGTTAGTATTGATAAAACAATAAGGGCTATGTCAATAGCTCTTGATTTAGCCCAGATAAGTTCCAAATACAACGATTTTCCCGGGAATGATCCTATTATTGAGAATATAACCAATGTAAATTATTCAGACCATAAATTTATGCATCATTCTCAAAGGACTACGTATATATCACTGGAAATTGCTAATCATTTAAACCTAGACGAAAACTGTAAATACAGAATTTATATATCAGCACTGCTACACGATATAGGAGCATCAAATTTTCTTTCTAAAAGCCATTCTGCAGATCTCTTTATAAAAGAGCACTGTGAAATTGGTGCTAGGATAACTAATCATTTTCCTTTATTCGATAATCTATCCAATATAATATTGTACCATCATGAAAATTTTAATGGCAGTGGACCTATGAGATTATCAAAAAATGAAATCCCCATAGAAAGTCAAATAATAAGGATTTCCGATTTAATAGAAATATTGTATAATGAAAGTTTGTCTAACTTTGAGCAAAAGGATAATATTATAAAATGGGTTAAAAATAATTGTAATAAAATTTTTTCCGAGACAATTGTAAATGCCTTTTTAAAAAGTGCAATGCATGATATGTTTTGGCTCAATCTTCAGAATATATCTTTTGCTAGCTTTATATTAGATAAAATGCACCCTAATTTAAAAATGTTTATGGGTATAGAAGAATTTGAGGATATATCTATTATATTTGCAAATATAATAGATAATAAGAGTAAATTTACTGCAACTCACTCCAAAGGCATAGCAAACTTGGCCTATGTAGTTTCAAATCATATTGGATATTCTGAAGAAAAATGTCGTGAGATGAAAATTGCAGGTCTTCTTCACGATATAGGGAAATTAGCTATTCCTCTTTATATATTAGATAAAAATGATTCTTTGACAGATGAAGAATTTAATATAATAAAATCCCATGTTTATTATACTAAAATAATTCTGGATAAAATAGATGGCATACCAAATATAAGTGAATGGGCATCAAATCATCATGAAAAATTAAATGGTAAAGGATATCCTCGTGGCTTAAAAGCAGAAGATCTCTCCGAAGAATCTAGAATTATGGCAGTATGTGATATATATCAAGCACTTACAGAAGATAGACCTTATAGAAAAGGCCTCTGCACTGAAAAGACTTTTAATATAATGGATAACATGGTATCTCAAAATTTTATATGTGCCAATGCATTAAATTATTTAAAAGAAGTTGTATCTGCTTTTTCAGGTTCTTCTAAAAAATATATAGCTGCTTCCTATAATAGAAATAAAATATGAGATACTAACATTTGCTGTTTTAATACCATACCATAAAATATCTGGGAGATGAAGTAATTGGAATATATTTTAGACAGTGTCAAAGATACCATTGATTTAGGTAAAAAATTAGGAAGTATGTTAAATGCCGGTGATATAATTTGTCTTACAGGTGACCTTGGTACGGGTAAAACCTATTTTACCAAAGGCATTGCAGAAGGTCTTAAAATAGATGATCCTATAACAAGCCCTACTTTTACAATAGTAAATGAATACGAGGGCAGGTTAAAGCTCTTTCACTTTGATGTATACAGGGTTAATGATATAGACGAAATAGCAGCAATAGGTTTTGATGAATATATCTTCAGCGATGCTGTAAGTGTCATAGAATGGGCTGATTATATAAAAGAACTAATACCAAAGGAGTGTATATGGATAAATATTTATAAAATTCCCCAAAAAGGTCCTGATTTTAGAAAAATAATAATAAAATATCATGGCAATAGATATGATTATATAAAGGAGTTAAAATAGAAATATGAAAATTTTAAGTTTGGATTCTTCTACTGAATCGGCAACATGTGCTATATTAGATGAATATAAATTATTTGGTGAAATTACTTTCAATTACAAAAAACAACATTCTACAGTTCTAATGCCTATAATAGATAAACTTTTAAAAGATCTAAATATAGATATCAACTCTTTAGATGGATTTGTTGTTTCCAAGGGCCCTGGTTCTTTTACAGGTCTTAGAATAGGAGCTGCTGTAATCAAAGGATTAAGTCAGGGTACCGGAAAGCCTTTTATAGGAGTATCCTCTCTGGATGCCCTGGCTTACAATTTATGCTATACTCCCGGAATTATATGTCCCATATTGGATGCTCTTAGAGGGAATGTATATACTGCACTTTATAATTTTAAAAATGATAATTTAAATATTACAAGCAAATATATGATTATTCCCATTGATGATTTAATTGAACTATTAAATCATCATAATAAACCTGTATATTTTCTAGGAGATGCTGTGCCAAAATTTAAGGAGAAGCTGATGTCGAAAATAAAAGACGTTCATTTTGCGCCTATACACTTAAACGTAGTAAAAGCTTCCTCATTAGGTGAATTGGGATTAAAGCTCCTGGATTCTGGTTTCAAAGATGATCTGTATGAATTTGCCCCTGTCTATTTGAGAAAATCTCAAGCAGAAAGAGAATATGAAAAAAAATTGGAGTCCTATAAAAATGATTGATATAGAAATATGTCCTTTAAAATCAGAACATATTGACAGCGTATTTGCAATAAATAATCTGTGTTTTACTATACCCTGGTCCAGAGAATCCATTGAGAAAGAAATTGAAAATAATACTCTTGCAAAATATGTAGTTGCCAAAAAATCCGGTATAGTAATGGGATATGCAGGCATGTGGCGCATATTGGATGAAGGACATATAACAAATATAGCAGTTCATCCTGAATACAGGGGGATAGGTACCGGAAGTCTTCTTTTGGAAGCACTTATAGAAATATGTAAAATTGAATTTATAACCAGTATGACTTTAGAAGTTAGAAAATCTAACTTGATTGCTCAAAATCTTTACAAAAAGTATGGATTCGTAGAAGAAGGTATAAGGAAAGAATATTATGCAGATAATAAAGAAGATGCTCTAATAATGTGGAAATATGACATTTGAACTATATGGGATTTAAAATAATTAAATAAATAGAAGCTGTTTTATATACCACTTTGGGTATATAAAACAGCTTCTATTTATTTAATCACAATTCGATTATAATTTTTCTTACCCCTTCTTACAAGCATATAACTATTTTTAAAGTCACTTTCTGTAACTATAAAATTGGGATCTGAAACCTTTTTATCATTTACAGTTAGACCATTCTGATTTATAAGTCTTCTAGCCTCGCTCTTGGATGACAGTATATGTAAATTGACTAAAAGTTCAACTATAGAGCATCCTAAGGAACTTTTATTTATTTCTACTGTAGGTACACTGCTCATATCCTGCCCGCCAACAAACAAAGCCTCTGCAGCTTCTCTTGCTTTTTCAGCCTCATCCTGCCCATGTACAATTTTAGTTATTTCATAAGCTAGTATCCTTTTAGCCTCATTTATCTTCTCTCCTGGAAGTGATCCAAGTCTTTTCACTTCATCCATTGGAAGAAAAGTTAAAAGCGCCAGACATTTTTCCACATCAGCATCATCTACATTTCTCCAATACTGATAGAAATCATAAGGTGATGTTTTTTCTTTATCCAGCCATATAGCTCCGCCTTCAGTTTTTCCCATCTTTTTACCATCACTTTTAGTTAGAAGAGTAAAAGTCATTCCAAAAGCAGGTCTTTTTTCTTTTCTTCTAATCAGATCCACTCCTGCAATTATATTTGACCACTGATCATCTCCTCCAAATTGGAGTACACAGTTATATCTTCTGTTCAATTCTAAAAAATCATAAGCCTGCATTAACATATAATTGAATTCAAGAAAGGATAATCCTTTTTCAAGTCTCTGTTTAAAACATTCTGCTGTAAGCATCTTGTTTACAGAAAAGTGAACTCCTACCTCTCTTAGAAATTCAACATAATTCAAATTCAACAACCATTTGGCATTGTTCTCTATTATGGCCTTTCCATTATCAAGATCTATAAGTTTTGAAAATTGTTTTTTAAAACAATCCACATTGTGCTGTATTTGTTCCGGAGTCAGCATTTTTCTCATATCGGTTTTCCCAGTTGGGTCGCCAACCATACCTGTGCCACCGCCCAGCAATGCTATAGGTCTATGACCAGCTTTCTGCATATGACTCATAACCATCATCTGTAAAAAATGTCCTACATGAAGGCTATCTGCAGTCGGATCAAATCCTATATAAAATGTTACCTTTTCTTTTCCTAATAATTCTCTTATCTCTTCTTCATGAGTAGTTTGTTTTATGTAACCACGCTCTAATAATATGTCATAAACATTAGTCAATCCAAATCCCTACCTTTCAAATAATCAGTACAGTTACTATAATTTATAGTATATCTTTAAAAATCATCTTTTTCAATATTGTACCCATATATTATCAAGATATAAATCTTATAACAATAATTATATTGCAGAAATAAAATATTAAGACCGGAAAGGTTTCCAGTCTTAACTATATAAAAGATAAAATTGTTTTCTCATCAATAATGCAGCTATAACTATGCTACATACTTCATAATAAATTCAGGTATTTTTTCTTCCTCTTCATTTATGCTTATATAAAAATTCACTCTGTATTCTACTGACAACTTTTCAATATCATAAAACAAATGCGACATATCTTTAAGATTCCCATCTATAATATTGAACAATCCATCAATAAAAATTGTATCAATATCATAATCCTCTGAAAGTATGCCGCACAAAAAACCATAAAAGGTTTCCATCTTTTTTAAATTAAAATCGCTTGTAGCTATAAACCTTATTTCCCTATTCAGCTGACATAACGGTCGCTTATCATCATCTACATAAACAATATGACCCCTTCCTATCATTGCCTTTTCATTGGCCAAACTAATCAACTTTTTAGTTTTTCCTGAACCTCTTTTGCTGCAAAATACATGAATCATCTTTATCACCCCTTAATTTGATATTTAGATGCCATCCTTATAATTAGATTATATAATGTTCAGAATATTTTTTCAACAGTTCCATATATAATTTATTATAAAAATTACTACATATTTTTACATTATCAGATCAGTATTATCATTTAAAATTTTTAATGCCAGGATAAACCACCTTGAAATCATGGTCTTTTATGGAATTTACAAATTTAACTCTTCCCTTATTTTTAAATTCCTTTCGCATCCTGTTAAAACCAGACGCAATGCTCAGAGATCTTTCCCAGGTATCTAGAGCTATTATCTTCTCGTATATCCACATGTTTCTATTTATATAATTATAAAAATTTGTATTCTTTCTATTTATTAAAATACCAGGACTAGTTATCACTATGCTGTTATACCCCAATACAATCTCTATTCCTCTAGAGAAATCTGAATAATCCCTATATACTATAGCTTCTCTTATTCCTTCATTCACCACTTCTACAGGATATGATTTTATAGTTATAACATTTCTAATTATCTTCTCTGCCTCATCCATCATAGAAATCAAATCTCCTTGAATTATACTAACAGGTTTTGAATTTCTATTAATCTTATTAACTATTTTTATCATATTGTGTGGAATACATACATTATTGATTTTAGAAAAAACCAACAACCCGCCTAAAGTGCCCATATATCGTCCGGAATTCTTATCCATATATATTATTGAAGCATTTTCCATTAACTCTACTCTATTTTCATCAGTAATATCTATCCCCTGTGATAGAAAATATCTTCTTACTATACCGTCATCTATACAATTCAAATCACTATGGGGTATGGGGCACAATTCCACATTTATACTTAAATTCTCCTGAAGAGCAGAAATTATCTCCTGTTTACGCATAGTATCGTTGGTTGATCCTCTTCTTATATAAAAGGCCCCATTATCCCGCATCTGATAAGGTCTTTGAGGGCTGTCATATATATTTATGATAGCTATATTTTTCCCGTTATACTGTAAAATTTCAAGTGAAACAGGTATTGGAGGATCAATTCTGGAACTAACTATCTGTTGTATTTTTTCTTCACTAAAATTTATTTCACTAATACCAAGTACTTTCTTACTCTTATCTTCAATTCCTATTATTAAATAGCCCCTACCCCCTCTGGAATTAGCTATAGCACATATATCCTTGGCCAGCTCCTTTCTTCCACTATCATTTTCAATATTCATACATTGTTTAAAATCTAATTTAGGCCCTTCTATTCTTTTCAATAGATTGAGAAACTTTTTTATATTCATAAAGATAACCTCAACTTTATTATACACATGATTTTTGTCTTTTATTACATACTACTTTTATTAAAATTCCATAATTAATCTATATAAATTAATTATACTCTATTCCCACTGCTAATTGACATATTTTAATTTATCCATATTTTACCTTAATTTATTAATAAAATCTGAAATAATACTCACCGCTATATCCGTTGTATTTTAGTGATACCAATGAATCTAGAAAAGCAATATTTTTCTAAAACATTGCTTTTTTATTAGAATATGGTATAATAAATCTAGAGTTTTACTCTAATTATAATATTTATGTATATTAGGTCAAATTTTTTCAAGGTACTATATTCTCCTTAACCCTAGGAGGTAGATTATCAAGAATAAAATTAGTCCTGGTTAAGGAGGTTTATTTAAATGGCAGATAAGACAATTGTGTGTAAGGATTGCGGAAAAGAATTTGTATTTACTGAAGGTGAACAAGAATTTTATAAAGAAAAAGGATTTGAAAACGACCCTGTAAGATGTCCAGAGTGCAGGAAAAAGAGAAAGTCTGAAAAGAACAGGATGAGAAGATAGAAATAAAGAGAGAGGATTTGCCTCTCTTTTGCCTATTATACAAATTATAGGACTGATAAAGGTCATATAAAGTTTTTAACTTTGTATGACCTTATTTTACATGAACATTTATACAATCACCTGACTAAATTGGCTTTTTTTAAGACTTTTGCCAGAGGAAGTGCTATAGCTATTCCAACAATACTCTGTGCAATATTCCCCGGAATTTCTGCTACTGATAAAACAAATGCCTGTGAGAAATTTATATTGGTTACATAATGCATCATTAAAACTCCAGCCATATAATATCCAGCTATCATCCAAATACAAGCTATAATAAATGCTAACACATTATTCCACAGCTTTTCTCCATTATATTCTCCCCTATAAGCAATGGTGGCTGCAATCCATGCCATAATACCCTTTATAAAAAATGTAAAAGGTGCCCAGATGGCATAAGGTGAAAGAATGTCAAATAAGCTCATTCCTATGGCAGCTGATAAGAAACCTTTTTTTCTTCCCAACAGCACAGCTGCTAAAAGTACCATGCTGTCCCCAAGATGTACAACTCCTTTAAACACAACCCCTGTTGGTATGTTAATTACAGATGTAGCAATATAGGTTACCGCAGCCATAAGTGCTACTTGAATCATATCCCGAACTTTTAAATCGCTAATACTTAATTTTTTTTGTTCCATTACGGTCAATCCCCTCTTTAATTATAAGTTAGTACTATTATATTTATATTTGTAAAAAAGTCAAAATGTATGGGTACATTTTGGCTTTTAATAACTTTGTCTCATAAGGGTAATACTATTTATAGATAAAGTGATTCTTAGTTTCAGGTGGAGTTTGCCCATAAGGAATACTTTTGATAAATAAATTTAAAAGGAGAAAATGATGATATTTTTCAAATGGCTCTGCAGCCTTATATTGATATTTTTTTTAATTGCATTAATAGTAAAAACAGGAGGATTATCCATAAATATTTTACTTTTAGTGTGTATTTCCGTTTTTATAATAGATATATTGGTTATTAGAAAAAAACATGTATAATCTTACAATTTTTTAAATTTTTTCATTCATTTCCTTATGTATTTTAAAAATCAAATTGTCCTTAAATATTTTGTATACTTACTGTTTTACTCGTGATATAATTTATTTTGTACATAGGGAGGTTATAATTTTATGCAGAAACTTGTAGAAAAAAATATAGGGGAAACAATAAAATATATAGGGGCAGAACTTTGGGAATTGCTAAACAAATATTATTTTGTGCTTATAGGTTTGTTTTTTTTACATAGGGCTCTACACCTGGTACCTTATTTGTCCATTAGCTTAACTAGTAAGATATATATGTTTATGCTTGTTTTAATATGTTTTACTGCTTATTCAGATATTAGACAAGATATTAAATTAATTCCATTCTTACTGCTATGTTCTGTTTTTTTCTTGTTTATATTTTATATAAATGAACATGGATACGAATTTTGGGGAAAGATGTTGAGATGGCAAATAAGCAAGAGTGTAATAGTGAACTTGAATCCTATTTTCAGCAAAATACCCTTTAATGATGGCAGTTTTGCAAGAATATACAAGTCAGAAACTTTAACCTGGTTTTTTAGAATGGTATATAATAATGGTTTTGTACTGCCTGTTCTATTCGCAATATACAGATCCGCCCTGATTAAGGATTTTAAGAAAATGCTTCAATATACACTATCTGCTCATATTTTACAAATATTTTTAATAACTCCATTTTATCTTACTTTTCATCTTCAGGAAGTATGGTATGTACTTGGACAACCTGATGGATTGGCTAGACACTTAGGTCCTCAAGCTGCTGCTGGTATTACGCTCAATTGTTTTCCATCTATGCACACATCCATATGTTTTGCCATGTTTCTGCTAGCACTTAGAGAGCGTAATAGAATATTCAAATTCGTATTTGGCTTTTTCTGCCTAAGTGTAATATATTCAACTTTATATCTTGAAATTCACTGGGTACTAGATGTAATCGCTGGAATGATTTTGGCATATGTAACTGTAAAATTATCAGATTTTATATTGGACAAGTCTAAAATATTACTTGAAAAACCATTAAATGCATTCTATTATAAAAAAAGCAAACCCATTTACGTTAAAAATTATTATTTATATACTATGAAAAACTAATTTATTTTAAAAACATACAAGCCTTAAGTATTTCACTTAGGGCCTTTTATTTTCACTATGTCAAATGGCATTGACATTAATATATAATAAAGTTAAAATCAGTAATGAAACTAATAAAGAATAGGAGAGAAAAGGTAGTGGCAGACTTAAGAAAAGAGATAGAGAAAAGAAGAACCTTTGCGATAATATCTCATCCAGATGCAGGTAAAACAACCCTTACCGAAAAGTTATTGTTATATGGCGGCGCCATAAGACTTGCAGGTTCAGTTAAAGCTAGAAAAGCTTCAAAGCATGCAGTATCCGATTGGATGGAAATAGAAAAGCAAAGGGGTATTTCTGTAACCTCATCAGTAATGCAATTCAATTATGATAATTACTGTATAAATATATTAGATACACCAGGTCATCAGGATTTCAGCGAAGATACATATAGAACTTTAATGGCAGCAGACAGTGCTGTAATGGTTATTGACGCCGCAAAAGGAGTTGAGGCCCAGACAAAAAAACTCTTTAATGTGTGCAGTTTAAGAGGTATACCCATATTTACATTTATAAATAAGATGGATAGAGAAAGCAAGGATCCTTTTGAATTAATGGAAGATATAGAAAATGTTCTTGGCATAAAGTCCTACCCCATAAACTGGCCTATAGGATCTGGCAAGGATTTTAAAGGTGTATATGACAGGAAAAGAAACTTAATAGAAGTTTTCAATGGCGGCAACCATGGCCAGACTGCGGTAGCATCTGTAGAAGGCACTGTAGATGATGCTGTATTCAAGGATTTACTTGGGGAACCTCTTCACCAAAAACTTCAGGAGGACATAGAGCTTTTAGATATAGCAGGAGATAAATTCAATGCCAAAGAGGTTAGAAATGGTTTATTGACGCCGGTGTTTTTTGGAAGTGCCCTTACAAATTTTGGTGTAGAGCCTTTTTTAAAGGAATTTTTAAGTTTAACGACAGCACCATTGCCAAGAAGATCTGATATTGGGGAAATAGATGCTTTTGATCCCAAATTTTCAGCCTTTATATTTAAAATACAGGCAAACATGAATCCATCACATAGAGATAGAATTGCATTTATGAGAATATGTTCAGGTAAATTTAAAAAGGGAATGGAAGTATTCCACATGCAGGGAAAAAGCAAGGTTAAACTCTCCCAGCCACAACAATTTTTAGCCCAAGATAGAGAAATAGTTGAAGAGGCCTATGCAGGAGATATAATAGGAGTATTTGATCCAGGCATTTACAGTATAGGAGATACTCTCTGCTCTCCCGATAAAAAGTTCAAATTTGAAAGTATTCCTATTTTTGCACCTGAACATTTTGCTAGAGTTAAAACCATAGACACAATGAAGCGAAAACAATTCATAAAGGGAATAAGTGAAATTTCTGAAGAAGGTGCAATTCAAGTATTTAAAGAATTAAATATAGGTATTGAAGAAATCATTATAGGAGTAGTTGGCCTGCTTCAATTTGAAGTGTTGGAATACAGAATGAAAAGTGAATATAATGTAGATATAAAAATAGATGTGTTACCTTACAGAGCTATAAGATGGATAGAAAATTCCAATGTAAGATTAGATGATTTGGTTTTAACAAGTGACACAAAAAAAGTAAAAGATTTAAAAGGAAGAGATATATTGATATTTCAAAGCGAATGGACCATCAGCTGGGCATTAGAACATAATAAGGGCCTTGAATTGTCAGACATCGGAAAAACAGAATAATAATTGAGGGCAAATTAACAGTTTTAATTTGCCCTCAATTATTCTAATGAATAAAATTCAAAAGTTTCCTTTATAAAGATTTTTTTACCTTGAAACGGGTATAAATCCTATTTTCTTCTGCATCTTTCGCAGAATTTTATTAGATACATAGTAGGCCTTTTCTGCTCCTTTTTTATATATATCCTCCAAATATTTTTTATCTCCAAGTAATTCATTTACCTTATTTTGTATTGGCGTAAGTTCTTTTATTATAGCTTCTGCTGTATCATTTTTAAATTCAGCATATCCTTTATTTTCATACTTACTTTCTATTGTTTCATGACTCATACCTGTAATGGCACTTAATATATTCATGAGATTTTTTATTCCAGGCTGATCATCGGCATACCTCACCTTACCCAAACTGTCGGTAACACATCTGTTTATCTTTTTTCTTATGACCTCAGGATTATCCATAATCAGTATATAACTGTTGGGATTATTTGATGACTTAGACATTTTTTTCGTAGGATCCTGCAAATCCATTATCTTGGCTCCATCTTCTGGTATATATCCTTCAGGCAAAGTAAACGTAGGACTATAGGCATTATTAAACCTTTCAGCTATATCTCTTGTAATTTCAATATGTTGAGTCTGATCTTTTCCTACAGGCACAAGATCTGTATTATAGAGTAATATATCCGCAGCCATCAGTACAGGATAATTAAGAAGTCCAGCACTTACAGTTCCTCCTTCAGCTCCATACTTTTTAGATTTACTTTTATACTGAGTCATTCTTTCAAGCTCTCCTACATAGGTAAAACAGTTTAAAAGCCATGCTGCTTCACTGTGAGTGGGAACATGAGATTGAATAAATATGGTGTTTTTTTCTGGATCTATGCCTGCAGCTAAATATATAGCTAATACTTCAAGAGTCCTTCTTCTCAAATCCTTTGGCTCCTGCCTTACAGTTATAGCATGCAGATCCACTACGCAAAAATAACAATCATATTTATCTTGAAGCTTTACCCAATTCTTTAAAGCTCCAAAATAATTTCCTATAGTTAAGTTCCCCGAAGGCTGAATTCCGCTAAATATTACTTTTTTCTTATCTTCCATGATTTTATTACCTCCAACACTGTAACATTTTTATTGATAAAAAAACCCTATAATATAAAATTATAGGGCGTTATTAACGCTGTACCACCTAAATTCAAAAAGATTAAAAAACAATCTTCCCCTTTAAATAGATCACAGAATCCTATCTTGTAACGTAAGAATTACGGTTAAAACTACTAATTTAATTCATTTTACTCCTCCAGAACCCATTCAATTGAAACATGATTATTGTACTTTCACCACATACAACTCGCTTAAAATCTGTTTTTAAATTTACTTGCTTTCTTTCAAAGGATTTAAGTTATATTATATATTCTACTATAAATATTCAAAAAATACTATGTATATTTATTTTATTTTCAATAACCTCCCTGATTTTTACAGGGAGGTTATAATTAACACAAAATATTATTTCTTCCACAGTCCATGTAAATTACAATATTCTCTTGCCATTACCACTTTTTCATCTAATTTAAATGTAGCTTCTGGCTTTTCGCCCGGTTTCAGGTACTTTCTATAAATTTTATTTTCAGTGTGAACTTCAATCCATTGAATATAGTGCTCTGGTGTCATTGGATGCTCCACTGCACCAACTTTAACCACTACTCCACCATCTATTTTTTCAACTACAGGAACATGTTTTTCAACAGCAGCATCTACAGTATTTTCCTCCATCAACTTCATAGGTTTACCACAGCAGACTAAAACTCCGCCACCTTTATAAAGAACCTCAACTATATTACCGCATACTTCGCACTTATAAACTTGTTTAACTTCTATCATAATTTATTCCTCCTCATACTATTGCATGGATAATACTTCTACATTTGCAATATAAAATCCTCCTGAAACCCAGCATTTTTAGTCCAATATGGCGGATTTTTATTTTAATAAAACTTTGTTCATATATTTACTCTAACTTCATGTTTACCTTCCCTTAAAAAAGGTATTATTCCATCTTGAAGTTCATTTCCATCCAGCCATATTCCTTTTTTTTCGCTTTTGACAACTTCCACATTATACAGACATTTTCCCCTGGCATATCGTATATTATAACCTTTCCAGCTATCTGGTATAGCAGGAGAAATGGTGAATCCTGACTTTTCTTTGAACTTCATTCCGAGTATTGTTTCTATACCTGCCCTGTACAACCATCCAGCTGCACCTGTATACCAGCTCCAGCCTCCTCTTCCCACATGAGTACCCACAGCATATACATCTGCTGAAACTACATATGGTTCCACCTTATAAACTTGACAATTCAAATAGGTCTTAGCATGATTTATGGGATTTATCATGGAAAACGTCCTATAGGCCCTATCATTATCACCTATTTTAGCAAGAGCTATAACTGCCCATATGGCGGCATGAGTATATTGTCCTCCATTTTCCCTGACACCAGGTACATATCCCTTAATATATCCCGGCTCTAAAGAAGATTTGTCAAAGGCCGGATTAAGCAGCAATATTATGCCTTTATCCTCCTTTATAAGGTTTCTATCAAGAGCATCTACAGCTTCTTTAGACCTGGATTCCCTTGCGGCTCCTGATATAACTGACCAGGATTGAGAAATAGAGTCAATTTGACATTCCTCATTTTTAGCAGATCCAAGTGGAGTCCCATCATCAAAATATGCTCTTCTATACCAGCTTCCATCCCAGGCATTTTTCTCCAGATTCTCCCTTATAAACTCCTTTGACTTTAAGTATTTATTTTCGCATTCATTATCTCCCATAAATCTGCATATCGGTGCAAATTTATCCAATATACTGTACAGGAACCATCCAAGCCATACACTTTCGCCTTTACCCTTATTGCCTACAGTATTCATACCATCATTCCAGTCTCCTGAGCCCATAAGAGGTATATTATGCGATCCAAATCTCAGAGATCTTTCAATAGCTTTTATGCAGTGTTCATAAACAGTCCCTTTTTCCCCGGATATATTGGATATATTATATCTTTCATCCTCTCCCTCTTTCAACTGCTCATCCTGTAAATAGGATACTTTTTCATTCAATATGCTGTAGTCTCCCGTATTTTGGATATAATCTTCTACTGCATAAGGCATCCAGAGCAAATCATCTGAAAACCTGGTTCTGATTCCGCTTCCTATAAAAGGATGCCACCAATGTTGGACATCACCTTCCAGATACTGTCTAGAAGCACTGTATACTATATGGTCTCTTGTTATGGCAGGATCCACATAGGAAAGAGCCATTACATCCTGAAGCTGATCCCTGAATCCATAAGCACCTCCCGATTGATAAAATGCAGTTCTGGACCAATATCTACAAGATAATACCTGATACATAAGCCATCCATTCAACATAATATTCATAGAAACATCCGGTGTATCAACCTGTATAGTGTTAAACAAGTCTTTCCAATAATTCTTGACTTTTTTTAATCCCATACTGACATCTTCCACATTACTGTATTTTTCAAAAACTCTGCTTATTTGCTCCAAACTATCCTCCTGCCCCAGGAGAATTATAATTTCTCCCTCTGAGTTTTTATCCAATTCTATTTTTATATTTTGGGCAAGACAGGGATCAACTCCAGCACCAACTTTATTTGAAAAGTTTTCAGATTGAAGAGCTTCAGGAGCGGATATATCCCCTTCTCTTCCTATAAATTCCTCTCTGCTTCCAGTATAGGACAACTCCTGACCACCTAAAATTTTCATATAACATATTCCATCTTTAAAATGTTCACTATATGGATTTTTTGCATATAAAAATTCATGTTCATTATTAAATCCAGTGTATATATGCTGTGCCGTTTGCTCATGGCAGACTCCCAATACCAGCTTTGCATAGTAAGTTACTGAAAGTTTTCTCTTATCCCCGCTTATATTCTGTAATTTTATCCTGCAGACCTTCACACTATCCTCTGTATCTGCAAATACAGTCATTTCACCTATTATATTGTCAGCCTCATGTTTAAAAGTAGAATACCCAAAACCATGTTCTATTATATACTCTCCAGAATCTCTAACCGGCTTAGGGGATATGCTCCATACATGACCTGTTGTCTCATCTTTTATATATATCTCTTCTGCTTCGCCATCCATAACAGCATCATTGGACCAGGTTGTAAGCTTATTTTCCCTGCTATTTTTATTCCATGTATAGGATACTCCATTTTCAGAAATATGGAATCCAAATTTTTTATTTGAAATCACATTTATCCATGGTGCAGGTGTATTGTTATAATTCTTTAATATTATTATATATGACCTGCCATCTTTAGAAAATCCGCCTATATCATTAAAATATTGAAGTGGAGGTATTTCAAAATTATAGGAGGAATTTGCCTTTTGGTTATGCCTGTAATTTGTACAGTCTTTTCTGTTTTCATCTTTTATGGAATCCACATTATCCATAAATTGATTAGACAGTTCTCCCCCTTCTCCATCTATTACAAACCTGGACACAGCTTTTAGAAAATCTACATCCTCCTGTACTGAACTTTTATTATAGATAAATATTTTCCCACCTTTATTTCTTTTAATTCTAGACAAGCTGGAATTCACAGCATCCCTTAATTTATCCTGAAGAGGTTGTGTATAAGAGCTATCTTCCAAATTTAATAAAACCAAATCCACCGGCAAATTTTTTAGAGTCCAGTACTCATGGGCACATAAAAATTGTCTTACAAGACTCATATGATCTTCACCTCTTATAATAAGAAGAACTATAGGCAAATCTCCTGAAATTCCATAGCGCCACAATGCTGACTGACCGCTTTTCATATTCATAATATACTTGCATCTGTTTTGAAATAAATCATTGAAGAATAAAATCTTCGAAGCCATTTCCTGATATACATTTATCTGGTTTGACTTTATTCCAAGATATTTCATCTCCAGTTGAGCTTCAGTCCATGAAAGCTGAAACATCCTATTTACATTACATATATCACTGTACTTATCTGCAAGTTTAACTGCATTTTCTTTAGAATCTGCCAATATACTGCTGTAAGCTACCACACCAATTTTACCTGGTTCTATCCTTATTCTAACCCTCATGCTTATTATGGGATCAATTACTGCCCCCACTGACTTGGTAAGCTGTACATCATTATCCATTACTCTTGGATTTACAAGATTTCTATTTCTGCCTATAAAATTATCTCTATTGGTTTCATATTGAACTGCACCTATTTGTTCGCCTTCCACTGCTATAGTTTGCATAAGCCATTTCTTCTGTTCATCTACATTTCTAGGTCTTCTGCCGGCAATAATGCAGGTTGGATTTTGAATAAATTCAGTTTGTATAAATAAATTTCCAAAGGCAGGATGAACCAAATCTGCATTATAAGATGCCAGGGTCACTTCCAAATAACTGGTGATCTCTACTTCTCTTACAGAATTGCTCATATTTGCAATTGAAATTTTTCTTATCTCTCCTCCATCCTCATGAGATACGGTAATTTCTGTATGAGTTCTTAAATTTCCATCTTTTCTTTTAAACTCCGACTTATCCGGAGAGAATACGACCTCATATTCTTCAGGTGTGCATTTACAAGGTTCATAAGCAGCACTCCAATATTCATTGGAATTTATATTCTTTATATAGAAGAACATTCCTGTGTCATTTGTAACAACATCTTCACGATACCTATATACCATAATATCATCCATCTTGCTATATCCGCTGCCGCTATTTGTCACCATTAGAGAATAATTTCCACTGGAAATTATATTTACTTCCGGTATCTTTGTCCTCGCAGTAGTATATTTTCTTGTGATTATATTTTCATCTTGAAAAGCTATCCTAGTTTCTCTAATATCTTCTTCTCTGTCATAAACAATATTCCCGGATACTTTTTCTTGAAGTAAAAGTTCTACAGCCTTTACTCTTGGTATTCTATGGAATCTTTCCTGAAGTATATTTTCCATGAGAACATTGTCCAATGACATAAAACTCATTCCTTCATGATGTACCATAAAACACCTTACCAGGGCATTTTTTTCATTTTTCACAAGTCTTTTTCTTGTATAATCTAAAGCATCATAAAATCCATACTTTCCCTCAGCTTTTAATTTAACAATTGATTTTATATTATTTAAGGCACTTTTAAAATTAACCTGAAGAGCCATTACAGAAGCATAGGGGGCAACTACCAATTCATTAACAAGACCTCTCTTTAATCCAATTCCAGGAATTCCAAATGCCTTGTACTGATATACGGAATTTAAATCAAAGTCATAATATGCGGATTCTGAAATACCCCAAGGTACATGCTTACCATCAGCATATTTTTTTTGTGCCTCAACTATATATTTATAAGTATTGCTCAATAAGGTATTGGGAAAACTTTTCATAATTATAAGCGGCATTAAATATTCAAACATAGTTCCAGACCAGGAAGCAAGAGCTTTACCTCCTCCAGCATAAGTCATGGCTCTTCCCAGATTAAACCAATGGGACTTTTCTACCTGTCCTTTGGCTATGGCTACAAAACTGGCCTGCCTGGCTTCTGATGCAAGTAGATCATAATAATTATTACCTATAGTATGATTTTCCACATTATATCCAATAGCAAAAAGCTGTCTTTTTTTATCATATAATATATTAAAATCATGACTTTCACTCATTTTTGCAAGTTTATCTTTTATATTCTTCACTTCAAAAATAAACTCACCTATTCTGTACTTGGCGTTATCCAGTAAATTTTTCAAATCATCCATACTTTTATCGCAATCTTTTTCATCTTTACAGTAATCTTTAAATTCACAGTGAAGAAATTTATCAATTACCATGGGCATTTCTTCTAAAGATGTTTTACTAGCCAGTTCATCTAATCTTACTTTAAAGTACTTGAGTTTTTCATTTCTATTTACAAAATCAACCCAGGGGAAAAATTCATTTATCTCTTCTTCAAAATTAGATGCCATATATTGAACTTTTTTATTCCAATATAAGTCACCCTGATCTTCATCAATTTTCCGTGATTTTTTTAGAATTGCACTCAAAAAATTTTTCATGGAAAATATATCAAATTTATTTTCTACATTAATAAAATCTTTATAGATATTTTGAATTTTGAATTTTTCAGTTATTTCCTCCTGAGCTAATTTCAACGTATCCCTCAATCCCAAAACCAGATTTTTATTCACAAGGGGATAACTAATGTATTCCTCCAGGGCTTCCTCCGTAAGCCACATATATCCCACCAGATTTCCACTGTCCACTGTAGATATATATTTAGGTTGAAGGGGGCTTTTCGTTTTTATATCATACCAATTATAAAAATGTCCCTTATATTTTTCCAATGATTCCATATTTAAAATTATATTTTCAAGTCTGTATTGAAGTTCCTTTATCCCAATATATCCCAAATCATAAGCTACTATATTTGAGGTAATCCCCATAGCCATATTAGTTGGAGATGTTCTATAAGCTATACCCTTATAAGGTTTCTCTTGATAATTATCAGGTGGAAGCCAATTATTTTCCGGCAGCATGAAATCCTCAAAATAGGCCCAGGTTTCTCTACTCAACCTCCTCAACAGTTCTTTTTCTTCATATTTCATCTTTATTTTTTCATTATCTTTTTCTTCCTTGCTTACATTAAATGCTGCCCAAGGTGCAAAAAACCAAATTATACAAGAGGGCAGCATAAAAAGTGCAGTATCTACATGATTTCTAAAGGCTAGTAGAGCTATAACCACCCCGGTAACACTGCATACCCACATTGATTTCAGATAACCTTTAAATGTTTTTGTGGAAGCTGCTTCTGTGTCCGCTGCGGTTTGCCATTGAAGCAAGTATTTTTTACTTATAAATACCCTGTAAATTGTTCTTATGATAGCATCCAGCATTAAATAGGCCTGATAAGGTAAGAAACTTAATATGAGAAAAAATTGTTCCACTGCATTTTTAAAATTCCCTATTTTTCCTGAAAAGCTTACTCCCTCTGCAGGACATACTACGGTTTCCGATACATCAAAAAATATAGGGCATAACAATGAAATCAATGCTACAATCAACAGATTATCCGGACTTTGAAATACAGTTAAGGCTATTATAATGAGTATTATTATACCTGGAGATACCACACTTCTTCTTAAATTGTCAAATATTTTCCATCTGGATAATTTATTCAAAGATCTTTTCTTGAAAATCCAAGGTATTAATTGCCAATCGCCCCTGACCCATCTGTGCAGTCTTTTGCAGCTGGAATCATAATAGGCCGGATATCCGTCTATAAGCTCTACATCCGTTACAAGAGCAGCCCTTACATAGGATCCTTCCAATAGATCATGACTTAACACAGTATTTTCAGGTATTTCATCTTTTAAAACCTTATTAAATACATCCACATCATAAATTCCCTTACCTGTAAATATTCCTTCATCAAACAGATCTTCATATACATCAGAAATAGCCGTAGTATATACATCTATGCCAGTCTGGCCGGAAAAAATGCTTGAATACAAAGTCTTATTTGCACTCAACACACCTACACTTACTCTTGGCTGCATTAATCCATGACCCCTTATTATCTTTTTATTATCCAGATAGGGCAGATTTAAAGGATGCGCCATAGCTCCTATGAGTAATTTGGCTGTATCTTTAGGAATTATAGTATCTGCATCCAGAGTTATTACATATTTCACCTTATACAAATTTTTTATATCCCCACTTATAACCTCATAACTTGTAGTATTATCTCCCCTTATCAGTGAATTGAACTCCATTAATTTGCCACGTTTTCTTTCCCATCCGATCCACTTTTCTTCCTTTTCATTATATTTTCTATGTCTGCTTAAAAAATAGAATTTATCTTTTCCCTGACAACCATATTTTTTATTGAGTTTTTTTACTTCATGCAATGCAGTGCTCACTATGGATTTATCTTTATCATCTTCCTCTCTAATATCATCCTTAAAATCTTCAAGAAGTACAAAATATAGGTTTTCCTCTTTATTTGCCAGATAATATACTTCCATGTCACTTATAAGATCCCTTATCCTACGCTCATCACTTGTAAGTGCAGGTATTACCACTGCGGTACTGAATTCTTCCGGTATACCTTGTTTAAATTCCATTTTTGGTATAAACCTTGGTTCTGAAAGTCTATTTATGCTCCAGTTGAATATGGATAAAAATATCTCACTGCTTGGTATTAAAAGCACAATTGCCTCTATTATGTATTGCCATAAAGATAAATTTTCCAAATAAAAATTTATTCCTGTTATCAGTGCATCTAGAAAAATGGTTCCAGACACTATGGTTCCTATATAAAAGTCTGCAGTTATATTATTTGTAATTTTAAAATCAATTTCCTTATATTCCTCACCACTGCATTTTATCTTTTTCTTTAAACAATCCCTGCCTTCATCCATTAAGTAATAACCTACATGTTTCTCATACTCTTCTCCAGATTTAGAAGCTTCTTCAGCACATTCCAATACCTTTTTTGCTATAAATGATTCCGGCACATTTATGGCCTTGGATAATTTCTCTACTCTATGCCTATAATAATCCCTTGAGTAAAAGTCCATTCTGCCATAGGTTCCTGCAGGATCCCTTTCTAGAATCTGTTCTACATAACTGAGATGTTCAAAATTTTCTTTCCAGTTTAGGGCACCTATCTCTCTTATACCATTAATAAAGTTTTCCATTGAGACCTGATATATTCCCTGTTTCTGGTGATCAATATTTACCATTCTCTTAACAGTTCTATCTCTTTTATCTAATTCTTCATCTATCCAGTTGTATACCCTAGCATCTTCTATAAAATTATCTCTTAATATTCTTATAAACTTTTCTGTAAAATGAGATGTAAACCTGATTTTTTCTTCCTTTAACTCTTCTATCCCATTATTTACATTTTCTCCGGAATTTATAATTTTCTCTGCTGCAGTTTCAGCCCTATTCCTCTCTTTTTGCATAAAAATTATATCTTTTGTTATATTGCTGATATTTTGGATTAAAGCTATTCTTATCATTATGGGCAGAGCCCAAAGCTCACAATTTTTCAATATTGTATTTTCCTCATATGCATTTATAAAGTCTTCTATAGTGTCTTCATCCACAGTACCATAGGTATGTGACAACATTTCTTTGGCAATATAATATATTCGGGGATACCCTTTCATAATACCTTCTGTTATTATTGGCAGCTCTCTGTAATAGCTTTCCGGCATATTGGCCTTTATATCCTTGTATTCCTTTTTTATCAAATATAAATTATCCAAAAGCCATTCAGCACAGGGTGCTATTTCTATTCTTCTTTTGATTTCATCCTCAAAAAAACTACGTCCACTTAAAATGTTCTTATACTCTTTATCCAAACTCCGCATTAGCTTTTTCTTGCAGCTTCCTTTTCTGTCAGCTGCTGGAACAATGGATATTTTCCTAGCATGTTTTTTTAATTCTTCTCTGCTTACATTGAAAGAAGAAATATCATCCCCCACATTATCGCTTACGTTACGACATTTATCTAAATTTTTATAAATTATCACAAGTAATATGATTACAGCCATACCTATAATATAAAGCATAAAAAAATCCATCCTTTCCTGTGAAAAAGAATTGTGTAATACTTATTGTTTCCAATAAAACACAAAATATTAATTCACAGATAGGATAGATTTAAATTAAACCATTATTTCATTCTCTATTATTTCATCAAAACTCTGTCTTCTAACAATTGGCCTTGCCTCTCCATCTTTTACCAGAACCACTGCTGGAATTGGAATCTTATTGTAATTGCTTGCCATGGAATATCCATATGCCCCTGTAGAAGCTACAGCCAGGATATCCCCTGTTTTAGCTACCGGGAGTTTTACATCCTTTATTAATATATCTCCGGACTCGCAGCATTTTCCACCTATGGTTACAGCTTCTTCATAACCGCTGCGCACTTTATTTGCTATAGCACATTCATAATTGGCGCTGTAAAGGGCAGGTCTTATATTATCTGCCATACCTCCATCTACAAATACATATTTTCTTATGCCGGGAATTTCTTTTATAGCTCCTATAGTATAAAGAGTTGTTCCGGCATTACCTATTATGGATCTGCCCGGTTCTATTGTTAAAGATGGAAGTTTTATGTTAAGTTCTTTTGACTTTAACCTTGCACTTTCCAATATAATACCACAAAAATCTTCTATGGGTTTGGGTTTATCACCTTCACTGTAATATATTCCAAATCCTCCACCCAAATTTAATTCTTCCACTTCATAACCTGTTTCATCTTTTATTTTTCTAACCAGTTTAAGCATGATTTCAACTTCATCCTCATAGGGTTTTATTTCAAATATTTCAGAACCTATATGACAGTGGATACCTACAAACTTTAAGTTAGGCATACTCATTGCCTTTTTTATCATATCCATGGTTTCACCCTTTAACATGGTAAATCCAAATTTTGAATCAACCTGTCCTGTCTTTATATAATCATGGGTGTGAGCTTCTATACCTGGAGTTACCCTGAGCAGCACCTTTTGCACTACATCCTTTTTTTGTGCCAAAAGATTTATTTTCTCCATTTCACAGAGATTGTCTATTACAAATCTGCCCACTCCAAAATTTACTCCCATTTCAATTTCTTCGGGTGTTTTATTATTTCCATGAAAATAAATCTTTTCCATGGGAAAACCACTTTTTAAAGCGGTATAAAGTTCTCCACCTGATACTACATCTAAATGTAATCCCTCACTGTCTATTATATTGCACATGGCTAAAGTTAAAAAGGCCTTTCCAGCATAGGTTATCTTATTATTTTTATCTGCCTCAAAAGCTCTATAATACCTTCTGCATTTATCTCTGACAAAGTTTTCGTCTATTACATAAAGAGGAGTTTTAAACTTTTTTACCAGTTGTTCTGCACTTACTCCACCAATATATAAAACATTATTTTTAACTTCCATATTTCCAAATAACCTCATACTGGTTTCCTCCTAAAAGTTTTGTATAAATATTACAAGTTGAATTCCTTGGCTATAACATTTATTGTCCTGACTTTATCTTTCTGATTTATAGCACAGGTAATTCTTATTTCTGATGTAGTTATCATTTTTACAGTTATATCATTTTGTCTAAATAATTTAAACATCTTGGCAACCACTCCTGATGTAGTTTTCATCCCTATACCAACTATGGAGAATTTGGTTATATCCTCATCTATATCAATTTGTACTTCATTATTTGAATAGGATTTTAAAATACCTAAACATTCCTTTAAATCATCTTTAGGTATGGTGAAAGATATATTTACCCTGTTATTTATAGGTGCCGTCTGACTTATCATATCCACATTTATCCTCTTGTCGGCTATTTTTTCAAACAAGTTGGCAATAATATTTATATCATTGTCAATATTTCTCACCGTAATTGCTACATCCTCATCACTAGTAGCCAATCCTGTTACTGGCTTACTTTCCAAATTCATATCATCTACCCCCTTAATAACTGTTCCTCTTGTATCACTATTACTTAAACCCACATATACAGGTATATTATATTTCTGCGCAAGTTCTATAGATCTAGAATGCATGACCTGGGCTCCCAGACTTGAAAGTTCAAGCATTTCCTCATAATCTATTTCGTCCAGCTTTTTAGCATCTTTATATTCCCTGGGATCTACACTGTATATTCCATCTACATCGGTATAAATTTCACATGTTCCATTTAACTTCACTGCTATGGCAACTGCTGTAGTATCTGATCCTCCTCTTCCAAGGGTAGTAACATCACCTTCATGGTTTATACCCTGAAATCCGGCTGCAATTACAACTTTCCCATTGCTTAGAGCTTTCTTTATTTTATCTTCGTCTATGTCATCTATGAGAGATTTTCCGTACTGGCCACTGGTTTTTATCCTAATTTGATAGGCTGTATAACTTACAGCATCGTATCCCAAATCCTTAATTGCCATAGCAAGCAGTGCACAGGATCTCATCTCACCAGTGGACAAAAGTGCATCCAGTTCTCTCTTATCTGGATTATCTGTAATTTTCTTTGCAAGAGTTATAAGATTATCTGTAGTATCTCCCATCGCTGATACCACAACCACCAATTTGTTACCATTCTTAACTTTATTTACTACTGACTTTGCCACAGTTTTTATCTTTTCCGGGGTTCCTACAGAACTCCCTCCATACTTTTGAACAATAATTGCCATAATACTCCTCCCAAAATCTTTTATTATCGAGTGATTATTGGATTCAGATGAGGTTTCATAAGGAATACTTTCTGTACCTGAACCCTAGAAGAACTTATCCAGAGTCGTATCATTGCTAACACCCCTCACTTTGAAAAAGCTATAGATGTCATGTTAACAATGGCAGTCATCGGATAAAAAATAAGTACAGTAGAGGAACACACCTATACTGTACAAACATACATGGTTGTGCACCTTTGTAGCTCTCCACTAAAAATAAATAAATATTTTAATGACAACTTTGCACATATTCTATACAAAGCCAAAATCAGTTTTGCCAAACTAATTTTTCGGCTGCAATTCCTTTCTTTATTTCTCAAATGTCTGCCAACTCAAAACAAATACTATTAATTACAGCACCTCTACCCTAGGTAGCTAAATTATTAAATTGTTCTAAGTTTATCATAAATATTTACTGATTTCAACTATTTTTTTAAATTACATTGGAACAATATTATATCCTTTAGGTGGAACCTATAAAAAGTGTTAGCATATTATATTAATGATTGTAATAGGTAGGAGTGTGTATAATGAATGATAAAATAAAGCATTTCTTTACAGGGGAAAATACTTCGGAAGAATTTCACCTGTTTTTGGACTTTATAACAAATCAGAAAACATTAAAAAAGAAATTCTTTTTAAAAAGCAAATCCATGCTTTTAAAATCCTCCCTAATGGAAAATATAAGTGAGTATTTTAACAAAAATGGATATGATGTAGAATGTTATCATTGTCCTTATGATGAAAATTTATTGGATGGAATAATTATAAAAAAATTGAACATAGCATTGTTAAATAGCAATCTATTAAATGCAATAGATTCTCCATTGCCATATGAAATATTAGATTTAGAGGAAAATTTAGATAAAAATAATTTTGAAAGGTATATGGAAAAAGAAAATTGTATCAGCACAAAAATTAGAAATACCTCCAAAAGATCCTATAGATTTATAAAAGCTGCAAAACTTATGCAGGAAGACTGGGGATACTATAACAAACTTGCTGTTGATTATTCAAAACTGACTACAACCATTGAAGATCTGGAATCAAAAATATTATCTGACGTGGGCCTGGAAAATCAGGGAGAAAGCAGGCATCTGTTTGCCACCGCCCTTACTCAAAATGGTATAGTATCCTTTATAGATACCCTATATAACGATATGGATAAAGTATATGTACTGAATGGTGATCCCGGTACTGGAAAGACAATGGTTCTTAAAACTCTTTATAAAGAAGCTTTAAAAAAAGGACTATATGTGGAGGTATATCACCATCCTCTCATAATAGACAAAATAGAACACATTATAATGCCCCAGTTAAATACTGCTGTTATAACTTCCAATGAAATTAATAAAACCCAATTTAACGGCATACAAATATATATGAATAACTTAATTGACTACAGTAAAATAAATAAGACAGATGTAGAGGAAGACAAAACAAATTTCTATCTTTTTCTCCATAAAAGTTTATCTATATTGTCTTCAAATAAAAAACTCCAGGACAATCTAGAAAAATATTATTTTGAAAATATAGACTCAGATGCCCTAAGCATTACCTGTGAAAAATTTTTAAGTAAACTAAAAGAATATGAAAAAAAGCAAAAGGCATAATGGGTTCTCCATTATGCTTTTACTCTAAATCCCTTAGATGCAGAAATAACTCTGCCTATGGTAATTATCTTACCGGTTATACAATTTTTACAGTGTGCAGGAGTATCACCAGTACAGATCTTACCTGGATAAAGAGCATAAAGTTTTCTGTATACACCTTCCGTTACATTTGGCATTACTACATTGGCTCCACTTTCAAGAGCTATAGTCCTTCCCCTAGGATTCAACGTTTCCATAGCTGTAGTGGCCGGAATATTGATATTTGGCATTAATAATCTGGTTATTGCCATAACCTTAAGACTGGTTAAAAAATCCCCTCCTCTTTCGTTTTTTAAAGGTGTATCTTCATTTGGAATAAAGGGGCCTACTCCTATCATATCTGCATCTATATCTTTAAAAAACAATATATCATTTGCCAATGATTCAAAACTCTGATCTGGAAGGCCAATTAAGCATCCCGTTCCAACTTCATATCCTAAAACCTTAAGATCTCTCAAGCAACGTTTCCTGTTTTCATAACTCATGCCCGGATCCATTTTTGCATATAATGCAGGATCAGTTGTCTCTATTCGTATTAAATACCTGTCTGCTCCAACCTCTTTGAAAGCCTTATACTCCTCAAATGTCTTCTCACCTATGCTCAGCGTTACAGCCACATCCATTTTTTTTATGTTTGATATTATATATTTTAATTTATCCACCGTATAGTAATCGTCTTCTCCAGATTGCATAACTATTGTTTTGTAACCATAGCCCACTGCTTTTTGTGCCAGTTTGATTATTTCATTCGGTAGTATCCTGTATCTCTTAATGTTCTTATTATCACGTCTTAATCCACAATACATGCAATTTCTCTTACATATATTAGAGAATTCTATTAATCCCCTTAAATGAACCTCATCTCCTACATATTTTTTTCTCACTCTATCTGCTGCTTTAAAAAGATCTCCATTGCATTCATTGTTTTTAAATAACTCAATGATTTCACTTTTAGTAAGTGAATGATTAAATTCAGTTTTTTGAATCAATGAAATTAATTTATTCATAATATTTCAAACTCCTTTTATAAAAACATTTGAACAAACCACCACTATATAATCAATTAATAGAAGAAATCTTATATACATGCAACTCATGCAGTGCCCTTGTAGCCACTATATATTTTAATGTATTTTCATCACAACGGTAAGAAGTATCTATCATTATAACAGCATCAAATTCCAATCCCTTGGCAAAATAACTTGGAAGTATAACTTCCCCACTAGAATAAATCATATCTTCTCCATTGATTAACTTTATGTACATGGTTTTTTTTATTAAATTGCTTAAGGTTTCTGTATCTTTTAAATCCTTACAGATTACAGCAATACTTTCATAACCTTTTTCTTTTAGTTTTACCATATCCTCCAGTATTTTATCTACAAGTTTCTTTAAACTACTTATCTGTTCTTCTACAACTTCTATCCCACTTCTTATCAAAGATATGACTTTGCCATTTTTTAAATACTGATTTGCATAATTAGTTATTTCATTGGTAGATCTATAGCTTCTGCCCAGCGAAAAATTTTTCACCTTTAAATCCGAAAAAATATTGTCCAAATTCATCATGGCAGGTGTTTCATCTGAAGGTATAATTCTCTGATTAACATCTCCCACTACAGTAAAAGAATTACAACCAGTAAGTTCTTTTATAACCCTAAATTGCAGCGGAGAATAATCCTGAGCTTCATCTATGACTATATGCTTTATTTTATCTTTATATCTTGATCCATCTAATTTCATTTTCAAATACAAAATAGCAGCTAAATCCTCCTGAATCAATTTCCTATTTTTATTAAAGTCACTGTATACTGACACTATATCCGGTTCTTTCAGCCACTTTAATTTATTCCTTTTTATTCTTACAACTTCTTTTATAACTTCTTCTATTTCATTTCTTTTTTTGTATTCTAAATTTGTCTGATGAGCATTTAATTCTTCCTCTGTCATATTCTCAATCTTATTTCTGTATTTTTTTTGTATATATCTTACTAAAAGATTTCTTTCATCTTTTATCCTTGAATATATGACCTTTTTCAATCTTATACTTCTTTTAAACAGGGGCATCTCCTTAAAGTAATATTTAAGCATTTTCTCCATTTCCTCTTTAGTCACTATTATTTTGTCATAGAATAGTACATCCTCTGCCACAAAACAATTTTCTTCTATACTGCTGATTAGTTTATCTATATCAGCTACATATCTTAAAGAATTTTTATAAATTATTTCATGGATGAACTGCTCATCCCCGCTTAAAATATTTTCCATATATTCTCTTAAATCCATGATATCCGGCAAATGCAGAATATCATTGGTAAATTCGCTAAATGTAAGTTGGGTAACTTCTTCTTCTCCCAAACTGGGTAATACCAAAGAAATATAATCCATGAATATACTATTGGGTCCTAGTATAAGCACCTTTCCCTGAAGTAATTTTCTGTAATTATATAATAGGTAGGCTACCCTATGCAATGCCACAGTGGTCTTTCCGCTACCAGCTATACCATTTACTACAACAACCCCTTCCCTGGGCTGCCTTATTAGGGCATCCTGCTCCTTTTGTATAGTCATCACTATGTCTTTCAATTTTTCACCGGCATTTTTACTTAACACCATCTGTAATATTTCATCTTTTACATCTATGTTGGAATCAAACATTCCAATAAGGTTTGATTTTTTTATAATAAACTGCCTCTTGCCCAGTATATCTGCTTCTATTGTTCCCATAGGTGATTTATAGCTAACTTGTCCCAAGCTTCCTGAATAGAACAAACTGCACACAGGGGATCTCCAATCCACTATAACGGGTTCACAATCTTCTCTATTACTCATTCCGAATCTACCTATATATATTTTTTCCCTGCCATACTCATCTTCAAAAATTACTTTTCCAAAATAAGGCGAGCCCTTCAGTATAGTAAGTTCTTTTATACTCTTGTTTACCAATCTAAATTGCTCTTCTTTTGTATATATTTCATGGTCAAAATACTCAATGAGCTTATCTTCATCATCTTCATATTGTTCCAGATTCTTTTTCCGTAAATCCAAAATATAATCAATAACTTCTTTTCTAAGATTTATACTATCTATCATACATGTATTTATCTCATTCAGTACTTTTCTTAACTTTTCTCTTTCAAGATTTAATTGAACTTCCCTATCCGCCTCACCTTTTAAATCATCTTTCCACATATCCATATCTCCACCTTATACATTATCAGAATCTGAAGTCAAAACTCCCTTATTAGAAGATCCTTCCCCTTTTTTTTCATTATAATCTTTTATCATGCTCATAAATTCATGCCCCATTAAGGTTTCTTTCTCTATAAGTCTTTTAGATATGCTCACAAGCAGTTCTATATTATCTTCAAGAATTTTCTTAGACTTCTCATGAGATTTTCTTATTATTTTTAAAGTTTCTTCATCAATAATTGAAGCTGTTTCCGCACTGCAGTTTTGAACCGGCCTTCCATCTAAATATCTGTTTTGAATGGACTCAAGTGCCATCATGTCAAATCTATCTGACATTCCATAAATTGTTACCATGCTCCTGGCAGTTTGGGTAGCTCTTTCAATATCATTGGCCGCTCCTGTAGATATGCTGTTAAACCTGACCTCTTCTGCAGATCTTCCACCAAGCATGACACATATTTGATCCATCATTTCATCTTTCGTATTTAAATATTTTTCCTCTTCAGGCAGCTGCATGGTATACCCCAATGCCCCCATGGTCCTGGGAACTATAGTTATTTTATGAACAGGATCCGTATGCTTCAAAAGAGCTGCTACAAGTGCATGACCTACTTCATGAAAAGCAACTTGCTGTTTTTCTCCAGGAGAAAGTATTCTATCTTTCTTTTCCTTACCGGCTATAATTACCTCTACCGCCTCTTCCAGATCCTCTTGTTTTACTTGAGATCTGTGATTTTTAACAGCTCTCAATGCTGCTTCATTTATTATATTGGCCAAATCCGCACCTACGGCTCCCGGAGTGGATTTCGCTATTTCATTTAAATCCACTTCCGGTGAAACTTTTACACCTTTTATGTGTACTTTTAAAATATCTTCCCTTCCCTTTAGGTCAGGTCTATCCACTATAACTCTTCTATCAAATCTTCCGGGTCTCAAAAGAGCCTTATCCAAAACTTCCGGTCTATTTGTAGCTGCCAGTATAACTACTCCCTTAGAAGAATCAAACCCATCCATTTCTGCTAAAAGCTGATTCAAGGTCTGCTCTCTTTCGTCATTTCCTGACATATTCCCTTCCCTGCTTTTTCCAATAGCATCTATTTCATCTATAAATACTATACAAGGAGCCTTTTCTTGAGCTTGTTGAAACAAGTCTCTTACTCTTGCGGCACCCATTCCTACAAACATTTCCACAAAGGCAGAACCGGATATTGAGAAAAAAGGTACTTTAGCTTCACCAGCCACTGCTTTTGCAAGAAGAGTTTTGCCGGTACCTGGAGGTCCCACAAGAAGAGCTCCCTTGGGAAGCCTGGCACCTATATCCACATACCTCTGGGAATTATGCAAGAAATCTACAATTTCCACCAAAGATTCCTTTGCCTCTTCCTGTCCTGCTACATCTTTGAAATTTACACCAGTTTCATTTTCCGCATATATCTTAGCAGTATTTTTACCAAAGGACATTACTCCACTGCCCATTTTTTTGTTCAATTTTCCTAAAAATAGTTGAAGTAAAAATGCAATTATTATAAATGGCAAAACCCAATTTGTAAAAAATCCCTTTAGTGCAGTATTTTCCTGTGGTATTCCTCCATATTGAATCTTAGCGCTATTTAACTTTTTAACTAAATCAGGATCTTCTATTCTTTCTGTATAAAGAACCTTTCCCTTATCTACTTTATCCTGAGATTTGGGAATTATAATCAGTTTATCCCTGCTTACCTGCACCTCAGAAATTTTATTTTGATTAATATCATTTATAAAATCACTGTATTTTATATGCTGGGATTTAGCTCCGTTAATATACTCATTGGCTATGAATATAATCATAGCTGCCAATAATGCATAATAAATAAGGTATTTCCACTTGTTTTTATTAAATTTTTTGTTGTTAAACATATTGTAGCCTCCACTTTATTTCAGCTTATAGTTCTACTTATATTATAACAATAAATGTCCCTTTTCCTAATAGTATTTACAAAATATTTTTAAAGTTATTTTTAACCAATGAGTCAGTCAATATATTGTACACAAAAATGCCCTCAAAATCATTTACTCATAATAATTTCGACAGCATTTTTAATCATAATCAACATTGATATTCAAATCATATTTTCACTCACTGAAATAAAAGAATGATGCGAAAATCACTATTTCCACATCATTCTTAATTCACTATTATATAGATTTAATATGCTCTGCCCCAATAAACCAATTTATCAGCTTTCTTCCCACAGCATACACAAGTATCTGAAATGTGTTCCTGATCAAATGGAATACACCTTGAAGTTGCTCCCGTAACCTCTCTAATTTTTTCCTCGCATTTACTATCTCCGCACCACATTGCCCTGACAAAACCAGTCTTATTTTCCTCTATATTTTTAAATTCCTCCATGTTCAGGGCATCATGGGTATTATTGTCCCTAAAGGATTTTGCTTTCTCAAACATTGCATTGTGGATTTTATCCAGAAGACCAGTTACTTCATTTTCTAAATTATCCATGGACACCACTGTCTTTTCTCCCGTATCTCTTCTTGCAAGTACCACCTGATTTTTTTCAATATCTTTTGGTCCTACCTCAAGTCTAACAGGGACACCCTTCATTTCATACTCGCTAAATTTCCAGCCTGGTGTCTTGTCGCTGTCATCAATTTTCACCCTTAAGGACTTTGACAGTATATTCTTTAATTCATTTGCTTTTTCAAGCACTCCATCTTTATGCTGTGCTATAGGTACTATGATGACTTGTATTGGAGCTATTCTAGGCGGCATTACCATGCCATTATCATCTCCATGTACCATTATTATCGCTCCGATCAATCTTGTTGTTACAGCCCAGGTAGTATAATGCACATACTGCTGTTTACCCTCCTTGTCAGAATATTGGATTCCAAATGCCTTGGCAAAATTTTCACCAAGATAATGGGATGTTCCCGCCTGGAGAGCTTTCCCATCATGCATCAGGCTTTCAATAGTATAAGTGTCTACAGCACCTGCAAATTTTTCACTTTCGGTTTTTTTACCTTGAATTACCGGCATGGCCAAGACATCTTTACACAATTCAGAATACAAATTCAATATATATCTAGTTTCTTCCTCGGCTTCTTCCTTAGTGGCATGTATTGTATGCCCCTCCTGCCATAAAAATTCTGCTGTTCTCAAAAATGGTCTGGTGGTTTTTTCCCATCTCACCACGGAACACCATTGATTATATAGTTTCGGGAGATCTTTATATGAGTGAATAATCTTGGCAAAATGATCGCAAAATAGAGTTTCTGAAGTTGGTCTTACACATAATCTTTCTGTAAGCTCTTCATTCCCTCCTTCAGTTACCCAGGCCACCTCTGGAGCAAATCCTTCAACATGCTCTTTTTCCTTTTCCAATAAATGTTCCGGAATAAATACAGGCATATATACATTTTCATGCCCTGTTTCCTTTATTTTTGTATCTACATATTTCTGAATACCCTCCCAGATTGCATAGCCATAAGGGCGTATTATCATGCATCCTCTTACACTTGAATAATCTGCCAACTCTGCCTTTCTCACAATATCTGTATACCATTGGGCAAAATCTTCACTTCTAGATGTTATCTGTTCTACTAATTTTTTATCCAATTTAACTACCTCCAATACTAATAAAACTTTAACTTAATCTATAGAATATATTTCATTATTAATATTTTAAATATAAAAAAACCTCTAATCCCCAAAAAAGGGACCGAGGTTATATTTCGGTGGTACCACCCTGATTAATATATTTAAATATAAAACATACTCACTTCACTTACAATTTTAACGGCAATCGCCGCTGTATCCTACTGCTATTTCGGTACAGAACTCCAAGGTAGGTTCAACATATTCTTTTGGAAACTTCCACCTGCCGTTTCCTCTCTTAAAAAGAATGCTATGCTTACTAATCCTCTTCTTTGAATTTTAAATATTTAATTAAACTAGCATAACTTATTTTATATAATAGAATATAAACTATTTGTTGTCAATAGATTTTACCTTTATTTTTTAAATAAAATTTAAAATCTGAAGCATAAAAAATCAATGAGAAAATGCCAATATGGTTCTTATAATATCCTCTATTCTGTTCTTAATTAAATCGGGTGTATATTTCATAGAATCCTCCAGGCACATAGGTCTATCTACAATGCTGAACAATGAGGTTACTCCTATGTCATATAAGTCCTTATAATTTTTCCCAAGACCACCAGACAATATAATTACAGGTTTATTGTATTTTTTCGCCAGCTTGGCAACACCAGAAGGTGCCTTCCCAAAAGAAGTTTGAAAGTCAGTGTTTCCCTCTCCTGTTATAATTAAATTGCTGTTTTTAATTTTACCCTCCATATTTGTAATATCTATTACAATATCTATTCCATTCTTTAATTCTGCATTTAGAAATACAATAAGTGCAAATCCCAGGCCTCCAGCTGCACCTGCACCTGGAGTTTCAGATAAATCTTTATTAAAAGTATCTTTTACAATATATGAATAATGCCTTAAATTATCATCCAGCACCTTAACCATTTCAGGTGTGGCATTTTTTTGGGGTCCATATACCGCCGAAGCTCCATTTTCACCACACAAGGGATTATTTACATCAGAAGCTACAATGAATTGGCTTTCATAAATTCTTTTATCCAATTTATTCAAATCGATTTTTACCAGATTATTAAGATTTCCTCCGCCATAGCAAAGTTCATTATTATGCTGATCTAAAAATCTTACACCTAAAGCCTGAAGCATTCCTGCTCCGCCATCGTTTGTAGCACTGCCGCCAATTCCAATTATAAATTTTCTGCATCCTCTATCTAAAGCATTTTTTATAAGCTCGCCAGTACCAAAGGACGTAGTTATAAGTGGATTGCGTTTATCCTCGGGAATAAGATATAACCCTGAAGCTGAAGCCATTTCTATAATTGCCGTACCACCTTTTAAAATCCCATAATGGGCTTCCACCTTTTCTCCCAGCGGTCCTGTAACATATTCAGCATACTCTGTACCTTCTGCAGATGTAATAATTGCATCTACAGTTCCTTCTCCTCCATCTGCAATGGGAACTTCGATTATTTCCGCATTAGGTGCTGCTCTAAGTATCCCTTCCTTAAGTGCAGTACATACATTTTTTGATGACAAACTACCTTTAAATGAATCTGGTGCAAGAAGTATTTTCAATTTTATTACCTCCTATTATTTAACTAATAGTGCATTAAAGTACATATTAATAATACATTGAAAACCTTTCTATGAAAAGCATATTTATTAAAATATCAATTTTTTATTTAGCTTCAGATGCCTTACCTCTGCTGGCCTTAATTCCCATGGAGACAATAGCTGTAATTATTAAAAATATTCCTAAAACAATGAAACCCAGGTATCCACCAAATTTCCCCTGAATCCATCCTACAATATATGGTCCGAGAAAACCTCCCAAATTTCCAAGGGCATTGATTAGCCCCATAGCAGCTGCTGCCAGTTCCGGTCTCAATATATCTGTAGGTATTGCCCAGAATGGACCATAAGGTGCATACACTCCTATAGCTGATATAACTAAAAATATCATTTTTGTAACTGCTGTATGTGCTAAATACTGTCCCCCAATAAGCCCAAAAGCACCAATCAAAAGTGGTATGGCAACATGTATTTCTCTTTGCCTTCTTTTATCAGACAGAGAGGAGTTAAATGCCATTGCTATCATTGCAAAAATAAATGGTATAGCACTTATAAGTCCAACCAAAGAAGAACTAAGTCCTTTAAAATCCTTTATAACACTTGGGACCCACATGGTATATCCATAAAAACCTGACATCCAGAAGAAATATGCAATCAGCAGCCAGATGACAGTTGGATTTTTAAAAGCCGAGCCATATCCAGCTCCTTTAGGTTTATTCTCATTTTCTTTTGCAATTGTATCTTCAACATATTTTCTCTCTTCCGGTGATACCCATTTAGAAACAGCTGGACTATCCTCAATTGAAAACCACCATACAAATCCCCATATAAGAGGCAGCATTCCTTCAATTAAAAATACTATACGCCAGCTAGTTATTGATAACAACCAGCCTGTAATAGGTGCCATGATAACTGCAGATAATGGCATATTGATCATCCAGAAGGCATTTGCACGAGCTCTTTCTCCTGACGGAAACCACTTAGCAAGCAGAACCAACACTGATGGCCATACACCGCCTTCAAAAACTCCCAACAATAATCTCAATACAAAAAGTTGTGTTTTGCTTTGAACTAAGCTAGTACACATAGCCGCTACACTCCAAAGCATAATAAGTATAAATACAACTTTTTTGGCACTCCATCTATCTGCCAATATTGCGGCCGGTATTTGCAATACCATATACCCTACAAAAAATATTCCTGCAGCTATACCAATATCCGCACTTGACAGATTAAATGACTTATCTATATATGGCAGTATCATAGATACATTGATTCTATCCATGTAAGCTGTCATATACATTACAAATGCCACTGGTATAATTCTGACCCACCTTTTTGATGATGACTCCATTTTTATAACAACTCCTTTTTTTTATTTGTATACTTCTGCATATTTATAAGCTAATTTAATTGCCTCTTCCATGCTGACAGAACTCACAATATTCTTTCCTGCAATATCAAAAGCTGTACCATGATCCACAGATGTTCTTATAAAAGGTAATCCTACAGTCACAGAAATTGTTCTTTCAAAATCAACCATCTTGGTAGCTATATGGCCTTGATCATGGTATAGTGATATTACCGCATCATAACCACCGTTTAATGCTATATGAAATACGGAATCAGCTCCTATAGGTCCTGATATATTTATTCCCTGTTTTTTTGCATCTTCTACAGCAGGTACTATCTCATCTACTTCTTCCCATCCAAATAGCCCATGTTCTCCACCATGAGGATTTAAACCTGCAATTACAATTCTGGAATCTTTTAACCCCAATCTGTTAAGTCCCTCATTACATTTTAAAATGTATTTATATACTCTTTCCCTTTTTATAGATTCTACAGCTTTTGCCAGGGACACATGTCTAGTTAAGAAAAATACCCTGAGATTACGTACTTGAAACATAGTCATAGGATCATCAGTATTTGTAAGACCAGCCAATATTTCAGTATGACCTATATAATTTATATTTGCTGCTTTCAAAGCTTCTTTATTTATAGGTGTAGTGGCTATGGCATCCACCTCATGAGCTTGTGCAAGTTCCACAGATTTTTTTATAAACTCAAAAGCCGCCTTACCTGCTTTTGCCTGTATTTTACCAAACTCTATTTTATCTGAATCCACATTGTTTAAATCTATTAAATCAATAGTTCCAAATTCAAATTTCGCCTCTTTAACACTATCTATTACATTGATCTCCAGTTCTATACCTGTTACTTTTAATGCTCTCTTTATGGCCTTCAGTTCACCTACCACCAAAGGCTTTGTATTTTCATAAACAAATTTTTTATTAAGAGATTTCACTACTATTTCAGGTCCAACTCCTGCTATATCTCCTATTGGTATTGCTATAATCTTTTTATTCATCTTTACTACCTCTTTCAATATTTTTTTCTATAGTGGACATTATAAAAGCCATAGATGTTTCATCTCCGATTAATCCTCCCTTAGTCAATACATGTAATCCATGAAATTGACCCCCTATTATCTTTCCATAAACTGCAAGAGGGATTATTTCCTCTATTATCTCCATTGCAATGGAATTTATGTTTTTTAAAAATCCCTGAGCTGTATCACCTCCACTCAAATACACCAATTTAATATTAAAATCTTTCATATCTAAAATTGCCTTGGCTATTTTATTCAGCCTATCAGATATAATATTGGATACATCCAAACTTATCCCACTCTCTATCTCAGCTTTTATCAAAGAAGTGGTAATACATAAGTACTTATAATTTTCATAATCTTTTTGCATGTAATCCAAAGCCTTTTTAAGTTCATCTTCAAAATCATTTATTAAATTATTCACATCCACATTATAAATCAGCACTTCCCTGTGCCCCTTAAAATATTCCAGCTGCTTTCTGGTCAGTTCTGTAATGCTTCCTATAACCATCAATGATCTGTAGGGAGTGGCTTTAATTGATTTTAATCTATTTATAGAAAGATAAGAAGTAAAAGGTCCTGGATCTACACAAACCACCTTTTCTCTCAAAGATGTGCAGGCATCTGCTATAACCATGACATCCTCATTGGACACCGCATCTATCACAATTATTTTACTGGAATCCTTTTCTATTCTTCCTTTCAAAAATTCAGCACCTTTTAAAACATCCTCCAGTGGTATATATCCAATAGATTTTTTGCTTTGAGATTTTATAATACTTATCACATTAGATGATTTCACGGGAGTCTTAACATCACTGGAAACATTAGTCTTTTCCAGCGGTATCCCATTTACCAGAATGTATCCTCCCAAACATATTCTCCCTGAAGAAGGATAGGAAGCCACAACTATTGCCTTATACTCCGGCCCCAGCTCATCCAGTACAGCATCTATTTCACTTCCTACATTTCCTCTAAGGGTACTGTCTATTCTTTTACTGATTAATTTTACTCTATTCTTAAATTTACAGGTTATGTCCCTTATCAAATTATAGGAATACTGGCTTTTCTTATCTCTGGTATCAGTATTTACACAAAATATATCCTTATCATAATGAAATTTTTCTATATCATTACAGCTTAAAAACGAAACAGCCTCAAAACCACCCTCATCTTTTAGCAGCACTCCTGTATCGTTTGCACCTGTAAAATCATCAGCTATTACTAAAACATTTGGCATGTAAAAACCTCCCTAAATCAAACAAAATATAATTTTGTTTCGAACCTTTCCAAATCTTTTTTTATATTATCCTTTAATTCTATGTCACTTATCAAAATATTCACTTCGTCTATATTGCAAACCTTTGAAAAAGAAGTTTTATTGAATTTACTATGATCTGCTAAAAGTACAGATTTATTGGCGTTATTGATCATCAATCTTTTTAAGTAAGCCTTTTCAGCTGTTGGTGTAGAAACAGAATAATTGCTATTCACTGATGTAACTCCTATAAATGCATAATCCACATTAAAAGATTGTATGAATAATTCTGCATGTCTTCCAATTAAAGCCCCAACATTCTCCTGAACTATACCTCCTGTACAAAATAACCTGATATTAGTATATTTAAATAATTCCATTACTATTTTAATATCATTGGTAATTACGGTAATATCTTTCATTGCCTTTATATGCTTAGCTACCTCAAGGCAAGTAGTTCCTGCATCCAGTATCAATGATTGCCCTTCTTTTAGAAATTCTGCCGCCCTTTTGCCTATTCTCTCCTTTTCATTTTTATTTACGATTTCTTTGTCCATATAAGGCACTTCATAACTTATGATGTCTTTGTACACCGCACCACCATGGGTTCTCATCAAAAGTCTTTTATCCTCCAGGATTTCCAGATCTCTTCGTATTGTCATCTTTGATACCTTCAATTTGTCTGCTAATATATGAACTTCTGCCTTGCCATTTTTTCTTAAGATATCCACTATTTTAATACGTCTTTCTTCAGGCAACATCATTTGTCCTCCCTGTTTAAACCGAACATATTGTCTGTTCATTTGTGTTTATATTTGTTATATTCTATAAATAATTTAAAATTCCTTCTTTTTATAAAAAAATTTTTTATAAAGAATACTTGTACGAATCAATTATATAAAAAACCACATACTAAAATCAGGAGGTGCCTTTATATGAAATCAAAAAATATAATTATAGCAATTATCATGATTTTTTTAAGCAATTTATTTGTTACAGATGTAAGTGCTTTTTCAAGTCATCCCTACTATATAAAAAACTCTAAAATGCCAAAACATCTTTATGTAATACAACAAAATAACCTGAGTCCTGCTGAAAATACCATGATAACCACACTGCAGGGAGTGATATCAAATAAATCCGATTTTCAGATATATACTTTGAATAAAAATCAACCAGACTATAAAATATGGCTTGAGGACTTAAAGGAAAACTACGGTATCAATTACAGCATGATAAACGATCCCTGGTATCTGCTTGGTGAATTCAAGAATTTTGTAAAAGGCTACGTACTCTATGATAATTTTTCCAAAAAAGATCCTTCGATAAACAATGCCTGTTCTCTGGCATCTTTAAAAGATTCAATAGTCGTAGATAAATCTATAGAAAGCAAAGTAAAAAATATTGGTATTAAAATGCAGTATGACTGTAGAAATACCGATAAATACTGGGCTTATAACAACCTGTGGAATCTTGGACTAAATCATTCAACAGTAATTGAGCTGTCTCCAAATAGAGATGCTCCCCTCAGAGATTACGGCATAATGAGCAAGTCTCTGATATTCTACGAAGATGACCCAAAAGACTTTTCTCTAAGAAACAAAGTTTTTGGATCTATGAATAAAGACTCCACCTGCCTTGGATGGGGCCCTGACGAACAGGGTAATATAAGTGCGGCTTCCAGAAATGGGGTAAGTGTCATTCCTGCTGATTGGTCCTACAATTTGACAGTGTTAAGTGCCTTTCCATCATCTCCTGTAATTCAGAAAAGCACGGCAAATCCTATGGAAAATTTCAGTGCAGGAAATATGCACTATGTAACCTTTATCATGTCAGATGGAGACAATCAGCAGTGGAATCTTGGAAGCAATTACGGTTCTAAAAAATGGTATGGTTCACCTAAAAGGGGCAATTTCAACATGGGTTTCAGTATAAATCCATCATTGTATGAATTGGCACCAACTGTTCTAAAAATGTATTATAAAAATGCCTCCTCAGACACTTTCAGGGATTACTTTATTGTATCTCCTTCCGGCAATGGATACATGTATCCGAGTGAATTCAAACCGGATTCACTAAATCCCTTTTTAAAGAGACTAAACAGTTATATGAAAGATGTGGATCAAAAATACGTATCTGTTTTAGACAACTGGTCTTTTTACAACAGGGATCTATGGAACAAATACACCGCCTATCCAAATATTCAAGGCATATTTTATTTAAATTACAGCAGACAGGATGATTACAAGGGTAAAATAATATGGAGCAATGGCAAACCTGTAGTATCCTGCAGAAATTTGCTCTGGTCTAAAATAGGAGAAAACGAGGATCTAGTAAAAGACATAAACGGATACGTAAAAAGTGGATATACTGACATAACCACACCTTATGCATACACTTTCGTATACGTGCACGCCTGGAGCAAAAACATGAAAGATATAAATCAAGTTATAGAACAATTAAATAAAAATCCTGCTGTAAAAGTGGTAACACCTGATATATTCATGCAGCTCATAAGGAAAAATATAACTCATATGTAAAATCATTAATCTAAAATAGGATTTAGCACCAATAATAGTGCTAAATCCCTTGTTTAATTGCTGTTGGTTTTTATCCATTGAGACCAGGTGGTATTAAAATCATCCTTGTTTTCTCGTGTGTATTTGTAAAATTTCTTTACGAATTCAGATCTTTCCGAAGAAAAACTGCCAGGTTTATATGAAGGTTTAAGAAGATTTTTGCCTCCCAGTAAAACCTGTCTTTCCATTATGTCTTCTAGACTGACTTCTTTTGAATTTTTCATCATGTCATACATGACCATAAAGGTAGTGGTTCTTCCGATTCCTGCTTTACAGTGAAAATGGTACCAGGTATCCTTAGGCATCTTTTTAACTTCCTTTATAAAATAATCCACCATCTCATCTGAAGGCCTTTCATTGTCCGTGACCGGTATCCTGATGTAGCTCATGCCATTTTCCTCTACAAGCTCCTTCTCGCTTTGGACTTTAGTGGGAATTATCTCTTTTCCATCAACATCGATTTCTTCATTTAACTCAATGTCCTTGAGTTTTTTACTTTCATCTTCTAGGACTTCATCTCTGCTCAATCCCTTATTAGCCTTATTACTGTCTTCACCCACCCAGCTCACTGCCAGGTTATTGATAAATCCATGGGATTCCTGCCTTAAGTCAACTACAGCTATAGGCACATTGCCTATTTGTTCTTTCATCATCTTTATATTATTGCCTGTAAATTGTGCACTTCCTGAAGCATTTAATGAGGTTAATCCTTTTAAATTCACATCTTTCTTTTCTATATTATCTGTGGTTTTCCTAAATCTCTTAGGCATCTTAGCTTTTTTCTTTGAATCTATCTTAAGATGCGACTCACTATTTTGGGTATTGAAAACTTCTTTAGAATGTACTGAGGATATTCCTATAATCCCTATGAATGATATAAAAAATACTGCACAGATAAACATACTTATCAATTTGCTAAATTTTTTATTCATAATATTTCACCTCTCTTTTATGATTTCATATATATCTTTTCAATTTTACTCAAATATTATTACTGAATTTAATTGCAAAAACATGTATATTGCATTGAATTGTGTAAAAAATAAAATATACATTTTACTTTTTACTTTTAAAATTAAGGAGGATATTTAAATGTCTAAAGCTGGTATGAGAAGACCGGATCCAAAACAGCCTCACGGAACTGAAAGCAATAAAAAAACTAAGTTGGGGAAAAATAAAGAAAAACCTGTATCAGAAATCCAGGGTAAAGCTAAAACCGGAAACAAAGATGCAGGATTAATTTAGAGGTGATAAAAAATGCCAAAAGACAGTCAACCCGATAATAAACAAGCCAGAATGAAAAAGTGCAAGGGCAATACACCCCCTACTGAAGAGGCAAAAAACCATAATAAGACCAGGAAAAAACATTCAGCAAAATAGATGCTCTTGAATAGAATTATTTTTTAAAAAAACAGGCAAAAAAGGGTAATTATCCTTTTCTGCCTGTTTTTCTGTATTCATGAGCTATTTTACTATTAAATTAAGAGCTTGTTTTAAATCAGCTATTATATCCTCAACGTTTTCAAGTCCCACAGATAGCCTTACCAAACCATCACTTATACCAGCAGCATGCCTTTCTTCCGCAGTATATGGCAAATGAGTCATGGAAGCAGGATGTTCAATAAGGGTCTCCGCATCTCCTAAACTTACTGCAAGAGCTGCAAGTTTAACATTATTCATAACAGTTATGCCTTCTTCAACTCCTCCTTTGGTCTCTGAAGATATGGAGTACAAAATGTATTATGGACAAATACAAGACAATCGCTGTTATTACCATGAGCAATACCAGATATTTTTCTGATATCATTAATTTTTAAAGTTGGATTTGCAGGAGTTTCAGGATAAAGCACTTTTGTATTTGGCCTCAGTGCTTTCTCTATTTCCTCTATATTTGAAGCATCTACAAAAGTTACGTCAACCCCGAATCTTGTAAGCCCATGGCTTAGAAGTGCAAAAGTACACCCATACAAAGTATCGGATGCAACTAACAGATTCATGGCCCTTTCTACAACATTTCTAAGTTCTCTTACATTTCCAGGCCACTTATATGCCACTAACCTTTCCATAAATTCGGTTTCCACACCTTTAATATTTTTATTTAGCCGTTTATTTAATTTATTGATGAAAAAGTTAACCACTATTTGAAATTATCTTAAGTCTCAAATAGTCTTTCATTAAATTATCCCCCCATATCAGTTCAAAGCCCTAATAATTAGACCATATCAAATATACTTTTAAAGTACAAGTATTTAGTAACATAAGATACATATACTTATGCACAAAAGGCTTATAATATAATTAAGAAATATAAGGAGGTAAAATATATGAGTGGTTTAATAAAAAACATAGAATTCTCCAAGATAATAAACTTAAAAGATCTGGTATCATATGAGGAAGGTCAAGTCATAAGCAGAACTCTTGCACAAACGCCTACTGCAAATATCACCTTATTTTCCCTTGATAAAGATGAAGGCATCAGTTCTCATTTAACCCCAGGAGATGCCATGGTTCAAATACTAGATGGCAAGGCTGAAATAACAATAGGAAGCAATACCTTTACTCTTAAGGAAGGTGAAACCATAGTAATGCCTTCCAACATTCCCCATGCACTTCTGGCTTGTGAAAAATTCAAAATGCTTTTGACAGTTATAAAAGGTTAATTATTTTAAAATAAAAATCACCATTAATTTGATGATTTTTATTTTTGCAATAATCCATTCTCAGCTAAACTTGCACTAAAAAACTTTTTATCACCTCAAAAAATCCTTCTGCATAAATTATTAATATACTCATTTTATGCGGAGGTCACATATGAATATTTTACTAACGAACCTACATTATATTTATATTATCTTTATCTTAATAATAATTATAGCCATGGCATTGAAGCGGGACATATCACTTATATGTATAATTGGGATTTTTACACTGGGAATACTTGCAACCAGCTCTATACCTAAATCCATTATGGGAGTTTTCAACAGTCTTGTTTATGCAACCAAGGAGCTCATGCCCACTATTTTCATAATATCCATAATAACCGCAATGAGCAATGTATTAGTGGTTGTAGGGATAAATAGGGAATTAGTATCCCCCTTTAAGAGAATAATGAAATCCTATTGGATGTGTTACTGGATTATAGGGATTGTAATGATGACATTATCCTGGTTTTTCTGGCCTTCTCCTGCTGTGGCCCTTATAGGAGCATTATTTTTGCCTATAGCAAAAAAAGTGGGTCTCCCGCCTATAGGTGCTGCAGTAGCTATGAATTTATTTGGTCACGGTATAGCCCTGTCCAGTGATTTTATAATACAAGCAGCCCCGAAACTTACAGCTGATGCAGCAGGAATAAAGGTCTCAAGCGTTGTATCTGCAAGTATACCTTTAACTGTAGTAATGGGTGTAGTCACTACGGTCATAGCTTTTTATATGTTGAGAAGAGATATGAAAAACGGAAATATAGATATGAGTTTTCAAAAAGAAGAAATAGTTGCACAGGAAGAAAAAGATACTATTGTTATACCAAATTTTTTAAGAAAGTTCTTGACTATTTTAACAATACTAATATTTTTATTAGACATAGTAATCATGTATACATGTAAACTTCAAGGAGGAGATGCTACAGCTCTAATAGGCGGAACTGCCATATTTATTTTAAGCTTGATTTCAATCATAGCCTATGGTAAAAGGTGCCTGGAGAAAATTACAACTCATATTGTAGATGGACTTATATTTGGATTTAAAATATTTGGCATAGTCATTCCCATAGCAGCCTTCTTTTACCTGGGAGACTCAGCTTTTACTGAAATATTCGGTAAGGTACTGCCTCCATCCTCCCATGGCATAGTTAATGATCTAGGCATAGCCTTCTCAAATATTGCACCTGCCAATCCGCTACTTGCATCTGGAACCTTAACTACAGTAGGCGCCATAACAGGACTAGATGGATCCGGCTTTTCAGGAATACCTCTAGTAGGCTCCATTGCCAAATTATTTTCCACGGCACTAGGCGGTGGTGTGTCTACATTAACGGCTATGGGCCAAATAGCAGGCATATGGGTTGGAGGTGGAACTGTAATACCTTGGGCCGTAATACCTGTTGCAGCCATATGTAAAGTAAATCCATTTGAACTTGCCAAGAGAAACCTGATACCAGTCATAATAGGTCTGCTTGTAACTACCATATTTGCATCATTTTTAATATAACAAGCCGTAAAATGTTTTTTTGCAAAAATATATAGTCATACTCCAAGGGCCTTGGAACCATTTTCAAGGTCCATCTTCAAAACTGTATTTTTATCAAATCCGATATGTTGAAAATGTCTTATTTCATCAAAAATTCCTGTGCCATGTGTTACTCCATAGGATCCTGCATCACTTCCAAGAGCAATTTTAACGCCTATCTCATATGCCTTTATTATGTTTTTGACCTGAATAATGTACACCTTTTTTATTATATTCAGCTGATTTTTAAAATTTGGATCCTTTGCATCAAGTATATTCCCAAGAGGAGAGAGCGTAGGTACCCATATTATTCCCTTCTCCGCCATACCATACAACTCCTTATTGGAAATAAGAAAGCCATGTTCTATAGTATCAACACCAGCTTTTATTGCAATAGATACTCCCTCACATCCATTAGCATGTACCATTATTGGCACTCCATATTCTCTTGCGCTTTTCACCATATATTCCAGCTCATCATATGTAAATGCAATATCCCCCACATCCCCGAATCTATTAAAATTGACTATTCCTGTCAATATGATTTTAAGATGATCCAGTTTGTTTTCTTTTAAGGTATTGAACTCATTTTTAAAATCATCTATTCCACAAACAGATCTTCCTAAAAATAATCCGTAATGATCTTTTTTAGAAATTGCGAATATAGGACTCCTATATATTATTCCTTCTTCTCTTGCAACCTTCCGTGCCAGACAGGAGGCAAATATTCCATCACCGCCGTCTCTTAAAGCAAGCACACCGTTTTTTTTATAAGTTTTTAAAATCCTGTCAAGACAATTTATTTTAAAATCAATTGTAGAATTGTTCCACTCTCTTTTAGTGAATAACGTATTATGGAAAATATGTATATGTGAATCAACTATCAACAAAAACACCTACCTTAAATTTAATTATATCAAACCTTGACTTATTATTTATTTATTATTGGGAAAAATATATAGAAACACAGGATTAAAATTTAAAATTAATAACTTCATGGTCTATCCGAATAGTGATATTATCAAAAGTTAACAACAACTTCTGTCACACTAGTTGACTTATTAAACATTAGATGATATAATTTAATACTGCATCAGCTTATTGCTGTATGCATAAATCAATACATCTTATAACTTGGGGGCGCAATTGGTTTCGACGGGGGTGAGATGTGTTTGAGAAGCGAGTCGAGGGAACCTGTGGGCCCGCGTTAAAAAACTATGGGATTAAATTTAAACGCAAACAATAACGAAAATTTAGCTTTAGCAGCGTAGTCTGCTAGCCGTCAGCCTGGAATTCCCGCGATCCAGTGTCTGGCGTCGACAGCGGGGTACCGAGTCCAGCAAAGCTTTGACCTGGGAACGGAATTTATGAAGCTACTAAATTCAGAAGCCTGTCCTTAGGCGTCTGAAAGAGGGAATGTTAAACTAAGGACTGCACTCGGAGATGCTCAAATGCTTCCATTTTCGGACAGGGGTTCGATTCCCCTCGCCTCCACCAATCAAATCCACAATCGATATAAAAAAA
>NZ_JBGEWD010000005.1:0-217618 GCF_041205085.1 Clostridium moutaii
AAGGTTCTTAACTATACAAGAATTTACAATTTCATTTAACCTTTTGAAAATTTTAATTCTAAAAATTCTTAATATTGCTCAGGCTTTTCCAAGCCAGAATAACATGAAAGATAACTTTTATAAAGAAAAAGTACAAACCAAGTTTTTTATATGGCAGAAAATGAGCTCTGGAAATGGAAAGTAAATGCATTAAATTTTATGGGAAACAATTATCAGGAAAAATCCAAGCCCTGTATTGTTTCAGCATGTGAAAATAAGAATGATAAGATTCGCGAAATGCTTAATTGGTATGTAGTGAACGACATATCTAAAAATTTCTTGACAATGCGATATAGTATGATTTAATATATGTATATACATATGTCTTTGGAGGTATATAGCCATGTCTAATTTGAATTTAATTGACATATACAATTTTGAAAATTGTATATGTAAAAATCTAAAAATGACATCAAGACTCATTACACAATTTTATGATAAAATTTTTCATCCAATTGGATTGAGATCCACCCAGTTTTCACTTCTGGCTGTTATAATGTCTCATGATAATATTTCAATTGGTGAATTGGCAGATATACTTTTAATGGATCAAACTACAGTAACTCGAAATGTTGAGATATTGAGGAAAAATGGATATATCAATGTCAGAATTGGTGAGGACGATTCCAGGAAAAGATATATTTCCATTAATAAAAAAGGAAAAGAAAAATTGAATGAGGCCACTTTATTGTGGAAAAAAGCACAGTTTCAAATTAAGGAAAAAATAGGTATTGATAAATTTGAAGAACTCCTGAAAATACTGGTATTTATAAATGATCAATTTTAGGGATTGACCAGTTTATATCCAAAAAAGATTAAACTTTTTCATTGTTAAATATATTGTTAAATATATTGTTAAAATTTATACTAAATGATAAAATGAGACTGATGGAAATTTAATCCTGTAAGAGGGAGGAATTTGTTTGAAAAGATATAAGGCCTATTTATCATATTTAATTGGTATTTTACTCATTGTATACGTTATTGTGAGCATGGAGAATGTTATCATATCCTATAGGAACGCAAATTTTAAATACAATAATTTGTATATTATTATTTCTGTCATCCTGGCGGCAATGATAGGTGTGATCTTGGGATTGGAAAGGTTTGCTGAAGAAATTAAAAAGCCTGGTATCTGGAAAATAAATTGGGGTAAAGTAATTATAATATGCTTGCCTATGACAGCATTTTCTATATACCTGATATTGTATTTTGAAAATTTATTGCCTTATTTTATTGTACAGAATTTTGTGCTTATTTTAAGCACCAACAGTGTATTTACCTATTTGATATTTGGCATAATACTTGGACATGGGATAATTGGCAGCTTTTATAAAAGTGATGAATCAAAAACCTGACATGACGTTGTCAGGTTTTTAAGGTTATAATTAATACAAAGTAATATTTTTTTATACAGGAGGGTTCTTATGCCACAGGCTTTGAAAGACACATACAGCAGAAAGTTTTTAAATGATTTTGCAGACAAGGTGAAAAATACCTATAAGATCTTTGACAAAAATAATTTTTTGAATTCTGTAATGGATAATACATGGGATGAATTGAAATTGAAGCAGCGAGTACGAAAAATCTCTCAGACTCTTGGTACGTATCTCCCTGAAACATATGGAAAAGCACTTGAAATACTACTTTCCATTTGTGAATCATGTACAGGATTTCCATATTTGTTTTTCCCTGATTTTGTGGAAGTGTATGGACAAAAACAGGAAGATTGGGAGATTTCTATGAGGGCATTGGAGTATTTTACTGTTAAATCTTCTTCTGAATTTGCGGTGAGACCTTTTTTTATAATTGATGAAGGGCGCATGATAAAGCAGATGATAAAATGGTCAAAAAATGGCAATGAACATGTGAGAAGACTTTCAAGCGAAGGCTGCAGACCACGTCTCCCCTGGGGACAATCGCTTACCATGTTCAAACATGATCCTGATCCTGTAATTTCCGTACTTGAAAATTTAAAGTGTGATCCTTCACTTTATGTGCGTAAAAGTGTTGCCAATAATTTAAATGATATTTCTAAGGATAATCCTTCAGTGGTTATAGACATAATAAAAAGCTGGAAGGGAGTAAATAGGAATACGGACTGGATATTGAGATATGGAAGCAGGACGCTTATTCAAAAGTCCAATCCACAGGTTATGAAATTATTTGGATATGAAAAACTGGCGGATGGATTTATTGTTAAGGATGCTTCTCTATGTGCAGAACCTTCTGAATTGGAAATTGGAGATAGCTGCAGTCTCAGCTATTCATTTTATGTTAGAGGGGGAGGACCCGTACATATACGTATAGAATACGCCATTGATTTTGTGAAGGCCAGAGGGAATACATCCCGTAAAAAATTCTTTTTATCAGATAAAACAGTATCAGGGGGAGAAAAAATCATGGGAAACAGGGTGCATAAATGGGGAGATTTAACTACTAGGAAGCATTATCCAGGGAAACATTATATTTTTTTATTGATCAATGGATGTGAAGTTGGCTCTGTAATGATAAATTTAAAGTTGAAGGTTAAATAGATAAAAAGTTAAAATATATGGGAGATTTCCAGCTTTATGTGGAGATGCCTATTTTTCTTTTTTTGATTTAGATGATATTTTGATATGATTTGCATATTTATTACGATGTAATTAATGTAGAAGCTTCTAAGAAAGGAAAAATCCATGAAAATTACAGAGAATTATTAAAGCTTTTATCCAGTGAGTGATATAGAAAAGAAAAAGTTTAAAAATAGATTGCATTCTCATAAGGGAAATTATTTAAGAGATAAAGGCAGCGGCAGTTTTGCACCTAATAAAAACACTGTTAATTGTGCTGATAATTACTGCCTGAGTAAAATAAAGGGAGATACAAAAATATCTCCCGATATACATAAAATATTCATTTTTTTCTTATGATTAAAAACGAAAATCACTCTTCAACATGGGTATCTCTTCCGCAAATTTGATAACCTTTTTCACTGCTGTAAACTTTCCAATGTGTTTTTGATTCAAAATCACTGCTGTTTATAGGTTGATTGTTTTTAGATTTTTTTTGCTTCCTATCTTTTATTTTATCTGGTATTGTTTTTGACATAAAAACACCTCCTTTTTATAGTTTTACTCAGGTGTATTTTTTTATTATTTATATTTAAGGATTTATTTCCATAAATTATATTACATTGTGCTGGAAACCATAGCTGACATGTCAGAAGATTTGCATGGCCTGTTGTATATAAATTTTTACAATGGTATATTTCAGATAGAGGCTGTTTTTTAAACATTAAAACAAAAAATCGATTTACTGGAAATGAGGTTAAAAGCTTATGAAAATAAACAGATTACTGGCAATTGTGGTAATACTTTTAAATAGGAAGAAAATATCTGCAGTGGAACTTGCTGAAAAATTTGAGGTCTCGGTAAGAACAATTTACAGGGATGTTGAAGCAATCAATATGGCAGGGATTCCAATAGCTTCAAAGCAGGGAAACAATGGTGGATTTTATATTTTAGACAACTATAAGATAAGTCATCAGTTCCTCACACTGGAGGATATGATTTCCATAGTGGAAGCTTTGAAAAATATAAATGGAGTTTTAAATGACAAAAATGTGGAAATAGCCATGGAAAAAGTGAAAAGCATTATACCCTGTAATAAAAAGGATACAGTTGACTTATACTTCAAACGAATATTTATAGACACACTGCCCTGGGGATTTAAAAGATCTGAAAATGAAAACATAAAATACAAGATTATATATGATGCATTGCAGTACAATAGATATATAAGTTTTAATTATAGAAATACAAAAGGGGAATATATTTTCAGAAAAGTGGAACCTGTTACACTTGTGTTTAAAGGATTTTCCTGGTATATTTTTTCGTTTTGCACATTGAGGAAAGATTATAGAATATTTAAGTTGTCCAGAATAGATGGGTTGAAGGCTTTAGATGAAAAAATTTATAAATTTCGCATTTCCTATGGAGAGTACATAAAAGCTGATGATTCTAAAAAGGTTTCCACAAAGCTTTCACTTAAATTTTCAGAGAAAGTAAAGTATAGAATACAGGATTATTTTGATGAAGATGAAATGACATTTCTTGAAGATGGGAATGTCATAGTAAATACAGAAGTTATAGAGGACAACTGGGTTTATTCCATGATATTGAGTTATGGTGAGTATGTGGAAGTGCTTAAACCAGGGCGTATAAGGGAAATCATAAAGGAAAAGTGCAAAAAAGTAAGTAATATGTATAAATAAATTCAAACATGACATAATGATGTCAAAAGCCTACTGTATAATAGGTTTATAAACATATGAGAGGAGAATATATTATGGAACAGAAGTATTGCCAGAGTTGTGGGATGCCTTTAAGTGAGGAGTTTTACGGAACAGAATCAAATGGAATGAAAAGTGATGAATACTGCATATATTGTTATGAAAATGGGGCTTTCAAGCAGCCGGACTTAACCATGGAAGAGATGATTGAAACTTGTATTCCCTTTATGAAAGAAAAAGGGATGGAGGAAGATGAAGCAAGATCACTTATGGAAAACTGTCTTCCCAATTTAAAGAGATGGAAAAGCATTGGTGAATTTTAAGATAGTGGAAAAAGATGAGATTATACTGGTTGGAAAAGAGATAAGAACCAGTAATGAAGATAAGAATTGCAGGATTGAAATTGAAAAACTATGGAAAGAATTTCTGGAACAAAAACTTGGAGATTCAATACAGAATAAAATCAATAGTGGTGAAATTCTGGGATTGTATACAGACTATGAAAACAAGGAGTTTGGGACTTATTCCTTTATAGTTGGATATGAAGTTTCAGATGCAGCTGCAGTACCCGAAGGTATGGTATTAAAAGTAATACCGCCTTCAAAATATTGTGTGATAACTGCAAAAGGCAAAATGCCCGAGAGTATTGGCGAGACTTGGAAATATATATGGAACGCTGATATTCAAAGAATTTATACAGGAGATTTTGAACTTTATGACAAAAGATATGATGGCAGTGAAAATTCTGAAGTTGATATATATGTGGCTGTGAAATGATACCCTTAAGAAGTTGAGAAATGACAATTCTCAACTTCTTTTTCAGTGTGCGTCCAGCATGAGTGCGTACTCATCGGTAAAAGTCCGAGAAAAAACGCCGTGGGATGGAGAAAAAATTGGCCCTAATTCAGATAGTATTTATCCAATTTTATGAATAGGTAAGGAAGAGGTATCTTATTATGTTATAATTTAAATAATAATTTTTAAGATAAAGAAAAATTATATATTAAGGAGATGATTTTAAATGGAATATTATGTTGTTGATGCTTTTGCTGATGAAATATTTAGAGGAAATCCCGCTGGTGTATGCGTATTAGATGAATGGATAAATGATGATATAATGCAAAAAATTGCAGGGGAAAACAACCTGTCGGAAACAGCTTTTGTAGTTAAGAATGGAAATAGCTATGATCTAAGATGGTTTACTCCAAAGGCAGAAATAGATTTATGTGGACATGCTACCCTGGGAACGGCTTATGTTATTTCTAATTACATTGATGTTGGAATTGAAGAAATATTATTTAATACTGCCAGTGGAATACTTAAGGTTAAGCGCAGAGGTGATTTATATGAGATGGATCTTCCTCTGAGAGAACCGGAAAGGATAGAACTGTCAAAAGGTGTGATTTCAGAAATTATTGGTGTAGAACCAGTTGAATTGTATTTATCGAGGGATTTGTTTGTTGTACTTAAAACAGAAGAACAAGTACAAAAATTGGCTCCGAATTTTTCTAAAATGAAGAAGTTGGACAAAGGTTTAGGAGTTATTGTTACGGCCAGGGGTATTGATGTAGATTTTGTATCAAGATGTTTTTATCCAAAGCTGGGAGTAAATGAGGATCCTGTAACCGGGTCAGCGCACAGCAATTTAATACCATTCTGGTCGAAAAGGTTGAATAAAAGTGTAATGATAGCTAAACAATTATCAGAAAGAGGCGGCACGTTGTACTGTGAAATAGCTGACAAGAGAGTTAAGGTAAGCGGAAAAGCTGTACCATATATGAAAGGAAGTATTAGAATATAATTTTTTGCAAATGTTATTTATATATTTATATTTCGGGAGGTGTGAAGAATGAAGACTGTGGTAATATACAAGTCTAAAACAGGCTTTGCAAAGAAGTATGCTAAATGGATTGCGGAAAAGTTATCAGCTGACATTTTTGAATTTACAAAAGCTAATATTAATATTCTGGAAAATTATGATACTGTGATCTACGGTGGAAGTTTATATGCTGTTAGTATTAATGGAGTAAAACTGATAACCCAGAATTTAGATAAACTTAAAGATAAAAAGATCGTTGTATTTGCAACCGGAGCATCTCCATCAAGAGAAGAGGTAATAAGTGAAGTAAGAAATAAAAATTTTACTTTAGAGCAACAAAAGTATATACGTTTCTTTTATTTAAGAGGCGGTTTTGATTATAGTAAATTAAAGATTTTTGATAAAATTCTTATGACATTGCTAAAATGGAAGATAAAAAGCAAAAAGGAATTAACAGATGATGAAAAAGGCATGATTTCCATGTATGATAAACCTGTAGATTTTACAAGAGAGGAGAATGTAGATGCAATAATTGATTATATCAATCACTAAAATTTATCATAATGGTGATTATGTTGTGTTATTCACTAAATTATAATTTATTCTACTATATTTTGTTGTAAGTTTGTTAGTTTTTTAACCAGCAGTTAAATTTAGTCCGTAATATTCAACTATGAATCCATTGGTATATGTCAGATAATGATATATACTGGTTTTATAGGGAGCTATAATAAATTATGAAAATGATAAAACATGGATAAATTACAGATAGGTAAAGTCATATTTAAACTGAGAAAGGAAAAAGGCATTACCCAGGATCAACTTGGAATTTCATTGGTGTTTCAACCGCAGCCGTATCAAAATGGGTGAAGTATATTGAAGTCAATGATATAAACAGTCCAAAGGATTTTTCATCCATCTGGTGTTTCAATGAACTTTCAGCTAGGAAACCAGCTTTTACCTTGAATATGTATGAAAATATGGGTAAGATTTTGGAGGATGACATATTTGACTCTATCAGGCAAAGTCACACTTTTAAAGTGATTTTAAATAAGGTAAAGAATATGGAAGAAAATCCATGCGATAATTTATAAAAACATGCAACAATTTTATGGCAAATCAATTTATAGGCTTTTTCAACACTTTCTAAAGTCATAAGTATGTTGTCAAAGCCTTTTTGCATCTCTTTGATATCAAATTCCGAGGAATTTCTCACTATTATATCAAATAATCACATTTATTCTCTTACATTAAAATCAGAATGGAGAACTTAAAGTTAAGATACTGAATAGATCATTTTCGGTTAAACAGGTTAAACTCCTATTTTCTCACTTAAAAATGTTGACCCTAAAATAAGAATACCTCCAGCTATTTGAATTAGTGTCATGGTTTCTCCCAGGAATATTGAGGAAATAAATACAGCTGAAATAGGATCAATATAGCTTAAAATTGCTATGGACTGTCCACTTAGTTCTTTTACTGAAGTAAAATACAGTAAATAGGCAATACCTGTATGGATAATGCCTACTATAAATATAAAAAACCAAGCTTTGTGACTTATGGCTGCTGTATTGAGATTGTTTTTATAAATTATGCTTAATAAAAGCACCATAGCCGCCATTATAAGTTGGATTAATGTAGTTTCGAAACCTGATAAATTTTTAATGAACTTATTCATTAAAATTACACTGGCATATAATACTGCTCCCAGAAGTCCATATATTATTCCTTTTAAATGATTATATGATCCTGTGGTATTGGCACCTGTATTTAGAATTAAGAATAATCCTGCCATTGCTATAATAACGCAGCTAATTTTGGCTATTGTAAGCTTTTCTTTAAGAAATAGAGGTGATAATAGTATTACAAATATGGGAGCAAAATAATAACTGAGAGTTGCATTGGGTATGGTAGTGTATTTATATGCCTGAAATAAGAAAATCCAGTTTAAGCCCAAGGCCATGCCAGACATTATAAGCAATAAAAGATTTGCTTTTATTGACCTAAAAGATATTTTTTCACTTTTAATAAAGCAGACACAAATTAAAAATAAACTTCCAATAGAAGCTCTGAAAAAAGCGAGTTCAGCAGATGGTAAATTTATATTTTTTACAAATACACCAATACTTCCAAATATGAGCATGGATATAATAATATTAAGTTTAGCATTCATATTGAAACCTCCTAAAAATTCTATTTGATACCTAATGATGAATAATTACACATGGGCTGCTGATTGAATTTATTTCAATATAATCATCCTCCTCTGTTGATATGGAGGTACAGCATGTAAGATGATAATATCAAATATAAGGAGATAATTCAATTATAGAAAGTCGATATAAAATAGGCATAAAGAAGTTGATGAGGGAGAGAGGGAGGATATTAAAGATATTGCTCCAGATTATATTTATAGGATTATAGTGATATAATAGTAAGTGAATTAACTTAGCAAATGGATGATTATTTGCAATTTAATATTAAAATATATATAAACGAGGAGATATGATATGGGTATCACAGTTAAGAATACCATAAAAAAATTTAAAACAGATACATCTGAATATGTAATTAAGAAATTATCACAACTGGATTCTAAATGTTATTTACAAAGAAAACAATCTGATTATAAATTCAATATACACCAAAAGGAAAACAAAAAGTTGAATTTACCTACAGGTGATGGGAAGCCTTGTATGAGAGCCTATGTATATGGAAATCTTATGTTTGCTCAAGATAATGTTTATTTGTCAAATAAATGTATAAATAATTCAGATGCGTTAGAACATGAAAGCTATAGGGCAATTTATGAAACTCAATATAATAAATTTATGAAACAACTGGAAAGCATGGACAATGAAGAGGAGAGACAGAAGTTTAAAGAGGAAAATATGATTATAAATGATGAAGATGATATGAAAGGAATAAAAATTACAGATGAAAATGTTGATGAAATAGTTAATAGTATACTTGGCAATTTACTGCCTTTTTCTCCTGAATATATTAAAATGTTTTTGGAATACAGATAGTTATGGCAGAATATAAGCAAATGTTAATAAAATTAGTCATCTAATTTGGATGCCTTTTTTTATTGTAAAATTTAAGTACATCATACTATTATGGATTAAATTGATCCACAATTGGTTCAACAGGTTTTTATCTGCCCGAATGTTAACTTCTTCTAGGAAAACTTTAATGTCAATATCTTTGTCCATCCAGCGAATCTGGCGTAGTTAAACCAATAATAAAAGTATGAATTAAAAAATCAGTACCTATACGGATAGATAAGGATAAGATATAATGATAACCTAAGTTAAATTAGAAAGAAGGGTAAAATTCAATGGATAATTCAGAAAAATTTTCTCGAAAATCAGGAATGTATGCTAAATACCGTCCCTCATATCCAAAGGAATTTATAGAATTATTAGAGGAAAGCATAAATATATGTAAAAATGCAATAGTTGCTGATATAGGTGCAGGTACTGGAATATTGACGAAAGAGCTTGCTCATAACATGAAAAAGGTATATGCAGTTGAACCCAATAGTGAAATGCGAAAAGCTTGCAAAAAATATTGTGACGAAGTAAAAAATGTAATTATCATTGATGGCAGCGCGGAAAATACCATGCTGCCAGATAAGAGTGTGGATGTTATTACTGTTGCACAAGCATTTCATTGGTTTAACAGGGAAAAAACAAAATCTGAATTTCAACGTATTTTAAGGACAATGGGTAAGGTAGTGCTTGTGTGGAACAGTCGTAACGTTGAAAGTGAATTCATAAAAGAAAATTATATACTTTTTAAATATCTATGCCCAGATTTTAAAGGCTTTTCTCAAGGCAGCAGCTTAGACCCAAATGAGTATAACGACTTTTTCAAACAGGGAAGTTGTAATTATAAAGTGTTTTGCAATGATCTGACTATGACATTTGATGAATACATAGGAAGAAATCTCTCATCTTCTTATGCACCACTAAAGGAGGATGGAAACTATACAAGTTTTGTGGAAGGATTAACTCATATATTTAATAAATATAGCAATAACGGTAAGGTGCTATTTCCACAAAAAACTTGTGTTTATATTGGGGATATTTAATTTTACAAAAATGATTGTAAATCTTAAAACAAATACTTATATATTAGTAAAATTTATGTTATTATTAAAATAATCTAATATTACTATAGGGAAAACAATGAAATGCACACTTTATTTGGGCATCAGGTGTGTATAGAGTTAGTGATGCAACCGACCCTGTACTTATATTCATAAGTATAGGGTTTTGTTTTACCTAAAAATGGAGAGTGTATATGGATATTTATTATGCTGTTATTATCTTTATTTTTGGAGCTGTCATAGGGAGTTTTTTAAATGTGTGCATATATAGGATACCTAGGGGAGAGTCCACAGCATATCCTCCTTCACACTGTACAAACTGTGGGAATAAAATAAAGTGGTATGATCTGATACCTATAATAAGCTATTTTGTTTTAAAGGGAAAATGCAGATACTGTGGTGAAAAAATATCTATAAGATATCCACTTATAGAATTTATAACAGCTCTTTTATATTTAATGCTCTATATTAAAATTGGAATAGGTATTGATTTTATAAAATATATCACATTTATGAGCATTTTAATTGTTGTGGGAATGATAGACTTTGATACCACAGATGTTTATTTTAAGACAACAGCAGCTGGTGTTGTTTTTGCACTGATATTTATGGCAGTGTATTGGAATATGGGTTTTGAAATAAGGAACTTCATATTTGGAGGAATATTAAGCGGGATTTTTTTTACAATTATCATATTTATAACAAAAGGTGGAATGGGATGGGGAGACATGGAAATCTGTGTTTTTTGCGGATTGTTCCTGGGATTTAAATTGACTCTGGTGATGATGTTTTTATCCTTTGTTTTAGGTGCAGCTGTGGGAATGATTCTTATTCTGTCAGGCAAAAAATCAAGGAAGGATTACATACCATTTGGACCTTTTATTTCACTGGCTTCAATTATAACTGTATTTTTAGGTGGAACTATATTGAATCTTTATCTGTAAAAATTTATAACTTTATTTTGATTTATTAAAGGATGGGATGTTATGAAAAAACAATTGAACTTGAAAAAGAAAAGCGGGTTCACATTAATTGAACTCATGATAGTACTTGCTATTATTGCAATACTTGCAGTGGTTTTGATCCCAAAATCACAAATATTTAAAGGACAATCCAAGAATGCAGGTGTAACTACAAATGTAAATACTGTGAGGGGTTATCTTGAAACCAAGGTTTCCGACAATGGCGGAGCAAGTGAGTATTTAGACACTGGTGCTCTTGGAACACAGATAGGAAACAATTTTGGACTAGCTTCTTCTTCAAATGACGGAGTATATAGTCCTTCAGGAAGTTCAACAGAAGAGCAGCTGATAAATCCTTTTGGCAAAGATAAGGCATCTGTCAAAATAGTGGATAAAAGTAGTTCAGCACTTAATGAAGCTTCAACAAGCGATACTGGTGTTGATGGAGAAGTTATAATTCAGGTTTACAGTGATGGATATGCTGTCTATGGAGTTGACAAGGGAAGTGCGCCTACTCAATTATTCAAGGTGAAATAAGTTAATCTAAGGACATGGATATCTTCCATGTTCTTTGTCATATGTTGGATGCATAAAGGGGTAGATTTTATGTCAAAAATAAAAAAACGTCTCGGACAGATACTTGTAGATGAAGGTGTAATAACAGAGAAAATTATGCAAAAGTCTCTTGTGTTTCAAAAGCAAACAGGTGAAAAATTAGGTGAAATACTTGTAAATCAGGGATTTACTACAAATGACCAGATATTGAGGGCCGTAAAAAAACAACTTGGAATACCGATGCTGGATTTGAAAAATATGAATATAAAGCAGGAAATTATAGATATATTGCCTGTGAGCACTGCAAGAAAGTATGAAGTCATTCCAGTGGATATTGTAAATGGCTTTCTTCTTGTAGCTATGAGTGACCCTTTGAATTATTTTGCCATAGAGGATATAAAAGCATCAACAGGATATAATGTGAAGACAGCTATAGCCCTTAAGGAAGTTATAATGGGCAGTATTGAAAAATATTATGGAAAAAGTAAAGCAGAGGAAGCAGCGAGAAATTATAAAAAAATTTTTTCAAATACAAAGATAACACAAGAGGATATAATAAGGGATGATTCATCTGCACCAATTATAGAGTTTTTGAACACCATAATTGAAAATGCAATTTTATACGATGCCTCGGATATTCATATAGAGCCCTATGGAAAGGAAATGCGTGTCAGATTTAGAGTTGACGGAATGCTCAGGGAAATTATGAGAACGGATGTGGATATGATTTCTCCTGTAATAAGCAGGATAAAGATATTGGCGGGCCTGAATATAGCAGAAAATAGAATCCCACAGGATGGAAGAATTAATTTTGACACCAAACAGCACACAGTGGATATAAGAGTTTCTACAGCACCTACTATTTTAGGGGAAAAAATTGTCATGAGGCTTCTTGATAAAAATAATTTTTCAATTAATCTTGAAAAAATTGGACTGGGAAATAATGAATTGATAAAATTAAAGACAATAATTTCCAAACCATATGGTATAATATTAGTGTCAGGTCCTACTGGAAGCGGGAAGACCACGACACTTTATTCCATGCTGAACATATTAAATAATGTGTCAAAAAACATAATAACCATAGAAGATCCTGTAGAATACAATCTGGAAGGGGTAAACCAAATGCAGGTAAATAATAAAATTGGATTTGGATTTGCAAATGGATTGAGGAGCATACTTAGGCAGGATCCGGATATAATTCTTGTAGGGGAAATAAGGGACGGTGAAACAGCAGAAATATCCATAAGGTCTGCACTTACAGGTCATATGGTATTGTCAACTATCCATACGAATAACGCAGTTGGAACCATAAGCAGACTTCTGGATATGGGAATAAAACCCTTTCTTATATCATCCACATTAGCTGGAGTAATAGCTCAAAGATTGGTTAGAAAAATATGTCCTAATTGTGGTGAAGAATATATAAGTGATGAAAGAGAAATGAGACTTCTTGGACTTGAAATTCCTGTGAAATTAAAACGCGGAAAGGGATGCAGGTTGTGCAACAATACAGGATATAAGGGTAGGACAGGCATCTTTGAAATACTTGAAATAGACAGGGAAATTAAAAATATCATAGATGTGAATTATATTGAGAATGAAGTTGAGAGGCTGGCAGTATTAAAGGGCATGAACAGACTGAGAAGTGCATGTATAAGGAAGGTTTTAAATGGAATAACTACTGTTGAGGAAATGTTAAGGGCTACTTACGGGGAAAATATTTGAGGAATGATTTATGAAAAAATTTATATATAAAGTCTGGAACGATAAACTGAATATAATAAGTGGGCAGATTGAAGAAGAGAATATGGATACTGTATTTCAAAATTTAAAAAACAAGGACTTGAAAATAATATATGTTAGAGAAAAATTCACCCTATCTAAATTTAGATTTTTCCAAAAAAAGTTAAAGGATGAAAGGCTGGCTGATTTTTGTGGCCAGATTGCAATGATCTTAAGTTCAGGTGTAAGTCTTTTAACAGGATTTGAAATAATAGGACAGCATACAAAAAATAAAAGCATGAGAAACATGATTTTTAAATTGGAGGAAAGTATAAAAAAGGGAAATAATTTATCTTCAGCCATGAAAAGCTGTGAGGAATTTCCGGCTTTGTTGACGGATATGGTTGCCACCGGCGAAATAAGCGGTAATGTGGACACTGTATTATATAACATGGAAGATTTTTATAAAAAGGAAGCAAATATAAAAAATAAAATTAAAAGTGCCTCCATATATCCACTTTTAGTTTTAATTGTGGCACTTGGAATGTTGCTTTTCTTTAATTTCATGGTGTTTCCGGAATTAAAAGATTTATTTGCAAACGCCAATCTGCCATTTATAACGATTTTTGTACTGGGGATAATGAATTTTTTTAATGATAATTTTGTATCCATAATTGCATTTGTAGTGGTTTTTATAATTATTTTAAAATACATAAACACTATACCTGGAGTTTCATATTTTATAGGGAAAACTATTCTAAAAGTCCCCATCTTAGGTGATTTCAAACTTGATGTGATGACTTCAAGATTTACAAGAAGTATGGGGTTATTTTTGAAATCTGCAATACCTATTATAACCATAATGAACAATATAAAGCTTGTACTAAACAACGAATTTGCAGCACAAAAAATAGAAAATGTGAAAAGACAACTTGTAAATGGTGCTAAATTTGCAGATTCCATTCAAAATCAAAATATATTTCATCCACTTGTAACTGAAATGATGAAAGTCGGGGAGGAAACGGGAAAGCTGGATGCAATTATGTTTAAACTGGCGGATATATATGATGAAAAGGTGGAAACGGAAATCAGGAGACTTTCAGCTCTTGTGGAACCTGCTTTAATACTGGTTATAGGGCTGATAGTTGGAGTAATCATATTGGGCATGGCACTTCCTGTAATGCAGATGTCCCAGGGAGTAAAATAGAAAATCAGGAGGTGAATCCATGTCTTCTAAAATCATATTTAGTTTTAAAGAGAATTATGCATGTGCAGCTGTTGTTTCAAAAACAATAAAAGGTGTAAATATAAAAAAAGTATGCCGGATAATGAAAAAGGGTGAAGCAATTTCTGGAGGACAGCCCTATGCAGATGAATATAATTTGAATAAAATCAAAGATATAAGAGAAGAATTCAAACTCAAAAATAAAAAGATCTCCATAATATTGAACTGGGATAGTATTATAACTAGAATTATAGAAACTCCTGTCATGGGCAAAAAAGAATTAAAAAGTTTTATAGACAACAATATAGAAGAATATTTTGCTGTAAATATTAATGAATATTGTTTTGATTATGAAATTATATCCTTGGATAAAAAACACAAGATGTGGGTTATGCTTGTAGTGGCACCTATGGTAAAAATAAAACAGGTATTGGAGTTTATAAAATGCTGTGGATTAAAAGCTGATTCAATTGGGATATATCCGGAGTATATATCAAATTTATTTTTAGATGAATTTGATTCAAGTGCAGCTGTTGTAGATGTAAATGGAAATAAATCCACCTTAACCATATTGGATGAGGAAAAGATATTTATTTATTCCAACATTTCCAGTGAAGATTATAGAAAAGATGAAAGAAATTTTACTGAGGTTATGGAGAATCTTGATTATTTTTTGAACTTTTATTCTACAAGGCATTTTGGAAAAAATGTTGAAAAAATATATATGCTGGGTGAATTTTATGACAATGATGTGCTGAATGGACTCATTGAATCTCAAACTTCCATAAAGCCTGTTGTGGGGTTAAATCCTAAAGTGTCTAAATTAATTGGAAACAGCAGGGTAGATGGAAATATATATAGTGATATAGTTGGATATTTTGTACCTGTGAAAAATATATACAATAAAAGCATAAACTTTATTAATAAGCTGCACAGTAAAAATGAAGATAAAAAATGGACTGGTAATAGATTTATCATAAATGAAATAGAAATATTTTGTCTGATCACCATAATTATGATAACTGCTGTGCTCATATATACCAAATTCAGCCTTTCAAAATATGATACCTCTGATTTGGATTCACAAATAGCTGTTTTGAGCAGCGCAAAAGAGGATGCAGATAAGCTTGACATTGAAAAAAAGTCGTATGAAGCTAAAGTAAAATACATTCAAAAAATCAAAGAGGATGAATTTGATTATATGGATTTGCTGGAAACTTTAAGAGAGGGTCTGCCTGAGGGCATAAGTATAACAAGTATCAAAATGGATAGGCAAAATATAGATGCTCAATTTGATGTGAATAAAAGAACGGTGGATGCAGCCAGGCTTGTTGCGGCTTTAAATGCCATGAATATATTTGAGCCTGTGGAATTGCCGGAAGTTGAGCTCAATGACAATGTAAAAGAAGTAAAACTTAATCTGAAGTTACTACAATCATATAAAGGTATTGGTGCATATGGAGAAAAATAAAAGGGATTTGATGATTTTAATAGCAATATTGTTCATAGGATTTAATTATATTATTTATAATTACTTTACAAGTAACAAGTTAAAAGAAATAGATAAGGCTAAAAGTACATATATTTCACGTGAAGATAAATTAAAAAATCTAAAAACTGTAAAAAAATCCATCGAAGGCAAAAGAGAAGAATTGAAAAAACTCAAACAGGAAACCAGCGTCTTTGACAGTATGGTGCCTTCACAAATAGATACACCTCAGCTTATATATGATTTTTATAATAAATGTAAATTATCTGGAGTAAATGGGCAAAAAATTTCTTTTCAACTTTTAAAAGAGAATAATGACAATAAGAGCAATGGAAATTTTCATACACTTATAATAGATCTACAAATATCAGGCAGCAAGGCAGGTGTGGAAAACTTTATAAAAAATTTAAGTAGTACTACTAGAAGAAAGCTGAATGTAAAAAGTATCAGCATCACTTCAAAAGGAGAAAATGAAAATCAAGAAGAAAGTTCAAATACGGATACATCTGCTTTAGGTGGTGATGGCAGTACAAAACCTGAGGATGAACTTTTCTCGGAGATTATTTTTTATCAGTACATACAGGGAGATGGTAGCAGCAAGGTGGAAACACCGGATAATTATGTCTTTTATGACAGCAGGAAACAGGGATTCAACAGTATTTCTGATATGTTTAAATAATTATTGGGAGGATATAAGGTGCTTAGAAAAAAGGGGTTTACATTAATAGAAATTATGATAATAATATCAATTATAGCACTGCTTTCTGTTATTTTAGTGCCTAAAGTAGGGGCTGTCAGAATGGAGTCAAAAAATAACAGTGTAAACACCAATGTACTTTTGATCAGGACTTATATGGAAAACAGATCGGGAAAAGATGGAAACAGGATTCAAAATAAGTCTTTAGATACCCTATTGAAAAGTATTCAAGTGGACATGTCTTCTGATTTTTCCGGAAGCAATTCACTTATAAATCCTTTTAACGGCAGTAAGTCCATTGATGCTAGGGGTGATGCAAGCAATAAGAACATATCTTCCAGCTCATCTGTTTTGCTGTATTATTCCAGTGGAAATTTGCCTGAAAATAATGAAGTCATAAAAAGTGGAGATTTCCCTGATGGCGTGAATATAAGAGGAACGGTGGTGGTTGTTCTTTATGGCAGCAGCCAAAACAGCAGGGGTGGATATGCATTATACGGAATAGACAATTTTGGAGCTATAGTTAGGTCTTATATTGTTAAATTTCCAGCTGCACCTTCTTTGACGGATGGATCAGACAATTCAGATGGTTCGACTATTCAGGACAATGTAAACAGGGTCATCAAATATATAAAAGTTGATGCAATAAGGAAAATAATAACCGGGGTACCCAATGGACAAATGTATAATGTAATACAGGGGCCGCTGTACAATGATCTGAAAGAAGAATTCACTCCAGGGGATTCTTCAAAACATATTGTAAATCCATATCATTTGAACAAGGATGCAATTGATGATGATGGCTACCATACAAATGGCGATCCGGGTATAAGCTATGATTATTCTATAATATGCAATGCAAATCCAGGAGATTATTCCAGCATGGACAGCAAATATGCAGGGTATCCTGGAAATGTAGTGGTCTATGTGACAAACAATCCTGTTGGATACGTGGTGTACGGAGTTGATAAAAATGGCAATACAATTTCAAAAACACCTGTTAATCTATCTACGGAAATTACATCCTCTATGACACAGAGTCTAGAGGATAACGTAAATGCTGTTTCGGTTGAACTTGATAAAATTGTAAAGAAGTTACAGCCCTCAAATGATGGAGATTACAACAGAAGAGTCGCACTGCAGTCGGAAGCGAAAAACAAGCTTCAGGAATTGAGCTTAAAAAATGCGTATTTGCCGGATTGGATTGGCATAAGGACAGACACCTATAATTTTAGTACTGGTATTTCTGTAATTGTAGAACTTAAACCGGAGAATCTGGAGAATATAAAGAATTTTAAAGGTGCGGTTATAGTGGATGTACTGCAGGATGGAAGTGGCTATGAAGTTTACGGTATAGATTATATGGGTAACAATTATGCCTATAAAAAGATACAGAATTCAGGGGATTGAAATGAAAAACAGATCAGGATTCACCTATATAGAGGTAATGATTGCAATTACCATATTTTTAATAATGTCTGTTTTTGTCATAAGACTCAATATCACTGCAAATAAAAATATAAATGGACAGATTCTAAGGCAAAACATGATGATGGAAGCTCAAAAAATACTTGAGAAAACCAAAAATAATCCAGACAGTGGCGAGTACAAAGGTGACAGTTATAAAAATATAGATGGTTATTATATTAATATAAGATCAGAGCTGGTTAATGTGGATTCTCCCAATCTTTTTGAAATTACAGTAAAAGTACGGCAGAATGTTGATGAAGAAGAGGGGGAAGTAGTGTTAAGATCACACTTTTTTAAAAAATAGAGCGAGGATATTATGAAAAAAAAAGGATTTACATTAGTTGAACTTATGATGACTTTGGCTGTCTTTACTATATTTTCTGCATACCTTTATCAGACTTTTTTTCTTCAGATAAGACAATCATTTGAGTTTAAAGATAATATAGATATACAATATGATGCAAATAAAGCACTTAATATGATTGCAGATCAAATAAGAAGCCGTGATTCTATTAATGATACCAAAATTTTAAGAGCTTCAGATGGAAAGACTATTATAAGTCTGGGTCCCAAAGATGAAAATGGTCAAATTCAAGTCAGTGTAAGTAAAGGCAATTTTTTAAATGATGGAGATACTGTGGAATTGATTAAAAATCAACCAGAACTTGCTCTGCCTTTGTCTGATGTGCAGTACAACATAAAAGAGAAGATGCTGAAGGATGACAATGAGGATAAATGTTATAATATTGATAAGGTTGATTTTTCTTATGAAAATGGATTGGTGAATGTAACGGTTTCAGCTTCGGAGGGAAAATTGAACATTAAAATGTCTACAGCTGTTAATGTACAGAAAAGTTGAAGTATTAATGGATACTGTGGATGAAATGGAGGATTTATGAAAAAGAAAGGTTCTGCCCTTTTAATTGTTATCATTGTTATGATGGTGGTCTTTACACTGGCTGCATACATGATAGATACCAGTATTAAAAGCAATAGACAGGCATTGGGAACATATTATAAGACAAAGGCCTATTATAGTGCAGAAACAGGTATGTATGATTTTATAAACATTATAAATGAGGATATTCATGAAAATATTGACAATGACAATCTCAGCATATACGCAGGGAAAACAATAACCAATTATTATAATAATTCGGGTCTTTATGATGATAATATGGAAGTATATAAAGCCAGACTTGTAAAGGATGTTTCAATTTCCGTTATTGATAATTACACAAAAAAGTATACCTTTCAAATTTATTCTTCAGGAAATTACAGTTCCCAGGGTTGTATTATAATTGCAGATGTATCAATTGTATATGTGAATAATAATTATGAATCTTATTCCATAGATTCTAAAAAAATTTATAAATCATAAATAAATTTTAAATTCAGGGTTGAGAATTAACGGGCAATTGATTACAATAAACCGATTATTTCAAATTGACAAAAAATTTTAATATAGTATAATTAGGTAAAAGTTAATAGATCACTTGTATAAGCTCATAATGAGGTTGAGCGTTTCTACCAACTACCGTAAATAGTTGATTATAAGTATATTTAGAAATAGGTATAATATAATTATTTTTTCGGTAGCTGGTTTTTTTTATACCTTTTTCTAAGGCGGAAAGGAGAGAATTAATGAAAGATAGAACAAGAAAACAAAGGGCAGCAATTGGAAATGAAAAAGCAGACATAGTATTAAAGGGGGGAAATATAGTCAACGTATTTACTGAGGAAATTACCCAAGATGATGTGGCCATTGTAGAAGATACCATTGTGGGCATTGGCAAGTATGAGGGAAAAAGAGAGATTGATTGCACAGGTAAATATATTGTCCCCGGGTTTATTGATGCCCACATGCATATGGAATCCACCATGGTTATGCCCCAGGAGCTGTCAAAGGTGATTCTTAAATGGGGGACTACTACATTGATTGCGGACCCTCATGAATTGGTTAATGTAAAAGGTGAAAAAGCATTGGATTTTTTGCTGGATGCAACAGGGCATGTACCGTTGAATATATATATAATGATACCATCATCTGTACCGGCTACAAAATTTGATACCAATGGAGCGGGCAAATTTCTTGCAGAAAATATGGAAAAGTATAAAGATGATCCAAGAGTTCTTGGACTTGGGGAAGTTATGTGTTTTCATGATGTAATAGAGAATAAAAGAGAAATAATGGATAAGATTGTTTTATTTGAAGACAAGATTATAGATGGACACGCACCTGGAATAGCAGGAAAAGAAGTACAATCTTATCGTCTGGCAGGTATTGATAATGATCATGAATGTATTACTTTTAATGAGGCATTGGAAAAAATGAGAGCTGGGTTCCACATCCTGATTAGAGAAGGCAGTGGGGCTAAAAACTTAGAGGCTATTGTAAAGGGAATTCTCCATGCAAAACTTTCTTTTGAACAATGTATGTTCTGCACTGATGATAAACATTTGGATGATATTGAAAGGGAAGGACACATTAGTTATAATGTAAAAAAAGCTATTCAACTGGGAGTGTCTCCTGTTAAAGCAGTCAAAATGGCTACTTATTATCCTGCCAGGTTTTACGGGCTTAAGAATTATGGAGCTGTTGCTGCGGGCTATACGGCAGATATTGTAGTTTTAAAAAATCTAAAACAGGTTAAAATAGACTTTGTTCTAAAATCTGGATATGTTGTGGATGACGATTATCTATCTTTATTTCAATATGAAGTTAAAGAACCAGAGATGTTGAATACAGTTATTTTTAAACCTATAACTAAAGAAAAATTAGTATTAAAAAGGGAAAAGAAAAATCATGTAATGGAAATTGTAAAAGAACAATTGACAACGGAACATCTTTTTGAAGAAATTCCAGGCAAAGGAGATGTTTTTATACCAAATGGGGAATACACCAAACTCTGTGTGGTGGAGCGGCATGGAAAAACTGATCATGTAGCTGTGGCCCCATTAAAGGGATTTGGAATAAAAAATGGAGCAATCGCAACTACAGTATCTCATGATTCCCATAATATTATAGCTGCGGGTGATAATGATGAAGATATTATGATCGCGGTGAATTATTTAAGGAAATTGCAGGGAGGATATGTCATTGCCTCCGATGGAAAAGTAATTGAAAGCCTTCCTCTTCCTATTGGAGGGTTGATTAGCAATTTATCAAGCAGTGCAGTGCAGAAAAAGACAAAAACAATGATTGGCATTGCCAGAGAAATGGGAGTAAATCAGGGAATTGATCCTTTTATCACACTGTCTTTCATGGCACTTCCCGTTATTCCAAAAATTCGTCTTACAGATAAAGGGTTGCTTGATGTGGAGAAAATTCAATTGATAAGACAAGGTTAACCTTTGGACTTGTATTTTAAAGCTTTATATTTTTAATAATATTTTTAATTTACATTATAAATATTATGTAAATTAAAAATAAATATAAACCAAAAAGCCTACCAAATAAAATCATTATAAAAGAACCCTGAATAATAATCCAAGGTTTTACAAACGGAATAATACTTTATAATAGAGATATTAAATTTTATTTTTTATATATTGTATGCAGTTATAAAGCTAAAGTTACAAATTAAATATAGAAATGTTTTGGAGGAGATATTATGATATTTAATGCCTTATATAATCCATATAAAACAACAAGACAGGCCTCTTATGGGAAAAATGGAATGGTAGCCACATCTCAGTCTTTTGCAGCAGAAGCCGGATTCGAGATTTTAAAAAATGGAGGAAATGCAGTAGATGCTGCCATTGCTACAGCAGCTGCTTTAACGGTATGCGAGCCAACTTCCAATGGAATTGGAGGAGATGCTTTTGCAATAGTGTACCATAATGGAAAACTTTACGGATTAAATTCCAGCGGACCATCTCCAAAAGGTATATCCATAGATATTTTAAAAAATAGAGGATATAAGGAAATGCCGAGGTTCGGCTGGGCTCCTGTAAATGTTCCGGGGATTCCTGCTGCCTGGTCAGAACTTTGGAAAAACTTTGGAAAACTTTCCTTTGAAAAGCTTTTAGAACCTGCTGTAAGATATGCAGAAGGTGGGTATCCCGTCACACCTACTGTAGGATGTCTTTGGGAAAAATCATATAGGGAGTTTAAACAAAATTTAAAGGACAATGAATTTAAATATTGGTTTCAAACTTTTGCACCTAAGGGAAGAGCACCTAAAATAGGAGAAATAGTAACTTTAAAGGATCATGCAAGAACATTAAAGATCATAGCTGAAACTGTGGGAGAAGCCTTTTACAGGGGAGAACTGGCTGAAAAGATAGACAAGTTTTCAAGGGACACCGGTGGGTACATAAGAAAAGAAGATTTGGAAAAATACCGGCCTCAGTGGGTAAAGCCCATAAGCATTAATTACAGGGGATACGACGTATATGAAATACCTCCTAATGGTCAGGGTATAACTGTTTTAATGGCATTGAACATATTAAAAGGATTTGAATTTAGAGAAAGAGACTCTGAAGACAGGTATCATAGGCAGATGGAAGCAGTAAAATTGGCTTTTGAAGATTCTTTAAAATATGTTACCGATGCGGAAAAGATGAAAATCAATATAAAGGATTTATTATCGGAATCTTATGCAGAAGAAAGGCGAAAGAAAATAGGAGAAACTGCTTTTATGCCCGAAGTGGATAAAAGTATGAAGGGAGGTACCGTTTATCTTGCTACTGCAGATGGTGAGGGAAACATGGTATCTTATATACAGAGCAATTACATGGGGTTTGGTTCAGGATTAGTTGTGCCAGGAACAGGTATCGCCCTACACAATAGGGGAAATAATTTTTCATTTAATCCTGAACATATAAATGCCCTGGAGCCTGAAAAGAGGCCTTATCATACCATAATTCCCGGATTTTTAATGAAAGATAATAATCCAGTGGGTCCCTTTGGAGTTATGGGAGCATTTATGCAGCCTCAGGGGCATGTTCAGGTATTGATGAATTCTATTGATTTTGGACTAAATCCTCAGGCGGCATTGGATGCACCCAGGTGGCTCTGGACTTATGGAAAGGATATAAGCCTTGAACAGCAGTTTCCTTCTTATCTGGCAGCAGATCTATATACAAGGGGGCATAATGTAAATTATGATATTGATACCGGTGTATTTGGAAGAGGGCAGATAATATGGAAAAATGAAAATGGAGTTTTGGTTGGTGGAACAGATTGGAGAGGTGATGGTACTGTATATTCCTGGTAGGAATAATATCAGCAGCTGTGTCATATATTGAAAAGTATATACTATATAATGTAAACACAAGAGCCTACTATAATTAATCATAAAATTTAAAGTAGACTCTTATATTTTAAAAGGATTATTTATGCTTGTGCAGAAAGCATAAACAACTTCACTTTGGCCATGAGAATCTACAAAGTTCATTCCCTGATAGTAGGTATACTTATGTCTTTAATAATTTTTATTTTAGCATGTGCTTTAGATTTAGTTTTCATGAATAACAAGTTCTAGAACATCTGGGCGTGAATAATGGCCTGTTCCATCAAATTCCATACGGCTAAGTGGAACCTGCTCCATATCGATGTCTACATAAATAATTTCTTCCTTATCCCATACAGGTTCTGTGACGTAATGTCCAAATGGATCGACAATGCAGCTACCGCCAGTAAGAACACCGTCTGGTAATTTTGCTATTTCATCCGGACAATGGAAGATATCAGGATACATATCTTTTGTCACATATTGATTGACATTAATTACATAACAGTGTCCTTCTATTGCTATGTGACGTATTGTGGTTTGCCATTCTTCATTGTTGTTTGTGTTAGGTGCAAGATAAAGTGTAACTCCTTTCATATAAAGAGCTACACGTGCCAAAGGCATATAGTTTTCCCAACAGATCAAACTACCCATATTTCCCCAGGGAGTATCAATGATAGGAAAGGCACCTTCATTACCGTCACCCCAGATGAAGCGCTCTGCACCGGTTGGTTTTAATTTACGATGCTTGCCGACAAGCTTTCCTTCCGGTGAGAAAAACAGATTAGTACAATAAAGGGTACAATTATTGATATCTCTTTCTGTGATACCAAGACTGACATAGGCATGTACCTGACCGGCTGCTTTGGCGATGCGGTCTGTATCAGCACTTGGTACAATGACAGAATTGTCGTAATAAACTTTCCAGTCTTTTCTACCCTCCTCGGTACGACTGCCTACGGTAAAGCCAAAGGTTATTCCATATGGATAGCAAGGAACAAAAGATTCCGGAAAGACAATCAGATTGGCACCTTGCTTTCCGGCTTCAAGAATTTCCTGAACAACTTTATCAATGGTTGCATCCTTATTAAACAGAACAGGTGCTGCCTGTATAAGAGCAACTTTACAATCTTTTTCTAATTGTTTCATAATAATACCTCCTATTTTTTAATAATTATAGCATATAAACTAAAGGATTACACTGCTTCTGTGCCTCTTATAAGTGATTTTGTTATAGATTAACAAGATATTCATACTGCTTTTATTTGGTAATGAAATTCTTAACTTTTGAATCAAGCTAAAATTTCTCAATCTAATGCTCAAGTTTAGTATGTATAATTCTTCTAAGTTAATATAAACTTGACAAATATAGAATATTATTTCATAATTTATATAAAATAATAAAGTATTTATAAAATTAAATATTATATCTATTGCAGGGGTGCTTAAATGCTGAGATGAAAAAAATTCGATCCCTTTGAACCTGATCCAGTTAATACTAGCGAAGGAAGCAATTATTAAATAACTTCTTTACATTTTTTGTGTAGAAGTTTGTGAAGCTAATTTTATTGAGCATGTATGCAATAGATATATTGTATGCATGCTTTTATTATTTAAAATTTTAATTTATAAGGATAAGGAGAGGTATAAGATGAATTATACAACACAGATGGATGCAGCTAGAAAAGGTATAGTAACAAAAGAAATGAAAACAGTAGCTGAAAAAGAAAATATGGATATAGAAAAATTGATGAAATTAGTTGCAAGGGGAAAGGTGGTTATACCAGCTAATAAGAACCATAAGAATTTGAACGCTGAAGGTGTAGGTAAAGGATTAAAAACCAAAATAAATGTAAATCTTGGAATTTCTAAAGACTGTAATAATATAGAAGAAGAAATTAAAAAGGTAAAACTTGCTATTGATATGAAGGCTGAAGCAATAATGGATTTAAGCTGTTTTGGTAAAACTCAAGAATTTAGAAAGAAAATAGTTGATATATATTTTGGTATGATTGGAACAGTTCCTATGTATGATGCTGTTGGATTTTATGACAAAGAATTAAAGGATTTGACTGCAGAAGATTTGTTAAATGTTGTAGAAACTCATGCGAAAGATGGTGTAGACTTTATGACTATCCATGCAGGTATAAATAGGGAAACAGCAAACATCTTCAAGAGAAATCCAAGACTGACTAACTTGGTATCAAGAGGTGGAACTCTGCTTTTTGCGTGGATGCAGTTAAATAATAAAGAAAATCCATTCTATCAGCATTTTGATAAAGTACTAGATATATGTGAAAAGTATGATGTAACTATAAGCTTAGGAGATGCATGTCGTTCAGGTTCAATTTGCGATTCTACAGATGCAAGTCAAATTAAAGAGTTAATGACTTTGGGAGAACTTGCAAAAAAAGCATGGGATAGAAATGTACAGGTTATGATAGAAGGTCCAGGGCATATGGCACTAAATGAAATACAAACTAATATGATGCTTGAAAAGAAACTATGCTATGATGCTCCATTTTATGTACTTGGACCTATAGTTACGGATGTAGCACCAGGTTATGATCATATTACAAGCGCTATAGGAGGAGCTATTGCAGCATCTAGTGGAGCAGATTTTTTGTGCTATGTAACACCAGCAGAACATTTAAGACTACCTGATTTAGATGATGTAAAAGAAGGAATAATTGCCACTAAAATAGCTGCTCATGCAGCTGATATTGCAAAGGGAATTAAAAATGCAAGGAAATGGGATAATGAAATGAGTAAAGCAAGGAGAAATCTTGACTGGAATAAAATGTTTGATATTGCTATAGATCCTGAAAAAGCAAAAAAATATAGAGAAAGTTCAAAACCTGAGGATGAAAAAACCTGTACTATGTGTGGAAAAATGTGTGCAGTTAGAAATATGAATAAAATAATGAATGGGAAGAACATAAACATTCTAAGAGATGATGATTAGATGATTGATATTGATAAATTTAAAGAAGAATATGGAGAATACTGTCTAATTTAATAATGAAAGTGTAAAGAATTTTGGGACTGTAATTAAATTTGTGTAAATTCAAATTTGATTACAGTCTTTTTAAATGCACAAATGGTAATAATATCCATAGATATACTCTAGAAGCAATGAACCTCAATCAAAAATTCTTATGTCAACAACATGAAAACTCCGATCCTATTTGTAATTATTATTGCACATATTAATAAAGTATTTATGAAATTGAAGGTTATCAGTTAACTCAGGGTGGAAGGAGGTTGCTAACATATTAAACTGTCTTACGGCCACAATGTTTTCATTAACTTTACATAATACATGTACATCATCATTCACTTTAGTTATATAAGGAGCCCTGATAAATACCAATGGTATTTTTTCGGTGCAAACTTCATTTATTTTTTTTTGTATTAAAAAGCTATTGATTTGACTTCCGTAAGCATTTCTTTTAACAGTTATATCCATTACCTGCATATGCCTTACCACATCATTTTCAATATTTTTTGCAAGAAGTATCATTCCGGCACAGGTTCCCCATACAGGAAAACCATTTATTATTTTTTCTTTGAGTTTATCAAGAAGACCTGTTTTCTTTAGTAATTTACCAATAGTTGTACTTTCCCCGCCTGGAAGAATAATTCCATCCAAATTCTCCAGTTCTTCAGGTTTTCTTACTTCAATCGTTTCACAATCAAGGTCTTTTAAATGATTAATATGCTCTATTACTCCACCTTGAAGTGCAAGTACACCTATTCTCATTTTACCAGCCTCTTTCTTCAAATCTGTTAGTTAATTCACTGCAGTTTATACCAACCATTGGTTCTCCAAGATTTTCTGATACTTCAGCAATAATTTTAGGATCATTATAGTATGTTGTTGCCATAACTATTGCTTTAGCTCTCTTTTCTGGATCTCCTGACTTAAATATCCCAGAACCAACAAACACTCCTTCAGCTCCTAGCTTCATCATAAGTGCTGCATCAGCAGGTGTAGCTACTCCTCCTGCAGCAAAGTTAACTACTGGAAGCTTTCCGTTTTCCCAAACAAACTCTATTAGATTAAAAGGAGCTCCAAATTCCTTAGCTATAGTCATTAACTCATCTTTTGGTGAATTTTTAACTCTTCTTATATCATCCATTATGCATCTCATATGAGTAACAGCTTGAACTACATCTCCAGTACCAGCTTCTCCTTTAGTTCTTATCATAGCTGCTCCTTCACCGATTCTTCTTAAAGCTTCACCTAAGTTTCTTGCACCACATACAAAAGGAACATTAAAGCTTGTTTTGTCTACGTGATATTTATTATCAGCAGGAGTTAGAACTTCGCTTTCATCTATAAAATCAATTCCAATAGTCTCTAGTATTTCAGCTTCAACAAAATGTCCTATTCTGACCTTTGCCATAACCGGAATAGATACTGCTGCTTTTATCTCTTTTATCATCTTCGGATCAGACATTCTTGAAACTCCACCCTCTTTTCTTATATCTGCAGGTACTCTTTCAAGTGCCATAACTGCACAGGCTCCTGCTTTTTCAGCAATTATAGCCTGTTCAACATTTACTACATCCATAATTACTCCGCCTTTAAGCATCTGCGCCAAGTTTTTATTTAATTCATATTTTGACATAAATACAACTCCTCATTTATTAATTTTTTTAAATGATTATATCATGTACATTACAAAGTTCAAATGTAACGATACAATCATTTAAAAATGCCCCTCATCTCGGATAGATTTTTAACCATTATTTTTTCCATTAATTCTATTAGATTGAATAAGTTTAAGGCTTAATCTCGTTAAACTTAGATTTAGTAAAAAAAGATGTTCAATCTGAACATCTTTTTTGATGTATTTATTAATTTTAATGGGAAATGTCGCGAAGCAGTAGAGTTTTATGCAGAAGTTTTTGAAACAGAAAAGCAGTAAATTATGTCATTTTGAGATACTCCAGCTGATTCAGAATTTACTATTCCGAATGAAGCAAAAAATTTAGTTACTACTAAAATTATGACGGCATGACAGAAAAAATTATTATCTTTAAAGTGACTAACTAAAAACAATAAACTATATTTATAGGGTTTAAGTAGTATAATTGAAAGACAGAAATTACTACAGAATTATATCCTATAGTAATTTCTGATCCATGGACTTTATTAAGAATGTTGCCTATTGAATTCTTCCTTAATTGCAGTAAGCTTGTTTTTATCTGTCAGCAGAGTGAGCCCTGTGAGAGCCAGTGCTTTAATTCCAATTAACAGAGCTTCATCACCTTGTTTTGATATTGCCGCCTCACGAAATTCAGGAGTATGTCCTACTAGTTTGTCATCACCGATTTTTATATGGGGGTGAATAGTCGGAACAACATGGCTTACATTACCTGCATCCGTGGAACCAAGGCCTTCAGGTATTTTATTATCCAAATTAATTCCAAGTAATTTAAGATTGTCTGCAAATACTTCATCAAATTTACTATTTAGTAGGAAATTATCTATTTCATTTTGAAAAAAGCTTATGTTGACTTTAGAACCGGTGATTAAAGCTGCACCTTTGGCAATATTTATAATCTTTTTTGTGACCTCATCACAAGTACTTCTTTCAGCAGCGCGTATAAAGAATTTGGCCTTAGCATAATCGGGAACAATATTTGGCGCATATCCTCCATCAGTTATAATGCCATGTATTCTCACATCACTTGTGACATGCTGTCTTAAGGCGTTTATTCCATTGAATAATTGAATCACTCCATCCAGCGCATTTATACCTTTTTCGGGACAAGCTGCTGCGTGAGCTGCTTTCCCTATAAACTCAAATTGAATGGGATCGTTGGCCAAAGACTTAACTGTTTTATAATTATTATTTCCAGGATGGATCATCATGCATGCATCTACACCATCAAATAAATTATGCTTTACAAAGCTTGCCTTTGCACTGCCGTTTTCCCCGCCCTCTTCGGCAGGAGTTCCAAATACTAAAATTTCTCCACCAATTTCATCTATGAGCTTTGACAGGGAAATAGCTGCTGCTGTACTTGCTGTACCTATGATATTGTGACCGCAAGCATGGCCTAAATTAGGAAGAGCATCATATTCGGCTAAATATCCTATAACGGCACCAGAATTTTTATTTGACTTTTTCCTGGCTATAAAGGAAGTCGAGTGTCCTGCCACAGCTTTTTCTATGGAAAAACCTTCCTTTTCCAAGGCGTCTATAAGCAATTTGGAAGAAAAAAACTCCTGGTTTCCTATTTCAGGATGATTGTGTATTAGGTGACTTATATTTATATAAGTGTCCTTCTTGCTTTCAATTTCATTGATTATTTCATGCTGAAAATTTTTAATAATGTTTGTACTCATAATATGAACCTCCTCTTTAAATAAAAAAATCTTCTTTGAAATAAAGAAGAGATATATACTTATTTGTAGATTTCCCTTCTTATCTTTCAAGAATAAACTTGTTGGAATTGGCACAGTATCCTAAATAGGATCTGCTGCCGAGGTTTCAAAGGGCCATTCCCTCCACCTCTCTGGATAAGAATTTTACATATTGTATTGACTATTAAACATAATAGAACTTCTAGTTATTTTTGTCAATAATAAAAAAATTAATATTGCGTATTGACATAATAAAAATAAGTTGTATAATCTAACTTATAAAATAAATTCGTAAAAATTAAATATATCCTTATCAAGAGAAACTGAGGGACTGGCCCTTTGAAGTTTCAGCAACCACATATATGTGATGGTGCTAAATCCAGCAGAACGTTGTTCTGAAAGATGAGGAAAGGCATAAAAACCCTTCCGCGGGTTTTTTTTATGCCTTGCATCCTCTTCTTTGTATGAAGAGGTTTTTTATTTTATATATGAAATTACTGCAAAATTGCAATATATGATTTTGAAAAAATTAGTTGAAATTTTAAAGGAGGAAAAAGGATGATATGGCTAAAAAATATCAACAAGATTTATACAAGTAAAACTAATACAGTTGAAGCTTTAAAAAATATTAATCTTCATATTAAAGCTGGTGAAATTTTTGGAATTATAGGATATAGTGGTGCCGGGAAAAGTACCTTGATTCGTTGTATAAATTTATTGGAACAGCCAACTTCCGGAGAAGTAATTGTAAATGGAAAGAATTTAACTCGTTTATCTTCAAAAGAACTGAGAAAAAGTAGGGAAAAAATTGGAATGATATTTCAAAATTTTAATCTTATGAAAAACAGAACGGTATTTGAAAATGTGGCCTATCCTTTAAAGGGAAAGGGTTTGAGTAAAAAAGACATAGAAAAAAAGGTGCTGGATCTTTTAAAACTGGTGGAATTAAGTGACAAAATAAATGTATACCCTTCACAGTTAAGCGGTGGACAAAAACAAAGAGTTGGAATTGCCAGGTCACTGGCAAATGACCCTGAAGTGCTTTTATGCGATGAAGCAACATCCGCTTTGGATCCACAAACAACTCAGGCAATTTTAAAACTTTTAAAAAACATCAATGAAAAATTAAAATTGACAATAGTAGTTATAACCCATCAAATGGAAGTTGTGAAAGAGATATGTCAAAGGGTTGCAGTAATAGATTCCGGTAAAATAGTGGAGGAAGGAAATATTATAGATATATTTACAAATCCAAAAGTCAATATAACAAAGAAATTTATATCCTCATTATTTCACTATGAAAAAATCTACGATTTCCTCAAAGAGGGAAACTCTGTAGGTGAACTAAAACAAATAACGGAAGGAGAAAGTATTGTTAAAATATCTTTTACAGGGCAAAAAACAGGCCAAGCTTTTATTTCAAAGATTTCCAGGAAGTTTAAAATAGATGCCAGTATACTGTTTGGAAATATAGAGATCATCCAAAATGTACCTATAGGAAACTTAATAGTAAAATTAAGCGGTACGGATGAAGGAATAAATAGTTCAATAAGGTACTTAGAGGAAAACAATATACATGTGGAATATGTGGATATTAAAAAAGATGATGCTAAATTAAAGGTTGGAAATAATTAGACTTAAAATATGCAGATTAAAAAAATTTTGTGAAGGTGATAAATAATGATTGAATTTTTAGGAAAGATAGCACCAAATTTGGTGACCTTATATCCTGAGATGATAAAAGCAATATTTGAAACTTTTTATATGGTAGCCATTTCAGGAATCATATCAACAGTAGTTGGAACAGTCATGGGAGTCACCCTGGTTGTTACAAAAGAGGGAGGTATACTGGAGAATAAAATTATTAACAGTATACTTGGCAAAATAATAAATATTTTCAGATCCATACCATTTATTATTCTCCTGGCAGCTATAATTCCTCTTACAAGACTTTTAGTAGGTACTACCATAGGTACAAAAGGAGCTCTGGTGCCGCTTATATTCGGGTGCACTCCTTTTATTGCCAGGCAAATTGAATCAGCACTGCTTGAGATAGATAAGGGGGTGATTGAGGCTGCACAATCAATGGGTTCAAGTCCTTTTGGAATAATTTTTAGAGTAATGCTCCTTGAAGGACTGCCAGGTATTATACATGCTCTTACAATAACAATTATAAGCCTTATTGGATTATCTGCCATGGCAGGTACCGTAGGGGGAGGCGGTCTAGGAGATTTTGCCATACGCTATGGATATCAATATTTTCAGACAGATGTTATGGTAGCCACAATAATTGTACTTTTAGTTATTGTAAATCTTATTCAACTTGTAGGAGATGTTTTATCAAAATTGACAACACATTAATTTATAGACTAGGGAGGTCTTGAAAATGAAAAAAATTATAGGTTTATTTTTAACAGTTATATTATCTTTTGGAGTCTTGGCAGGTTGCGGTTCCAGCAATAGTACTGGACAAACTACCAGCAATAAGAAACAGGTGGTGAAGATAGGCATAACTGGTGATGATCACAAGATTTGGGACAAAGTTAAACAAAATCTGGCAAAAGAAAATATTGATTTGCAGATTGTAAGTTTTTCAGATTATGTACGTCCTAACTTGGCACTTTCCGACGGAGAAATTGATTTGAATTCATTTCAGCATTATGCTTATCTGAATAAATTTAAGACAGAACACAAACTGAAGATCAGTGCTATAGGTGAAACTGTACTTGCACCACTTGGAGTGTATTCAAATAAAATAAAATCCATTAAGGATGTTGCAGAAGGTGCAAAAATAGCTATTCCAAATGATCCAACAAATGAAGGCAGAGGATTGAACCTGCTTCAAAGTGCTGGCTTAATAAAATTAAAAGAAGGGGTGGGTCTTCTGCCAAAACTTCAGGATGTAACTGAAAATCCAAAGAATATTCAATTTGTAGAACTTGTTGCCACCCAGATTCCAAGATCACTTCCAGATGTGGATGCAGCAATAATAAATAGTGGAGTGGCTATAGATGCCAAACTCAACCCAGTTAAGGATTCAATTTATCTGGAAGATGTATCCAATAAAAATGCAAAACCATATATAAATGTAATTGTGGCTAGAGACAAAGACAAAAACAATGCCACTTACAAAAAGGTAGTCAAAGCGTATCAAACTGATGAGATAAAGAAACTTATAAAAGACACATACAAAGGAGCAGAAATTCCAGTTTTCTAATTCTGGTTAAAAAATTGCAAATTTAGAAAATGTTATGCCGTGGGAAAATATTGTTTCATTAAGGCATTTACTTGTGGAGAGGATTTAGATAAAATAGATGTTATATAAATTGTAATAGATAAAAATAATATTAGCAGTATTTGGAGGAGGTTATTATGAATAAAAGTTTTGCTACAAAGCTCATTCACCTTGGAGAACAAAATTCGGAATCCATTTCTAAATCCAAGACTTTACCTATTTCTATGACTTCTGTATTTGCTTTTGATGATGTAGAAACATTAGATGAAGTTTATGAGGGAAAAGCCAAGGGGTATGTGTATTCTAGAAATGGGAACCCGGTTCATGATGCATTAAAGGAAATAATGTGCAGTATTGACGAAGGAGAAGATGCCCAGGTTTTTTCCTCTGGAATGGCAGCTGTTTCCATGTCAATTTTATCTCTGGTAAAGTCAGGAGATCATATAATAGCAGACAATGTATTATATGGTGGAACTTATCAATTCCTTAAGAATGAATTGAGTAAATTCAATATAGATGTTACTTTTGTGGATACCATAAATGAGCCCATAGAGAAACATTTTAAGCCCAATACAAAGCTGGTGTATGTGGAGACTATATCAAATCCACTGATGAAGGTGGCTGATTTAAGAGCAATATCTAATATTGCTCACTCTCACAATGCAAAATTAATTGTGGACAATACTTTTGCCACTCCTATAGTATGCCAGCCAATAAAATTTGGGGCTGATATAGTTGTATACAGTGCCACCAAGTATTTGTGCGGTCACAGTGATGTAACTGGTGGAATTGTAGTTTCAAATAAAGAACTTACCCAGAATATAAGAAATATAGGGGCGCTTTATGGTCCTATGATGAGCCCTTTTGATGCATGGCTTGTTATAAGAAGCCTTAGAACTTTGGAGATTAGGATGATACAGCATTCCAATAATGCTATAAAGCTGGCAGATTTTTTGGAGAATCACAGTAAGGTGAAAAAAGTTTATTATCCAGGATTAAAATCTTCACCTTCAAGGGAAATAGCCAGCAAAAACTTTATCAATGGCTTATATGGAGGAATGCTAAGCATTGATGTAGTTAATGGAGAAAGTGGAGCTTTTGAACTCATAAGGGCACTTGACACTATAAAATTTGTACCTAGTTTAGCAGGAGTGGCCACATCTGTTTCCTATCCTGTAAAGACTTCTCATAGGGCACTAAGTGATGAAGAACTGCACAAAGCAAATATATCTAAGAGCCTTGTACGTATTTCTACAGGGCTGGAAAATGTAGATGATTTAATCTCTGAATTTGACAGGGCACTGAGTAAAATATAATATTTTGAGTAACTTAATAGAATAATTTTTAACCGTCAGTATGAAATATGCTGACGGTTTTTAAAATTATTTGAGGTAAATATATTTGGTATTTTTTTACTTGCTTATAAAAAAAGATTATAATATAATGTCAATATGAATTAAATTAAAAATTTCATTATAAATAGCAAACTCTATGAAAGTAGAGGACGCAAAGCTGCGGGTCTAAAGCTGTTTTAGCCATGATAGCCGGGTTGCTGATGTTTATGATTTTATAACTTATTATCTGAGCTATAGTACTAAAACATTGGTACTACAGCTCTTTTAAATTTCCATAAAATTAAATGCAGAAATTAATGTTAAAAACTAAAAAGCGTGAAAATATTTTATATATACTCTAACAGGCGCCAGGAGGAGGAATGAGTATGAAATTTACAAGGAGAATACCAATTATTTTTTTAGCAGCAATGTTTATATTACTGATACCAATTATAAAAGCCAGTGCATCTGAGGTAACTCGTTTAAGTGGACAAGATAGATATGAGACCTCGGCAAATATTTCAAAAAACAATTGGTTGACTTCTGAAAATGTAGTACTTTCCAGTGGGCAGGGAGATGACAAGTTTGCAGATGCATTGGCGGGAACAGCACTTGCTTATGAAATCAATTCTCCTATACTCTTGACAAACACAGACTATATACCGGAAGTGATATCAAATGAAATAAAAAGACTTAATGTAAAAAATATTTATTTGCTTGGCGGAACTGGAGTAATAAGTAGTGCTGTTGAAATTAATTTAAAAAATCAAGGGTATAATGTTGTTAGATTAAGTGGACAAAGTCGATATGAAACGGCAGCTAAAATTGGAGAGGAAGCTGAGAAATATAAATCAATTACAGGGGCATTTTTAACTACTGGATATAAATTTCAATATGCTATGGCTGCATCACCTTATGTAGGGAAAGAAAATGCTGTCATATTATTTACAGATGGAAATTCATTAAATCCCACTACCAAAGATATGATAAATAAGCTTAATATAAATAAGGTAACTATAATGGGAGGTAATGATGTCGTTTCACCTAGTATAGACAACCAGCTTAAAGACATGGGTATTACTGTTGAAAGAATAGATGGAAATATGCCGGAAGATTTTACCACTAATGTGTTGAATTCACTTGGAAAAGATACAACTGGCCTGGCAGTGGCAAGTGATAGGGCTTTTGCGGACAGCCTTTCAGGTTCTGTAGTAGCAGCTAGAAATAATCTTGGCATGGCTTTGATTGATAATGAGTTCAATTATAATATAAATGAAAATAAAATAACTAAAATTTTGATTTACGGCGGATATATGTCTATTTCCCAGCAGGTGGAAAATCATTTAAAAAATATTGTTGGTATAGAAAATAGCAGTAATTCAGTTATAAATCATGGTGCCACATCTAATTTATCAGGGAAAGTGGATAAGCCTATTTTAAGTGATAAAAAAGATTGGTATGAAGCTATTAAAGCCTCACTTTCAAATTGTCAAGATCAACTTATATATGATAATATTCATTCTTCCACTATGCCGGAAGATATTGTAAAGATTGTATTGGAACAAAACCCGGATATGGACTATGTTGAAAGCTATAATGTTTCAAATAATGGAAGCATCCGTTTTAACTATAGATTTTCAAAAGATGAATTGACAGATATAAAAAATAAGACCAATGAAAAAGCAGCGGCGGTTCTTTCTAATATAATTAAGCCAGATATGACACAAACAGAAAAAGCAAAAGCAATACATGATTACATTGCAGTTAATGCAAAATATGATTATGATGGCTATATAAAAAATACGGAACCAGTTGAGGATTATACGGCATATGGAATTCTGGTTAATGGTACAGGTGTATGTCAGGGATATGCGGCAGCATTTAATTTGATGGCAAGGATGTCTGGCATAGAGTCCATAGCTGTATGGGGAACTGCCAATGGAGGAACTCATGTATGGAATATGGTTATGCTTGACGGCAAAATTGGATATATAGATACTACCTGGGACGATCCGATTCCAGATAGGGAAGGTCAAGTTATATATGATTATTTTGATGTAAATGAAGAGCAAATAGCAAAAGATCATTTATGGGATAAAGGAAATTTTACTGAAAATTATCTTGATTATTAATGATACTTCATTTACCTGTTATAAATTTCAAATATCAAAATATGGTTGAAGACAAGATCTGCTTATAAAGGGCAGATCTTGTTTTATATTAAGAAAGGTGTCTGTATACATTAATTTTATAAAAAGCTGTCTTATCATATTTTAGTAAAAATATGATATAATTATTGAAATTACAATAATTAATTGTCTTTCTAGAAAATTTATTTAAAACAGATTTATTTTACAAATATTCTATATTTATTTATAATATTTTTAGATGTAGGAGTATATTCTTACCAATAACACACCTTAAACTATAGAAAAAGAGGTAAATATTATGGATTTAAATGGATTAAACCCACAGGATGTAATATTTGCATTAGATATAGGTACAAGATCGGTAATAGGTACTGCAGGAATAGTACAAGATAAAAAATTTAATGTAATATCAGAGCATTGTATGGAACATAAAGAGAGAGCGATGATGGATGGTCAGATACATGATGTGGGGCTTGTAGCAAATTCAGTAAACATGATAAAAAAGCAAATAGAAAAAGACTTGAATATGAAAATAGAAAATGTATCTATAGCAGCTGCAGGAAGATTCTTGAGAACTGTAACAGTGAAAGAGGAAATGGAAATTGATTATGATAGGGAAATAAACAGAGATACTATAAGAAGTTTAGAGCTAACAGCAGTAAAATCTGCAGAAAAAAAAGTAAGTCAAGATACAAAAGGAAGGCTGTATTGTGTTGGATACAGTGTAAAAGGTTATTATCTAAATAATTATCTTATAAGCAATTTAATGTACCATAGGGGAGAGAAAATATCAGCAGAAATTATAGCTACGTTTCTCCCTCGCTCTGTAGTGGACAGCTTATATTCTGTTATGGAGAAAGTGGGGCTTCAGGTAGTAAATCTGACTTTGGAGCCTATAGCAGCTATGGAAGCAGCTATTCCTCAGAACTTGAGACTTTTGAATCTGGCTTTAGTTGATATTGGAGCGGGAACTTCAGATATAGCTATAAGCGATAAAGATACTATAAGTGCATATGGCATGGTATCTCAGGCTGGAGATGAAGTTACTGAAATAATATCACAAAAATACATGGTGGATTTTAATAAAGGCGAGGAAATAAAAAAGCAGTGCAGTGAAGTTAAAGATATAACTTATACAGACGTTTTAGGGGTGGAAAACAAAATTTCTTCTGAAGAAATACTAAAGCTCATAAGTCCTGCTGTAAAAAAAATAGCAGATGAAATTGGCAGCAGGATAATAGAACTGAATGGTGGAAAATCCACCAATGCAGTTTTTTTAGTGGGTGGAGGAGCACATACTCCCAGGTTGAAGGAGTTTTTAGCTGAAGGATTAAATATACCTCTTAATAGAATTGCAATAAAGGATAGACAATCAGTTCAGGAGTGTATTTGTAAGGATAATTCTCTTGGAAGTGCCGGGGTAACGGTTTTGGGAATAGCTTTAGTTTCCATAAGAAGATTAGGACATGGGTTTATAGATGTAATGTTAAATGGAAATGTGATAAGCTTATTTAATTCCCACATCCATACGGTTATGGATGTGATGCTGCAAGCCGGTATAAGCCCCAATAGTCTTATAGGTAAAAATGGTAAAAACATAAGATTTATTGTAAATGGAATAAAAAGAGTGGCTTTTGGAACCCTGGCTTCCAATGCGGAAGTAACTATAAATAGTTTAAAAAAGAGTATGGATGATAAAGTCAAAGAGGGAGATAATATAGAAATAAAATATGCAGTTGATGGAAAAATGGCTTCTCCTAAAGTTATAGATTATGTACAAAAAGTATATTCCATAAGTTTTTTTATGAATGATATAATAGAAAATTTGGAGCCGTTGGCATATATAAATGAAAATAGAATGAACATTGACAATTATATAAATGAGGGAGATAATGTGAGCATAATATTTCCTAAAACTCTTGAAGATTATAAAAAATATTTTTCAGATAAAAATGAGGAATTTATATACTATTTAAATGGAAAAAAGTTAGGTGAAAATTATGTAATAAATGAAGGAGATAGGATTTATAGAGTGTCCAAAAATTCTGTGGAACCAAAAAAAGATGAGGAAATAGTAAAAGAAGGTTTAAGTTTAAAAGAAGCAGCTTTAGATGAGGAAGATAAAAACATTGAACCTGAAAAAATAGAAAACAATATTAAGAAGCCCGGTGCTGATGAAATAACCATAGTCGCAAATGGGAAAAATGTAGTACTTAAGGGAAAAAAAGATTATATATTTGTAGATATATTCAATCACATAGAGTTTGATTTAACTAAAGTAAAAGGAAAACTGTATTTGCACTTAAATGGCAACGATGCAAGTTATTATGACACCTTATCAGAAGGAGACATAATAGAGGTAGGATGGGAATAAGTTTTCCTATTAATTGATTGGAGGGAAATATATGAGCAAGGATTTTTTAAAAGCTGCAGAATCCATGAAAAAGGAACTGATTGATATAAGGAGAGATTTTCACATGCACCCTGAGCTTGGGTATGAGGAGAAGAGAACTTCCGGTAAAGTAAAAGAGTTTCTGAAATCATTGGGTATAGAATATAAAGAAACTGCAGGTACAGGAGTATGCGGAATAATAAGGGGAAAGGGAAACAGGACCATAGGAATAAGGGCAGATATGGATGCCCTGCCATTGCAGGATAAAAAAAATTCCAGTTATTCTTCACAAGTAAAAGGAAAGATGCATGCCTGTGGTCATGATGCACATACTACCATTTTACTTGGGGTGGCTAAAATTTTAAATGGCATAAAAGATGAGCTCAGGGGAAATGTAAAATTATTTTTTGAGCCGGCGGAAGAAACTACAGGAGGGGCAAAGGTGATGATAAAAGAAGGTGTGCTTAAGAATCCTGATGTAGATAGAATTATAGGGCTTCATGTAGAGGAAAACATAGAAGTTGGGAATATAGGCTTAAAATTTGGGGTAGTTAATGCAGCTTCTAATCCATTTACAATAAAGATAAAGGGAATAGGAGCCCATGGAGCAAGACCTAATATGGGAATTGATCCTGTAGTTATAACAAGCCATGTGATACTGGCACTTCAGGAGATTATAAGCAGAGAGCTTCCTCCTACGGATCCAGCTGTGATTACAGTAGGTTCTATTCATGGTGGAACCGCCCAAAATATAATTCCAGATGAAGTTGTAATATCCGGAATTATAAGAACTATGAAAACTGAACACAGAGCATATGTAAAAAAGAGGCTTGTGGAAGTGACAAAGGGCATTGTAAGTTCCATGAGGGGACAATGTGAAATAGATATAGAGGAAAGTTATCCTTGTCTTTATAATGAAGATAATATAGCTCAGGATGTTTTAGAGGCAGCACAGCAGGTAATAGGCAATGAACATGTAAAAATACTTCAAAACCCAAGTATGGGTGTGGAGAGTTTTGCTTATTTTTCAATGGAAAAACCTTCTGCATTTTATTATTTGGGGTGTAGAAATGAGGCAAAAAATATAGTGCATCCAGCTCATGGAAATCTATTTGATATAGACGAAGGCTGTTTGCCTATTGGAGTGGCAATACAGTGCAATGCAGCTTATAATTTTTTGAAATAACTTAATTATTGAGCAATAGGAGTATTTCTGATAATCCATGTTTATAGATTTAAATGCCTCTAGGGCCATCAAGTCAAGATGTTTAAAGGCTTGATGGTTTTTTATATGACTCCGGATATAAGTACTTTATTTGTTATCTTTTTAAATTATGGTAATATATTTGTTAGAGTTATGAAAAAATAATTTTATCAAGTGATTCTTAGTTGTAGGGGAGGAAAATATAAAAATGAAAATAAAAGATCTGACAGTCAATGCTTCTTTAGATATTTTTTTACTTGTAAAAGAAATGGAAGAGGATATGACTAGAAATAATGATTCATATGTTAAGTTTTTATTAAGTGATGGTGAAAATGATATACATGGAATCATGTGGTCCACATCCGTGAAAAAACTGGGTGAAGGGGTAGAACCTGGAAAAGTAATTAAAATAAGAGCTGCAGTTAGAAGTTATAAAGATAATTTACAGTTAAACATCACCAATTGCCGTCCTGTAACAGATAAGGACAATGTGAATATAAATGCTTTTATCAAGGATGCACCCTTAAATTCAGAGGATATGTTTAATAGTTTTTTGCAGGAAGTTGAAAAATTTAGTAATAATGATTTGAAAAATATAGTTAAAAAACTTCTCATGGACAATAGAATGAAGCTTATATATTATCCTGCAGCTAAAAAAGTGCATCATGCAGTTAGAGGAGGATTGTTGTATCATATGTACAGGATGCTTAAAAATGCACAGAGTATGGCTTGTGTATACAACCAATATATAAATAAGGAATTATTGTTTTCAGGTGTTATACTACATGATATTGGGAAAGTTAAAGAACTTAATTCCAGTGAATTAGGTATAGTAGAAGATTATTCTAAAGAGGGCAAATTATTAGGTCATATTGTAGAAGGTGTAATAATGGTTCACGATGCCGCAGATAAATTGGGAACTCCTTTGGAAATAGAACTGCTTCTAAAACATATGATAGTTTCGCATCATGGTCTGGAGGAAAATGGATCACCTAAAAAGCCCATGACTCTGGAGGCTCAGATATTACACTATTTAGATGAAATAGATGCAAGTGTATATCAATTTGAGGAGGCATTGGGGAATACGTCTAAAGGGGAGTTTAGTGACAAACAATTTTTCTTGGGAAACATACAGCTATATAGAAATGAATTATAATAATTTATATGTTGATCTAATCAATAATAGTAGTATATAATTAGATGTTGTCCGTATTAAATTTGTCAATGAAAATAATATTATGAATATATATGAAGATAAATGTAGAATATTTTAGTATTAAGGGTACAAATTTAAAACTTAAATACATTAAAAGTAATGGAGAGATCATAATGAAAGTTGAAATTGGAAATAATGAAGCCGGTCAGAGATTGGATAAATTTTTAAGAAAATGGCTGGAAGATGTACCTTTAAGTGGTATATACAAAGCTATAAGAAAAGGCGATATTAAAGTAAATGGTAAAAAGGCTGTGGAAAAGTATTTTTTGCTTGAGGGCGATAAGATAGAGACTAAATATATAACTTCCTCACAAAAAAAACCAAAATTTAAGGAAGTGGAGAGTAATTTTTTAAAAATAACTTATGAAGATAAAAATATACTTTTAGTTGAAAAATGGCCTGGAGTTCTGGTACATTCAGATAAAAGTTCCAATGGTTCAACTTTAACTGATTATGTGCTCTCATATTTATATGATAAAGGAGAATACAATCCTCAAGTTGAAATAACGTTTACCCCCGCACCTTGTAACAGGCTGGACAGGAATACGTCGGGAATAGTTATATATGGTAAAAATTATGATTCGCTAAAATTGTTAAACGAAATGATAAAAAGCAGAAACATAAAAAAATATTATGAAGCTATGATAAAGGGAAAAATAAAAGAAGGGCTATATGAGGGATACATATTAAAAGATATAAAAAATAATATGTCAGTTGTATATGATATGCCCAAAAAATATACTAAAAAAATATCTATGAAGGTAAAAGTAATTCAAACCTGTGGCACATATTCTCTTGTAGAATTGGAACTCATTACAGGCAGAAGTCATCAGTTAAGAGCACATTTAGCACACTTGGGAAATCCTATAATTGGGGATGCAAAATATGGCATAGCTAAATTAAATAGTTTTTTTTACAATAAATATGGCTTGAAATATCAGTATTTATATGCCTACAAGCTGAATTTTAGAGATTGTCCTGATCATTTAAAATATATGGAAAACAAGACCATATCAGAAGGTCTGCCGCCTGTATTTAAAAAGATTAAAAATGATGTATTTGATAAATTTTAACGAAAATACTTACAAGTTATACTGGCATTTAAAAATATAAGTGCTTTGGAATAGGGAGTTTTGAGTCATGAAAGAACAGTCAACCACTAAGGGTTTTGCCATACTTTCAGCAGCGGGAATGTTGGTAAAAGTATTATCTATAATATATATCCCGCTTTTGATGATGATAATTGGAGAAGAAGGATATGGACTTTATGGGGCATCCTATAATATATATGCTTTTATTTATGTACTTACTAATTCAGGAATACCAGTGGCCATATCCAAACTTATATCTGAACTGAATGCAGTTGGAAATTACAGGGATGCAGTCAGGGGATTTAAAATAGCCAGATTTATGCTCATGGTAATAGGAATAATAATGGCAATATTGCTGATGATTTTTGCAGCTCCATTAGCCAGAGTAATGGGTTATAACAAGATCTATCTGTCTCTTTTAAGTCTGTCGCCAGCCATACTTTTTACTTCGGTAGCTTCAGCTTACAGGGGATATTTTCAAGGCAGGGGAAATATGACACCTACAGCTGTATCTCAAATTTTAGAACAAATAGTAAACACCATATTTGCTCTTGTATTTGCTTCCTATCTGATGAAATATGGAGTGGAAGTGGGATGTGTGGGAGGACCTATTGGAACTTCTCTTGGAGCATTAGCCTCTGCCAGCTTTCTTATGTTCTGCTATGAAAGAAATAAAAAGCTTAAGTTTTCCAAGAACATGGCATTGCAAAACAAAGAGAGAATTGATACTAAAAAATTGATAAAAAAGATTATAAAATATGGAGTACCCATAACCATATGTGTGGGAATGACTTATGCTGGAAGCCTAGTGGATGTCTGGAACACCAAAAGCAGACTCATGGCAGGTGGATTGAGTGATGTAAGGGCAACCATATTATATGGGTATTTGACAAAATATCAACAGCTCTTAAATGTACCTATAACCATAATATCTTCCCTTTCCATGGCCATACTTCCTGCCATATCTGCAGCGGTTGCCATTAAAAACGGGAAAAAGGTAAAAGACAGTATAAGCTATTCTTTCAGGCTCTGTTTCTTAATTGCAATTCCATGTGCACTGGGACTTTCTGTTTTAAGCAGTCCAATATTTCAACTGTTGAAGTTTGGAAATGGAGCTTATATTATGACCTGGGGTTCAATTGTCCTTGTATTCATGTCCCTTATGCAAATCCAGACCACTATTTTACAGAGTATAGGAAAGCTTTTTACCGCCACATTGTATTCTGTAATAGGTATAGTGGTAAAGATATGTATAAATTATATGTTGATTTCCATACCTAAAATCAACATATTAGGTGCCATAGTAGGCAGCGCTGTGGGATTTATGATTCCCATAATACTAAACCACAGAATCATTAAAAGTTCCCTAAATGTGAGAATTAGCATGTTAAAACATGCAGTTAAGCCCTTGGTGGCTTCAATGGCAATGGGAGTTATAGTGTGTGTGAATTATTTTGTCATGCATTTTATATTGGGATTCATTAAAATTGCATATCTTCCCAATGCAATTTCAACTTTGGCATCTGTTATAGTTGGAATTATTACATATATGTATGTGCTGGTTTTAATTGGAGGCATAAGCAGCAGGGACTTACAATCACTGCCTCATAGGGCAATCAGGCTGATTCCCGCATTTATATTGAGCAAGGTAAAATAGGACAATTTCTATGGACTGCCATAGAAGTTGTCCTTTACAAGTTCATGCATGTTTAGAACTAAAGTAGTTAAGGAGGTTACCATTAAACTTATACCGCATCCATATATATTTATTTGGGGTATTCCTGTGAGTATATATATCAATACTACATCCATAACTGAGGAAATTAGAGAATTTCTAAGTATTATTTTTTGTTTTCCTATGCCATTTAAAATGCCAAAAGTTGATATGGATACAAATATAATTGGGGCAGATAATGCAGCAAATTTTATGTAAGGGTCCAAATCATATCTCTTATAAAATAATTCTCCCAAATAATCGGACAAGCCAATGCAGACTACCATAGTTAAAATCCCTAAAAACAAGGATATTTTTATAATTTGTGATATTCTTTTTTGTATAGCCCAATAATCTTTTTTATTCATTTTTTCTGACAGATCAGGTATAAGAACTATGGACATGGAAGTTATAATTGTAACGGGTAAAAATATTATATTTACAGCCATACCATTGAATTTACCTATCATGCTCAGTGCCATATTGTATTCTATGCCTGAAGCCACAAGCCTTCTTGGAACTATCAGTGTGGAAAGGGCAGAAAGTGATGTGGATAAAAAACCGTTTAAGCAAAGGGGAAATGATATAACAAGAACGTTGAATAAAAGCTGTAATTTATCCTCTGTGTTTGAAAGATTAAATCCGAATTTACCCTTTTTAATTTTATACATTATATAAAGTATGGAAAAACTTATAAACTCCCCTAAAGTCAAAGTTATGTAAGCTGCAGTTACAGTTCCATTTACATCCTTCAGTGAAAGGGAACTTATCAGCAGGGTTATTATGACAATTCGCAGAAATTTTTCTGATATATCTATAAAAGCAGGTATTTTCATTTCAGATATTCCATAAAAATAACCTTTTAGTATGGATGATAATGCTATAAAGAAAATAGCAGGACACATAACTTGAAGTGCATGTGTGGCTCTGGTGTCATATATTATTTTAGTACTGATATAGGGAGCGTTGATAAATATCATACAAACTACAAAAGTAGCAAGTAGAGAATTAAAAGTCAGAGATATATCTATAGACCGATTTAAATTGTTAAAATCATCTTTACCGAAGTATACTGCAGCCACTTTGGATATAGCGGTTACCATGCCGCCTGAAATAAGACATATGAACAGATCATATACTGGCATTATAAGTCCATATAGTCCCATGCCTTCAGCTCCTAATTTTCTGGACAATATTATGGAAAATATAAATGCAAATATGGAAGTTATCAAGTTTGAACAAATTAAAATAAGGGTACTTTTTAAAAATCTTTCTCTTTTCATAAAAACTCCTGACCTAGAAATTATATTATTAACATTAAATCATCAATATTAATAATTATGACAGGCCTTTAAAGTATATTCTTCTTATTTTTAAGGTTTTCACTGCCCATGGATTCTGTGATATACTATATTTGACTGTTATCAGCTGTTTAATATGAAATTTTAATTAATGATTGAAGGGGTTGTATTTAATGGGTAAACTGATTTGCAATATCTGTGGTGCAATTATAGATGATAAAAATTATTCTTTTAATAAAGAGGCATTTCCAAAGGAAAATACCCTAGGTAACATAATTTTCTGTCCTTTTTGTGGGGCACCTAGAGAGTATATGACTCTAGAAAATCAAAAAATAAAAGAAGAAAAATATGACTTGAATTTTGAAAACCTTAAAATAATAGATCATGCATTTAAACTGGAAATATTCAATGGGGATTTTTATGATAGGGCTTCTGAGCTTGCTAAAAATGTCCAAATAAAAAATATGTTCAAATCCCTTTCTAAAGTAGAATATGTTCATGCAAAAATACACAGTAAAATAGGAAAATTTATTGTGAAACCTAAGCTTAAAAGCTTGAATTATTCCAGATACAAAAATGACCGGGAATTACTTGATATAGCCTGTAAAAGAGAAGAACATGCGGTAGAATACTATGAAAGATACGGAAAGAAAATAGATAATTATCAAATTAAAAAGATATTTAATGTACTGGCAAATGTGGAGAAAATACATATAGGACTTACAGAAAAGGCAAATTAAGCATATCATATATGAAAGAGTGAAAAGTATTAAAGGCAATTCCCATTTTGAAATAATTTTTCCCATAATTGAATGTTAATCTGCTTTAAATGAAGTGATTTCAATAATTTAAGTATTGGCTCAGTTTATGCTTGTATTAATATACTAAAGAGTATAGGAGGTAGTTATTATGAAAGCTGCATTTATTTTTTTGGCACCGGGAGCCAATCCTGAGATTCATAAATCTGTTATAAAAACAGATGAAATAGAACTTATAAGTGTAGGAGTCCCAAACTACAATGAGGCATGTAAGGCAGCTGTAAATTTGTTAAAAGAGGGAATTTCTGCAATAGAATTATGTGCTGGTTTTGGAGTGGAGGGTACTGCTAAAATCAAGCAGGCTGTAAAGAGTAAGGTACCTGTAGGTGCAGTGAGATTTGACATACATCCAGGACTTGGAAACAAAAGCGGAGATGAAATTTTTTAATGGATGAATATAGTATATTCTTTATTATCTAAGGAATGGATGGCAAAAGGGGGATTGATTTTATTGAATTCAAGACCAGATTGGTTGAAAATGAAAGCACCTGATGCAGTGGTATTAAATGAAATGGAGGATATGTTAAAGGATCTTTCACTTCATACGGTTTGTGAAAGCGCCAACTGCCCAAATATAGGGAAGTGCTTTAAGCATAAAACGGCTACTTTTATGGTAATGGGAAATACTTGTACAAGAAATTGCAGATTTTGTGCTGTGAACAAAGGATGTCCAAATAAGCTGGATCCAGAAGAACCGAGGAATGTGGCTATTGCAAGTAAAAAATTAGGACTTAAACATATGGTTATAACATCTGTTACAAGAGATGATCTAAAAGATGGAGGAGCTGCACATTTTGTGAAAATTATAAAAGAGATGAGAAAGGAAAATCCAAAATCAACTGTTGAGCTTTTAATACCAGATTTAAAGGGTAATTGGAATGCCTTAAAAAATATAATTGATGCAAAACCGGATATACTCAATCACAATATTGAAACAGTAGAAGCTTTATATAAAAAAGTTAGACCCATGGCGGTTTATGATAGATCTATTGAACTGTTAAGGCAGGTAAAGGTTTTTGACAAAGCTGTGTATACCAAGTGCGGTATAATGCTAGGACTTGGAGAAACCAAACAGCAGGTTATGAAAGTAATGGATGATTTACTGAAAGTCAATTGCGACATATTGACAATAGGACAATATCTCAGACCATCTAAAAAGCATCTGCCTGTTTTTGAATATATCACTCCAGAAAAATTTGCAGATTATAAAAAAATAGCATTAGAAAAGGGATTTAAGTTTGTGGCTTCAGGACCTTATGTAAGAAGCTCCTATAAAGCTTTTGAAGGCATGAAGATCTTAGAAAATTTAAACAATTGATATATTTTTAGAATCAGATGTCAATAAAATAGGTGATGTATCAATTGGTGATAAATGTTAAATTATATATTTAGGATACCCTGCTCTGTTTTTGACTCTAGTTTGCCAAGCTTCTGTCATTATATGAGAGCAGGGTTTTTTTATTATGTTCATTTAACCAATATATAAACTATAACATAATAAATTTTAAACCATAAATTATATAATATTAATTATTCAACAAGTTAATATTGTATAATATATATGAAAGTATTGTTATATTTCATATAAAATTTAGGGGGAAGGGATTATGGGTTATATAAATAGAATCAAAGAGAGGCGACATAGATTTATAGAATATAATGAAATACCTAAAGATATCAGATCGGATATTTTGAATTCATGGATACGATGTAAAAGTTATGGTGTTGGGGAAAATAGCAATAAGGCTAATATTCTTTCTAAAAGTGAGTTTGATGCCATACTTGAAGAAAAAAAAGAATTTATACGAATTTGTTTACCTGTAATGTTAAATTTATATGAAATCTTGAAAGATACAGACTACTCAATTATACTGACAGACGAGAATGCAGTTATATTAAAAATTTTAGGAAATGAAAGAATAATGGTCGCAAATAAAAATTTAGATTTTTTAGAAGGGCGTAGATGGAGAGAAGAAGATGTTGGAACCAATGCTATTGGAACTTGTATTTATTTAGATAAACCAGTTTGGACGCTGGGTGCAGAGCATTATTGCAAAGAACAACACAAATGGACATGTTCTGCTGCGCCAATACACAACAGCAGGGGGAAAATAATAGGTTGTATTGATTTGTCGGGAAGCCTTGGAACTTTTCATTCCCATACTTTGGGTATAGTGGCCGAAGCCTCTAATACTATACAGGAACAATTTGCCATAAATGAACATAGAAAATGGACAGAAGTTGCATTTAATTCAATAAAAGAGGGTATGCTGGTTTTAGATAATGAGTTTAAGGTCAAATATTTTAATGAAAAAATATGCAATATACTTGGAACTTGTAAAAATGAAATATATAAATTGGATATGAAGGTTTTGTTGAAAGATATAGTTAAAGATATGTATGAGCTAAATGATAGTGGAAAAATTGCATATAGAGAAATAAGTTTATATATAAAAAACAAGAGGATAGATTGTAATATAAGTATAACTCCTGTTTCAATGAGTGGAAATTATATCGGATTTGTAATCGTTGTACAAAAAGCAGATATCATGCATGTAGTGGTAAACAAAATAGCAGGGTTTTCTTCGAGATATGATTTTGACAATATACTTACCAATAATCTTAGAATGATGGATATAATTGAAGATGCTAAGAGAATAGCACAAAATGAATGTGCTGTTTTAATAACAGGAGAGAGTGGCACTGGAAAGGAATTATTTGCCCACTCCATTCACAATGGAAGTAAAAGATGCAGTGGACCTTTTGTAGCCATAAATTGTGCAGCACTTCCTAAAGATCTTGTAGAGAGTGAGCTATTTGGTTATGAAAAGGGAGCTTTTACAGGAGCGTCCAAAGAAGGTCATCCTGGTAAATTCGAACTTGCAAACGGAGGTACTATATTTTTAGATGAAATTGGAGAATTGCCTCTTGAAATTCAATCAAAACTTTTGAGAGTTTTGGATAATCACACCATTAGCAGAATTGGTGGAAAATACGAGAGAAATTTAGATGTAAGAATAGTTACAGCTACAAATAGAGATCTTATAAAAGAAGTCAATGCCAGAAATTTTAGAAGTGATTTATATTTTAGATTAAATGTATTTAACATAAGGCTGATTCCCTTAAGAGAGAGGAAAGAAGATATAGAGATGTTCGTAGAGTTTTTCCTAAATAGATTGAGTAAGAAAAATCAGATGAAGATTGAGCATATAGACAAAAGCTTTATAGATATTGTCATAAATTACAACTGGCCTGGAAATGTTAGAGAATTGGAGAATGTAGTTCAAAGGGCATATTATTTATCCAAGGATGAGGTTATAACAGATTCTCTGATACCTGAATATATAAGAGAGAGTGTTGAAGATATTGAGGATTGTACAATATCTTTAGAAAATGATTCAAAAAACAAGATAAAGACTGTAGATCAGGTTGAGAGAGAACTTATAATTAAAGCCTTGGAACAATGTAATGGAAATGTAGTAAATGCAAGCAAATTAATTAAAATGGGAAAATCAACTCTGTACAGGAAAATTAAAAAATATAATTTGGAATAGAATTGAATAATATTCTTTCATGTCATATCTCTATTTAAGTTGTCTATGTACACAGTAACTTAAATAGAGAATTTTATTTTATGAATTATATAAATATATTAAAAATTCAGATTTATCTAATAATGGGAAAGAAATATTTCCCATTCTGAAAAAACTTCTTTAAAATTATCTTTTTACCCAAGGATTTTGCATGATAAATAGAGTATATGAATCCTTTTGCACTTGGCATGAATTTTGCTTAATAAATTTGTAAATAGAAATTAAATTATTTTATATTTAATAAGAGAGGTGGATATTGATGTAATCGTTTATGAGCACAAGTAACCATATCTTTATTTAATACTATTGGGAGGGATTATTTTGGAGAAATTAAAAGAAAAAATAGAAAATACTACTTTTATAGATATCTATGACAAAATGTTAAAAATAAGGGCATTCGAGAATATGGCAAAGGATAATTTTGCAGAAGGAAAAATTCCAGGTTTTGTACATCTTTATATAGGCGAAGAAGCTATATCTTCTGCAGTTTGTGAAAATTTAACGGATGCCGATTATATAACCAGTACTCACAGAGGCCATGGACATATAATAGCCAAAGGTGGAGAACTTAAATATATGACTGCCGAGCTTTTTGGAAAGGCTACAGGATACTGCAAAGGGAAAGGCGGATCCATGCATATTGCAGATGCAACCAAAGGCATACTTGGTGCAAATGGTATAGTAGGCGCAGGACATGATATAGCAGTAGGTGCAGGTATGAGTGCACAGTACAGGGGAACAGATCAGGTCTGTGTATGTTTCTTCGGAGATGATTCTACCAATCAGAGCACATTCCACGAATCACTGAATATGGCAAGCGTTTGGAAACTGCCGATTGTCTATGTTTGCGAAAATAACGGATATGGAATATCAACTTCCCAGAGAAGGCACCAGAACATCAAAGATATATCTGTAAGGGGAAAGGCATACAATATGCCGGGAGTTACAGTAGATGGAAACGATGCAGTAGCAGTTTACAATGCTTCCAAAGAGGCTGTACAAAGAGCCAGAAACGGAGAAGGACCAACTCTAATAGAATGTAAGACCTATAGACAGAGAGGACATTTCGAGGGGGATTCTGCTCCATATAAACCAAAAGAAGAACAGGAAGCCTGGCTTAAAAAAGATCCTATTCCGCGTTTTGAAAAATATCTCATGGAAAACAAGATTTTAACTGAAGATAAAATAAATGAAATGAAAAAATCTGTTGATGAACAGATTAAAAATGCAGTGGATTTTGCCATGAACAGTCCGGAACCGGAATTGGATTCGGTATTTGAAGATGTTTATAGCGATATAAAAGAGGGGGTTGAATAGATATGTCAAAGATAACTTTTTCTGAAGCAATAAAGGATGCCATGTGTACTAAAATGCGACAGGACAAAGATGTATTGTTGTTTGGTGAAGATGTAGGACCCTTTGGAGGGTGTTTCGGAGTAAGCCAGGGAATGTATGATGAATTTGGTGAAATGAGGGTGAGAGATACTCCTATTTCAGAAGGTGCCATTTTAGGATGTGCTATTGGATCCGCTGCTACAGGATTGAGGCCTATTGCAGAGCTTATGTTTATGGACTTCATGACAGTGGGAATGGATATGCTGGTTAATCAGGCCGCAAAATTGAGATATATGTTTGGAGGTAAAATAAATTTACCTATGGTAGTCAGAGTTCCATGTGGAGCTGGATTTCAGGGAGCAGCTCAGCATTCACAGTGTTTAGAGGCCTGGGTTACACATGTTCCAGGACTTAAGGTGGTTTATCCTACTACAGCAGCAGATGCCTATGGATTAATGCTTACATCAATAGAGGATGATAATCCTGTGGTATTCATCGAGCATAAAGGTCTTTATCCTAAGAAGGGTGATGTAGATGAAAATTCAGCACCAATACCATTTGGAGTTGCAGATGTAAAAAAAGAAGGAAAGGATGTTACCATAGTGGCAACAGGCAGAATGGTTGATGAAGCCCTTTCAGCTGCTAAAAAACTTTCAGGAGAAGGTATTGATGCAGAAGTAATAGATCCAAGAACCCTTTTCCCTTTCGACAAAAATACAATATTCAATTCAATAAGAAAAACCAACAGGGCAGTAGTTGTAACGGAAGAAGCTAAAAGAGGAGGTTTTGGTGGAGAGATTTCCGCCGTAATAAGTGAAGAACTGTTTGATTATCTCGATGCTCCTGTAGTCAGAATTGGAAACTACAATGTGCCGATACCGTTTTCACCAAAGCTTGAAAGTTATATACTGCCTGATTCAGATAAGATAGTAGCCGCTGTCAAAAAAACATTTTAATATGTAAACGTGTAATTCAGGGAATATTTCTCTGAATTACACCATCTCAATTATATTCAATCTAGATTTTAGGGGGGTTTTTAATGAGTTGTATTGAAGTGATGCCGAAACTTGGACTGACCATGACAGAGGGGACCCTGGTGAATTGGCATAAAAGTGAAGGAGAAAAAATTGAAAAGGGAGAAATTCTCTTTGAGGTTGAAACAGATAAACTTACAAATGAAATAGAGGCAAAAGAAGGAGGAGTGCTTAGAAAAGTACTTGTTGAAGAAGGTGAAACCGTTAAATGCCTGGTACCGGTAGCTGTAATAGCAGATGAGAATGAAGATATTTCAGAACTGTTAAAACAAGCAGGTTCCCAAAACGGTGAAAGTGAAAAGGAAGAGGAGGAAAAGCAGCCTAAAGTACAGACCCCAGCTAAAACTGCTGAACCAGTGAAAGTTGGAGGTAGAATAAAAATATCACCTGTGGCCAGAAAACTTGCCCGACAGAGCGGTGCAAATTATGAACTCATAACAGGAACGGGCCCCATGGGCAGGATAGTTAAGAAAGATGTGGAAGGATATATTGAAAACAATAGAATTAAAGTATCTCCTGCTGCTGCCAAGCTTGCCAAAGAACTGAATGTGGATCTTGTCGGTATAAAAAAAGATGGCAGGATAATGAAAAAAGATGTGCTGGAAGCTTCAGAGGTGGCTAAAATGACAGCAGCAGTATCTGAAGAAAAAGCTGAAGAGAAAGTATTGCCGCAGCAGACAGTAAAAGAAGTGAATCGCGGTGAAAAAGAAGTGAAGATGTCGGGCATGAGAAAAGTTATTGCAAAGAGAATGAGTCAAAGTGTCAGTGTGTCACCTACAGTTACTTATAACATGAGTATGGACACTTCGGAATTAAAGAGACTGAAAAACAGTTTTAAGGATATTTTCAAAGTAACCTATACGGATTTGCTTATAAAGATAGTTTCACAGGTGCTTAAGGAATTTCCACTTGCCAACTGCTCTGTAGAAGGTGATACGTTTATTTTAAAGAATTATGTGAACATGGGAGTGGCAGTTGCCCTGGAGGATGGACTTCTAGTTCCTGTAATAAAGGACTGTGATATAAAGGGACTTAAGCAGATTACCACTGAATTTAAAGAGCTTGCAAAAAAAGCAAGGGAAAATCAGCTGGGACCTGATGATTTGACGGGAGGTACATTTACTATAACAAATCTTGGCATGTTCGGCATAGATACTTTTTCTCCTATTATAAATCAGCCGGAAGTAGCTATTCTTGGAGTGAATAAAATTGTTGAAACACCAGTAGTGGAAAATGGCGAAATAGTGATAAAACCACTTATGAGTTTATCACTTACAGCAGATCACAGAGCCATAGACGGAGCTTATGCAGCTAGATTTTTACAGAGAGTTAAACAGTATGTGGAAAAACCGGGACTGCTTATACTCTGAAATAAGTAGATGTTAATTTTAAAAATGTATAGAATCTTGACTTGGGAGGGTCTCAAATGAGTTGTTTGGAGATAATGCCGAAACTTGGTCTTACAATGACTGAAGGTATGCTGGCAAAGTGGCATAAAAGAGAAGGAGATAAAATTGAAAAGGGAGAAATTCTCTTTGAGGTTGAGACAGATAAGCTTACAAATGAAGTAGAGGCAAAAGACAATGGAATTGTAAGAAGAATACTTGTAGAAGAGGGGGAAACGGTAAAATGCCTGGCACCTGTTGCTATAATAGCAGCAGAAAATGAAGATATCTCAAATCTGTTAAAAGAGGCTGGAGCAGATGAAGAGGGAACATCGGCTGAAAAATCAGAAGAGCCAGAAGTTCAGAACGCAGCAGAAAAGGCAGGGATAAAAGATGTGGTGGTTATTGGTGGCGGGCCCGGTGGTTATATAGCTGCCATCCGTGCTGCACAGCTGGGCAATAAGGTAACCCTTGTTGAAAATGCAGAGCTTGGTGGAACTTGCCTGAATGTAGGATGTATACCTACAAAGACTCTGCTGCACTCGGCAGATGTGTATTGTGAAATTAAAGACAGCAGGAATCTGGGAATTGATGTAGGTGAAGTCAGTATAAATTGGAATAATATTCAAAAGAGAAAGAAAAGGATAACTAAACGACTTGTTGCAGGTGTTAAGGGGTTGTTGGCATATAATAAAGTAAATATAATAAAGGGATTTGCCAAGATGGAAACCGAAAAATCCATCTTAGTTACAAAAGAAGATGGCGGAACTGAAAAAGTTGCTTTTGACAATGCCATAATTTCCACGGGCTCTCTGCCATTTGTACCGTTTATACCTGGAATAGGACTGGAAGGTGTAATTGACAGCACCGGTGCACTGAATTTAAAATCCCTTCCGGAGACAATTGTAATTATAGGTGCTGGGGTAATAGGCGTAGAATTTGCAAGTCTATTTAGTCAGCTTGGAAAGAAAGTGACGATTCTGGAAAGACTTCCGTTTATTTTAGCGCCTATAGATAGAGAAATTTCAAATTTAATTGGCGATAAATTGTCAAAACAAGGTGCTGTAGTAAATACCGGATGCAAAGTTACTAAAATAGAAAAGGCGGGGAATGGGCTTAAGGTCGACTTCGACAAAGGAAATGAGAGTTTTAGTGTGGAAGCTGAAAAAGTACTGGTGACCATAGGAAGGAAGGCTAATACAGAAGGACTTGGCCTGGATAAAATTGGAGTAAGAATGGAAAAAGATAATGTATGTGTAGATGATCATATGAAAACAAATATAAGCAATATATATGCAGCAGGAGATTGTACGGGAAAAAATATGCTTGCCCACGTTGCATCCGAACAGGGTGTTGTTGCAGCAGAAAATATATCGGGAAAAGATGTTAAAATGGATTATAAGACTGTACCGTTCTGCGTATATACAAAGCCTGAAATAGCTTCCGTAGGACTTACGGAAGAACAGGCAGTGGAAAATGGAATTGAATATGAAACAGGGATTTTCCTAATGGGAGCCAATGGAAAGGCAATGATATCCAAGGAAGCAGATGGAATAATCAAGATTATTTCGGATAAAAAAACGGAGGAAATCCTTGGGGTGCACATCATGGCACCTGGAGCCACGGATCTTATAACAGAAGGTGCACTGGCTTTAAGACTTGAAGCTACTGTGGATGAAATAATCACTACTGTACACGCCCACCCTACCATAGGAGAAGCTTTTAAGGAAGCTGCACTGGCTGCTCAAAACAGATCGCTTAATTCTGTAAATTAAAAATCAAGTGATTTTAATAATTCTAAGCTTTAATAAAATTATTAAAGCTTAGAATTATTTATGTATAATACATATGAAGGGGTGACATTATATGCATAATATAATATACGATTGTGACAATACCATGGGCATATATGGCAAGGATGTGGACGATGGGTTGACTATGCTGTATTTACTGGGGAGAGAAGACGTAAATCTTTTAGGAATATGTACTACCAGTGGGAATGCTGAGGTGGAAGAAGTATATGAAAATACAAATAAAATGCTAGCAAGACTTAATATATCTAAGGTTCCAATATTAAAGGGGGAAGATCCCCATGTATCCAGAAAAAGCCAGTCATCAAGTTTTATGATGGAAATGGCTAGAAAAAGTCCTGGAGATATAACCATACTTGCCACAGGATCTATGACAAATTTATATGGAGCATACATGGAAGATAAAAATTTTTTTAAAAATGTAAAAGAAATAGTTATAATGGGAGGTATTTTAAGGCCTATTATAATAAATGGCAGGGAAATAAGTGAATTGAATTTATCTAAAGATGCAGAAGCTTCTTTTATCCTGTTGAGTTCCGAAGTAAATATGACTATATTAAATGCACATGTTACAGCTAAAGCTATATTTGGGCAAAGAGAAATGGATATTCTAAAAAAGCAGAATTCTAATGAAATATTTGATTTTATATATGCTAATATAAAGGATTGGTTTGATTTAAATTATAGTAGATTTAAAATTAAAGGCTTTTGTAATTGGGATGCGGCGGCAGCACTTTATATAACAAATCCTGAATTATTTTTAAATAGAAAAATGTTCTTAAAGCCTACTTTGGAAGATTTAAAACGGGGATATATGAGAGAAACGTATAAAACCAATTTAGGGAATGAGGTAAATATGCCCTATGATATAATCGATATTGAAAAATTTAATAGTGTACTTTTAAATGGTTTAAAAAAATGCTGCATTAATAATTAATGATATATTTAAAAATCATATACTCCAGATAATTTTATTATATAAAATTATGATAATCTCTGCCCATAAATATTCATATGCAGAGATTTTTTATAATATATATATTTTAAGATCTATATTTAAGGAGAGTATTATATATGAAAAAATTATTAAAAATTTTATCAATGCTTGTAATTATATCTGCAGCAGCTTTTATGATTCAGCTTTATTTTAATAAAACACATCCTAAAATTCAGATTGAGCTAAAAGATAATGCTTTGAGCTGTGGTTTAAAATATAGTGGGTTAAAGGATTCAGTGGATTTTACAAAAGATGAAAAAGATAATTATTACATAGCCTATAAGAATAGAATACAGATTATAGAAAGTAACGGCAAAAGTTATGATATACTCAAAGATTCCAATTTAGACATTTACAGCATAGACTATTTCAAAAATAATTTATATTATTCTTCAGGGGATAAAATATACTGTTATAATATAAATCAAGGCAGGAATATAGTTCTTATAAAGGACATACCAAATTATGGGGATTATAAAGACAGTCTGTTAAGAGTAAATGAAGACTATATATACATTTCCATAGGGGCTGCAACTAATTCAGCTGTAGTAGGAGAGGATAATAAATGGATTAAGAATAATTTTTATGCTCATGATATAACACCAGAAGATATAACGCTGAGAGGAATTAATTTTGGAAAGTATAAGAGGGGCGCATTTCAAAGCTATAACACCAAGAGCTTGAAGGGACAGATAGTACCCCAGCACTTTCCGGGAAATGCATCTATAATAATATATAATTTAAAAAATGGCAGCAGTGAAACTTTTGCCTGGGGAATAAGAAATATAGAAGGAATGGATTTTACCAGCAAGAGTGGGCTTATATGTGATGTAGGAGGTATGGAAAATAGAGGAAGCAGGCCTGTTATAGGAGATACGGACTATATATATGAAATAAAAAAGGGAATGTGGTATGGATGGCCAGATTACAGCGGCGGTGACCCGGTTACTTCTCCAAAGTTTAAAAGTGTCAAAGGTTCTCCACTGCAATTTATACTTGACAATCATCCAAGCACAAATCCTCCCGCTCCACTGTACCAGCATAAAACTGTAGGTACTATGGGAGCTCTGGCTGTAGATGTAAATGGAGATTTAAAATCAAGAGACTGCATATTTTTTTATGATAAGTCAGATAATATGATCTATAGTTTTCGTGGAGCAGGCTCGCCTTTGGCAGAGATTAAATTTAAGGGTAATTCTAAAATTTCCAGTATGAAGGTGTATAATAAATCATTATTGACACTTGACGGAAGGGATGGTTATTTATATAGTATAAAAAGAGGTAAAATTAATGTAAATCCGTCAATGGACAAAAACATTTATCTATATTCGCTTTTAGCGGCAATACTGGGAATCATATTAATTTTAAAAAGCCAAAATTCTTAATGTTGTATTATTATATTTGAAGAGGAGATTATTTTTGGATGAAACGTGGAATTGAAAAAACTTATGGCAATGCTGTAAGGGGCATATTCTTTGCAGTAAATCCACTTAAGAAAAAGATTATGAAGACCAATTGTACTGTGCATAAATTTATAATTATACAGGCTATAGAAATATTAAAAATTAATGGATATATGAAAGAATATAATTTTTTTAAAGAATATGTGAGAACTTTAAATAGAGGAGTTACCTGGGCAGATCAAGATTTTAAGAGTTCAAACCATTTTTATCATATAACCAAGGGCAAGGGATTATATGGGTTCTCAGATGCACTGACGGAGTGTAAAAAATATTATAGCCAGTCATTACAGCTTTTAAAAAATGAAGAAATTCAAAGGGCGTTATTTTATTTTGGGGCATCCTGTCATCTTGTTCAAGATGTTACAGTTCCACATCATGTAAATAATAAGCTTTTAAACAGTCATAGAAAATTTGAACTCTGGATAATAGGAAGGCTTATGACAGATTATTCTTTTACAACGGAAGATGGGCCTATAGTATATGATGAAGTAGATGATTTTATAAAAAATAACGCCATAATGGCAAATAGCACTTATATAAAGAATAGAAATATAGAATCCAGGGAAGAAAGATATTGGAAAATAGCCATGACTATTATAAAAGAAGCTGAGAGAACTACGGCAGGATTCATGATCAAATATTTCAAGGAAATAAAAAACTTTAAAATTCTTCCATAGATTGGAGGATTTTTTTTTCTTTTACAGAACATATATAACATATTATGTAATTTAACTATATGTTTGTAAAGGACAGTGATTGAATTGAATAGAAATATATTTATAAATATGGAAAATGAAATATTTAAGGGAAATTTACTGGATGTGGGTTTGGATAATCAGGGCATAGTGTATAATATATATAAACAATTTAATGATAATATAAATGTGGAATATGTAAATGGAAAGGATGAGGGAAAAAATATAAAGGAGAACTATTATGACAATTGTATATTGCTGTTTTCCTTTGACAAACTCTGCTTTAATTTTAAAAAGAAAAATTTTATATTGGATATATATAAATATTTGAATAAAAGTGGCTTTTTACATATATGGGATATAGACAAAGGATATAATAAGATTTTCTGTGCAGATGTAAAAATAGCAGTACCTGGAGGAAAACTTAAAAAAATAAGAATAAGGGATTTTAATATTTTAAAAAACAGTTCTAAGGAAAATACCTTAAAACTGTTAGAGGAGTATTTTAAAGTTTTGGATTTTAGAAATTCAGATGGAATTTATTATATAAAGGCTCAGAAAAAGGATATTATGTAGCTTGAAATAAAATTTTAAATTTTAATTTGACTTTGTATTAAAAGACCAGATTGATTTGGAGGAAAAGAAAAAATTTATATGAAAATATTACTGACCGCATTAAATTCAAAATTTATTCACAGCAATTTGGCAGTGAGGTATTTAAGGGCGTATACTGAAGAACTTGAATATAATTGTACTATAAGAGAGTTTACAATAAATGATATGAAAGAAAGAGTGTTGGAGGAGATTATAGCGGAAAAACCCGATATAGTGTCATTTTCCTGTTATATATGGAATATAGAATATATTAAGTCATTAGCTGTACTAATTAAGCTGATAAACCCAAAAATTCAAATTTTATATGGGGGACCAGAAGTATCCTACGACAGTTATAGTTTTTTAAAGGATGCCGCTGGAGAATATGTAATAGTAGGTGAGGGGGAAGAAAGTTATTATGAATTCGTAAAGTTTCAAATAGAGTATTTTAGAAAATCAAGAGAAAAAAATAATGAAAGCAGTTTCTTGAAGCTTAAGGATATAAAGGGACTTTGTTTTAAATGGAATCATGAAGTGATTTTAAATGAAAATAGAGAGTTAATGGACATGAATAAAATAATATTCCCATATAAAACAGAAGAAAGTTTTAAAAATAAAATTATATATTATGAATCCAGCCGTGGGTGCCCGTTTTCCTGCAAGTATTGTCTATCTTCCACTATTAAAGGTGTCAGGTTTTTAAATATAAAAAGGGTGAAAGAAGAACTTCAATTTTTAATGTCACAGAATATAAGACTTATAAAATTTGTAGATAGAACTTTTAATTGCAATCATAAATTTACCATGGAACTTTGGAAATTCATAATAGATGTGGATACGGATACTACCTTTCATTTTGAAATTTCAGCAGATGTTCTTACAGAGGATGAAATAGAATTGCTTCAGAAATCTCCTGCAGGAAGAATTCAGCTTGAAGTTGGGGTTCAAACCACAAATGACAGGGTTTTAAAGAATATAGATAGGCATGTTAAATTTCAGGAAATAGAGGAAAAAGTCAGAAAGGTCCAAAGGTATCACAATGTAAAACAGCACCTGGATTTAATAGCGGGACTTCCGGGAGAAGATTTTAAGTCCTTTAAAGAATCCTTTAATAATGTGTATTCTATAAAACCAGAAGAAATTCAACTTGGATTCTTAAAGCTTTTAAAGGGCTCATCCATGAGAGAAGAAGTAAAAAACTGGGGCATGGTATATTCACCTTATGCTCCCTATGAGATCCTGAAAACAAACCATATGAGTTATGATGAAATTGTCATATTAAAGAGATTGGAAAAAGTTCTGGATAAATACTATAATTCAGGGAAATTCATACATATATTGAATTATTTTATCTCTAAATTTAAAACTGCTTTTGATTTTTATTATGAAATGGGCATGTTTTTTTATGAAATGGGATATTTGAATAGGAATATATCGTCAGCGGAGTACTATAAGGTATTTATTGAATTTGAGGAACAGTATTTAAATGAAAAAAATATTGAGTTAAATGAGATAATAAAGTATGATTATCTTAAGTTCAATAAGAAGAAATGGCTTCCGGATTTTTTGTTAAGGTATAGAGATAAATATGGAGAAAAACTTATAAAACAAAAAATACAAAATAAAGATATAAAGGTATCAAAAAATTATCACATGGAAAAATTCTCTATAAATATAAAAAAGCTTTTAAAAGACTCTTTAATAGAAAAAAAAGAGGGATATGTAATATTTGATGGAGAAAAGGAACTGTACTTATTCTAAAGTATTTAATTTACATTGAGGGGAGTTGATATTGTGAATCTGACCATTGATGATAGAGCTCTTAACTATGCAAGAGAAAAAGGTGGGGATTTTGTAGTTAAAACTATTTCCGCATCTGGAGGATGTTGTTCTATGGAGGTAAGGGAGATAACTATAGAATTTTCAAAAGATTTTAAAGGAAGTAAAAAAGTATTTAATAGTTATAATTATAATGGTATAAATGTATATGTGGAAAAAGGACTTGAAATGGAAGAAAAAGTGCTCATATATGAAAAGGTGAAATTGCCTCTCATCGGAAGTTTGTTTGGCTCAAAGGGGATATCTGTAAAGTATCTCTAATACTTTCATCAAGTGATTTTCGGGTATGGTGGAGTTTGCCCATAAGGAAAGTTTTTCTCCACTGAATTGAAATATAGCTGGGAGCTGTCCTAAGATAAAAAGTAATTTCTAAAATGGGACAGCCCTATTTTATATATTTAATTGTATTAATCGGAAACATTCACTTTATATACTTTCTTTGCCCTGTCCGTATATAAAATACCATCCAAATGATCTATTTCATGGCAAAATACGTTGGATATCAAGCCATCCAACTTGTAAGTCACTTCATTACCCTCTATATCCTGCCCTGTTACTATAGTTTTTTTGGGTCTTATTACGATGCCCTCATAGCCAGGGTAACTTAAGCATCCTTCCACACTTTCCTGTCTGCCGATCTTCTTAACTATTTTAGGATTTATTAAAATCATAGGTTTGGAATCTTCCTCTTTTAAGTCTACGATTATTATCTTTTTAAGTATTCCTATCTGGGGGGCAGAAAGGCCCACACCGCCGGGACTATTGCTGAGAGTATCTTTAAGATCTTCAATAACTTTTAAAGTATCATCATCTATTTTCCTAACTTGTCTGCTAACTCTTTTTAGAAGTTTATTTCCAAATTGTAATATTTCTCTTACTGCCAAATTATTACCTCCCTGTAAATTATCGATACATAAATTATACATTTATTTTATGAAAGGATCAATTTTTTGAATATAAATGCAGAAGTTTAGAACACAAAAATATTTTAAGATTTTAACCTGTTGATTAGTGGTAATTTGAGATTATTGTAAGAAAAATTATAGATTCCGATTATAATTTGGCATAAGTTCTTGACAGTACCAGTTTTGAGTGATAAACTGAATATATAAAAATTTTAGAAAACTTTTATTTGATATATTAATTAAAAATTAATATTCTTGTCACTCTGAAGCGAAGGTGTCCTGAGATAAAGAGCGGGCAGTAAAAAAGTAATATTTTGCATTAGTGCATTATTTATATATTATGACCGCATTTAAGTTCTTCCCAAACTTGGGAGGAACTTTTTTACATAAGAAAAAAAGTACTGCATATATAATATGCCACAATTATAAATGAATTTCGTAGGAGGTTAAAAAATGCTGAAAATAGCCATATATGGGAAAGGCGGCATTGGAAAATCTACAATTACTAGTAATTTGTCAGCAGCCTTTGCCATGTTGGGGAAAAAAGTTATTCAGATAGGATGTGATCCTAAAGCAGATTCCAGCATCAACCTGCTTGGAGGAGAACCATTAATACCTGTGATGAACTATATGAGGGAATTTGATATGGAACCGGAAAAAATTGAAGATATTTCAAAAGTAGGTTTTGGAAATGTTCTTTGTATAGAGACCGGAGGCCCTACACCTGGTTTGGGTTGTGCGGGCAGAGGCATTATTACTACATTTAATCTATTAGAGGAATTAAATCTTTTTGAAACATACAGACCTGATATTGTACTTTATGATGTTTTAGGTGATGTGGTTTGTGGTGGATTTGCAGCGCCTATTCGTGAAGGATATGCTGAAAAAGTACTCATTGTTACTTCGGGTGAAAAAATGGCTCTTTATGCAGCCAATAATATAAATAACGCAGTCAAAAATTTTGAAGATAGAAGTTATGCAAAGGTGCTTGGTATCGTATTCAATCATAGAAATGTTGAAAATGAAGAGAAAAAGGTAAAAGACTTTGCAGATGGGGCTGGTCTTCCAATTGTAGGTGACATTCCGAGAAATCAGGATATCAATCGTTTTGAGGAAATGGGCAAAACAGTTATTGAAGGAGATCCTAACCTTCCAATAAGTCAGTGTTTTTTTAATTTAGCCAAATTATTGATTAAAGGTGAGGAGATGAAATGAAAAAAGAGTCATATTATATTACAGCAGAAAATTTAGCTGCAGCAGGTAAAGATAATATTCCTGCAGAACTTATTTCCAATACTCATTTGATCTACAGTTCACCGGCAACGCTTTCTTTTAATTCACCTGGTGCCCAGGGGTTTGGAGTTAAGCGCGCAGCATTGGCAATACCGGGGTCAATTATGCTTTTAGTAGCTCCGGGATGTTGCGGCAGGAATACAACAACATTAAGTGAACCGGGTGAATATAGTGATAGAATTTTCTATTTGATAATGAATGAAACTGATATTGTTACTGGAGGTCATTTAAAGAATATTCCACAGGCAGTGGAAGAAATCTGCCAGTGCATGCCAAGTATGCCATCAGTGGTTATGATCTGTATTACATGCGTTGATGCACTTTTGGGAACAGATATGGAGCGTGTTTGCAGAAAGGCCATGGACAAGGTGCATATTCCTGTTCTTCCCTGTTATATGTATGCGTTGACGAGAGAAGGCCGTAAGCCTCCTATGGTACATGTAAGGCAGTCTATTTATTCCCTGCTTGAGCCAATGGAAAAAAAACTGGATACAGTTAATATACTTGGATATTTTGCTCCACTTACAGATGATTGCGAACTATATGATTTGCTGCATCAGATTGGCATGAAGAAAATAAATGAAATCTCCCGCTGCAGAGACTTTGATGAATATATGCACATGGCGGAGGCAAATTTTAATATTGTATTAAATCCAGAAGCAAGATTTGCAGCACAGGATATTATGAAACGGCTGGGTATTCCGGCAGCAGAGCTTACAAGGCTGTATCAGATAGATAAGATACAGAATCAATACCGGATTTTCACCAGAGCCCTTGGTACGAGCTTTGATGATCAAAAGTATTATGGGGAAGCGGAAAAGGCCATAGATGAATTGAAAGCTGTTTATCCTCATATAACATTTGCAGTAGGTGAGGCCATGAATGCCAATCCTTTTGAGTTGTCTCTGGCGCTTATCAGATATGGATTCAAGGTAGCTGAAATATACGGCAATCTTGCTGTGGAAGACTTTGTTTATATCAGAAAAATTGCAAAACTGAGTCCTGACACCAAGATTTATTCCAGTCTGGAACCTACCATGCTTTATTATGACTGCAGTAGGGAAAACATTGATATAACCATTGGCAAGGATGCCCAGTACTACCATCCTGATTGTGTAAATGTACCATGGAAGCAGGATATTCAGCCATTTGGGTATGCTGGTGTAAAAAAATTGTTTGAAGAACTGAAACATTCACTGGATTGTTCTGATAAGGAGGCATAGATGAAAGGGTTAAGAAAATATATATCACCTTTTGCACCGGACCAGTCTGGTGCGGCAGCTGTTCTTTATAAATTGGGAGGAATTATAGTTATTTGCGATGCAGGAGGATGTACTGGTAATGTATGTGGATTTGATGAGCCCAGATGGGCCATAGAAAAAAGTACTATTTTCAGTGCCGGCCTTCGTGATATGGATGCTATACTGGGACGTGATGACAAGCTTGTGGCAAAACTTGCGGATGTAGCTGAAAAAGTGGAAGCGAAATTTGCAGCAGTTATAGGAACTCCGGTACCGACAGTTATTGCTACTGATTACAATGCAATAAGGAAAATGGCAGAAAAGAAACTTGGGATACCTGTTCTTGCCATAGAAACTACTGGTATGGATTTATATGATGTGGGAGCTGAAAAAGCTTATCTTAAAATATTTAAGAGGTTTGCAAAGGATGGAGTGAAAGTAGAGAAAGAGAGTGTTGGTGTAATTGGAGTAATTCCACTTGACATGAGCGACTTAAAGGCAGCAGATAAAATAGAAGCTGCACTAAAAGCTGAGGCTTTTAAAAATGTTTACTGCTATGGTATGGGAGTAGATTTGTCAAAGGTAGAAGCTGCCGGAAGTGTTGCAAAGAATGTGGTAGTATCTCCTGCCGGGTTAAAGGCTGCACAGTATTTAAAAAAAAGATTCGGCACACCTTATGAGGCTGCTTATCCACTGGTTGGAGATATATTAAAGGATGAAATGAAAGAAGAGTTTAAAAATTTTTCAGGTAAAAAGGTTTTAGTAGTACATCAGCAGGTCATTGCAAATTCTATCAGAGATGAAATAAATAGAAATGTGAATTCAGATGTAACAGTTGCTTCCTGGTTTATGCTAAAGGAGGAATTTAGCCAAGCTGGGGATATTTCTCTTACAGAAGAGGACCAGTTTGTGGAACTCATCCAGCAGGGAAACTACGATGTAATTGTAGGAGATAGTATATTGAAACGTGCAATACCTAACTTCAGGGGAAGGTATGTAGACACACCACATTTTGCAGTTTCAGGAAAGATGTGATATGAGATGAAAAAGTATAAAACTCTATTGATTAGAATCTATGGTGTGGTCCAGGGAGTTGGTTTCAGACCTACAGTAAGTCGGCATGCAGATAAAAATCATATATTGGGAAGCGTGTGCAACAAGGGACCTTATGTAGAAATATGGGCCCAGGGCAGTGACAGTGAATTAGAAGGTTTTCTCTACCATTTGGAGCATAACCCTCCAAAACGTTCATCAATATTAAAAATTGATGTGCATGAAGTGGAAGAGTCAGAAGAATTTCAGAACTTTGAAATTATTGAAAGTGAACATGTACAAGGTGAGATTTTTGTATCTCCAGACATTGCTATCTGCCCGGAATGTACAAGAGAACTTTTTGATAAGAAGGACAGACGATATCTTCATCCCTTTATAAACTGTACATGCTGTGGACCAAGGCTTACTATTTTAGATTCCATGCCGTATGACCGTGTACGTACCAGCATGGGTCAATTTCCCATGTGTCCAGAGTGTGAATATGAATACACTCACCCGGAAACTCGAAGATATGATGCACAGCCGGTATGCTGCAATGAATGCGGTCCGGAGGTTTATCTCATTGGAAGAAATGAACGGGGCAGCGCTGCAATTACTTATACAAGACAAGTAATCCATGATGGGGGGATTGCAGCTATAAAGGGAATTGGAGGTTTCCATCTTTGCTGTGACGCCACAAACCAAGAAACGGTGCAGCGACTTAGAACATTAAAGAGGAGGCCGGCGAAGCCCTTAGCAGTTATGATGCGGGACATGGAAACTGCAGAACGTGAATGTGAAGTTACAAGAGTTCAAAAAGAAGTATTGGATGGACATCAGAAACCAATCATACTTCTGAAAAAAAAGCTGAATGGAATGTTATGTGATGCTGTGGCACCTGATAATCCCAAGGTGGGAGTAATGCTTCCATATGCTCCTGTTCAACTGTTGATATTCACATATAAGGATGATATAGCAATGCCGGATTGCCTGGTTATGACAAGCGGCAATACATCAGGTGCACCAATATGCAGGGATGACAATGATGCAATAGCAGAATTATCAAAGATGTGTGATGTTATTTTATCACATGACCGAATGATTCGTATTCGTGCAGATGATTCGGTTATGGATTTTTTTGAAGGAAAACCTTATATGATAAGGCGTTCCAGGGGATATGCACCGCTGCCATTTATCATTTCAAAGGGATTTAAAGGGGAAGTACTGGCAGTTGGCGGTGAATTGAAAAATTCTTTTTGTGTAGGTAAAAATGATTTGTTTTATCAGTCCCCATATATTGGTGATATGGAAGATTTAAGAACAGTAAAAGCTTTGAAGGAGTCAATTGCAAGACTGGAAACTTTGCTTGAGATCACGCCAACCATTGTGGCATGTGACATGCATCCAAAGTATAATACTACTTACGTGGCACAGAAAATTGGAATCCCTGTTCTACAGGTTCAACATCATTATGCACATATACTGTCCTGTATGGCTGAAAATGATTATTCTGAGCCGGTTATAGGTGTTTCCTTTGATGGAACAGGATATGGAACAGACGGAACCATTTGGGGCGGGGAGTTATTAAAAGTTACTTATGATGAATTTAACAGACTGGGCAGTATAAAACCCTTTCTCCAGATTGGTGGTGACTTGTCCGCTAAAGAGGGATGGCGAATTGCAGTATCCATGATCTATGGTATATACAAAGACAAGGCAAAGGCAGCTGAAATTGTAAAACAGCTTGAATTATGTGATGAGAAGAATTGTAATGTTCAGTTTATGATGGCCCACAACAAAATAAACAGCATAGTATCTACAAGTGCAGGGCGTTTGTTCGATGCTGTAAGTGCTATGTTAAATATTAGAAAACAATCATCTTTTGAAGGTGAGGCTTCTACTACTCTTGAATTTGCAGCAGAAGCTTATGAAGAAAAATGTGCGGCCCATAATAGCTGTGGTAGTATTTATAATGTGGATAGTATTGAAGCTGCAGATCTTGTTTATGAAAATTCAGGCGGACAGTTAATTCTGGCAACGGATGTTTTAGTAAAGAAAATCCTGGAGGAAATTTTAGCTGGAAAAGATTCACAGATGCTTGCTTATTTTTTTCATCAGAAATTGTCAGACATGATTGCAGCAGGATGTGCACATGCTTCAGAAAATACTGGAATCAAAACCATAGCATTAAGCGGGGGAGTATATCAAAACCGGTTATTATTAAAAATGAGCCTGGACCGTTTAAAAAAACTGGGATTCAGAGTTTTAACCCATAGTTTATTGCCGCCAAATGATGGTGGAATCGCGCTGGGGCAGGCAGTAGCAGCAATGAAACATATCAATAAATTGAAGAGATGAAAGGAGAATAGCTATGTGTGTAGGTTTGCCGGCAAAAGTTGTAAATATTAAAGAAGGGATGGCTCTCATTGATGCTTCAGGAGCAAGAAGAGAGGTATCTGCAGAATTAATCGATGAATTGGAACCAGGGGATTATGTTATGGTTCATGCAGGAATTGCCATTTCTAAAATTACAAACGATGACAAGAGTGAAACAGATAAAATCATGGAGGAATTATAATGGCTGATAGCATAAAGAAAACCGCGAAGGAGATTATCCAATCTTACAACGGACCCCAAATTCGTATTATGGAAGTCTGTGGAACTCATACTCATGAAATATTCAGGCTTGGAATAAGGCATATCCTGCCGGAGAATATTGAACTGATATCAGGACCGGGATGCCCGGTTTGCGTTACTCCCGTCGGCTTTATTGATGAAGCCGTTATGCTGGCTCTTGATCATAATGCCACCATATGTACCTTTGGAGATCTAGTAAGAGTGCCCGGTTCAGAAATGAGCCTTGGAGAAGCCAGGTCAAAAGGTGCCAAAGTTCAAATAGTATATTCACCTATTGATGCTTATGAGTATGCTAAAGAGCACCTTGAGGAGCAGGTAGTATTCTTGTCAGTAGGATTTGAAACAACCACACCTGCCAGCTGTCTGTCGGTGAAAAAGGCAAAAGATGCAGGATTGACGAATTTTGCATTACTTACGGCAAATAAAACTATGCCAAGAGCATACAGAATTTTGAAAGACAGCGCAGATGCATTTTTATATCCAGGTCATGTACATGCCATTATAGGTACAGAGTTGTGTGAAAGTCTGGTTGAAGAAGGCGTTAGCGGAGTAATAACAGGTTTTACTGTTAATGAAATCATGACAGCACTTGCCGTAGTGATCACAAAATTACAGCAGGGGAGAAGTTTTTTTAAAAACTGTTATCCCAGAGTTGTAACACATGAAGGCAGTAAAGCGGCTCAGGTTGTTGTATCTGAAATCATGGAAGACTGTGATTCTGAGTGGAGAGGTCTTGGGATTATTCCAAATTCAGGTCTTAAATTGAAAGAAACTTATAAAGACTTTGATGCCAGGGTTAAATTCCGTTTACCAGAAGTAAAGGGGAGAAGCAATCCTGCATGCCGCTGTGGGGATGTTCTTCAGGGAAAATGCAAGCCGCCGGATTGTAAAGTGTTCGGCAGGGGATGTACACCATTGCATCCTGTTGGAGCCTGTATGGTATCCAATGAAGGTGCATGTTCAGCATATTATCAGTATGGAGGAAATATAAATGGATAAAACAGTTACACTAGCTCATGGAGCTGGAGGAAGACAAACGTCAGAATTAATAGCTCAGGTTTTTAAAGCTCATTTTTCCAATCCTGACCTGACAGCAGATGATGCTGCAGTATTGAATATTAAGGTGGGAAAACTAGCCTTTACAACAGATGGATTTATTGTTTCCCCATCAGAATTTCCAGGGGGGAATATTGGTAAATTAAGTATATGCGGTACGGTAAATGATTTGTCATGTATGGGAGCCAGGCCTCTGTATTTATCCTGTGCCTTTGTCATTGAGGAAGGTTTTCCAATGGACAAGTTAGAGAAAATTGCATCAGCCATGGAAAAGACTGCAGAGGAAGCAGGGGTTAAAATAGTAGCCGGAGATACGAAGGTGGCTGGAAAAGGCCAGGTTGATGGTGTATTTATAACAACAACAGGTATCGGCCAGATTACAGATGGTGTCAATACCTCTGGCTTTAATGCAAAACCTGGTGATGCAATTATCGTAACCGGAGATATAGGACGACATGGATGTACTGTTTTGCTGGCACGAAATGAGTTTGGAATTGAAGCAGATGTGACCAGTGACTGTGCACCATTATGGGGAACAGTAAAAGCTATGCTTGATACCTCAAAAGATATTCATGTAATCAGAGATGCCACACGGGGAGGTGTAGGTACGGTATTATATGAAATTGCTGAACAGAGCAAGGTTGGAATTAGACTGGATTCAAAGAGCATACCGATATCAGATGCTGTAAAAGGTGTATGCGGCATGCTGGGGCTGGAACCATTATATCTTGCATGTGAAGGCAGGCTTGTGGTTTTTGCTCCGAAAGAGGTTGCCCCAAAGCTTGTTGATATATTACATAAAGGTAAATATTCTGCAGATGCGACTATTATTGGTGAGGTAATTGAAGATATGCCAGGGCGTGTTATTGTAAAAACAGAAATCGGTGCTGAAACATTATTACCGCCACCGGGAGGAGAATTGCTTCCAAGAATATGTTAACATAGTAAAACAAGAACAGGTGAACGCTAGTAAATTAGAATATGGGGGAAATATATTATGATAAAAATTGCAGTATATGGAAAAGGTGGTATTGGAAAATCTACAACAGTTTCTAACATATCAGCTGCATTGGCTGATAAAGGAATAAGGGTCATGCAGATTGGATGCGACCCTAAAGCTGATTCTACAGTTTCACTTCATGGAAAAACAGACGTGAATACGGTACTTGAACTTGTAAGGGCGAATAAGAATAATAAGAATAATTTTACCCTGGAAGATATGGTGACCATTGGATACAATGGGGTAATATGTGTGGAGGCAGGTGGTCCTAATCCGGGCTTGGGCTGTGCGGGCAGGGGAATCATAGCAGCCCTGGAAAAATTGAAAGAAAAAGGCGCCTATGAGGTATATAAACCAGATGTAGTGATATATGACGTATTGGGTGATGTAGTATGCGGAGGGTTTTCCATGCCAATGCGTAAGGGATACGCAGACAAAGTATTTATCATAACCTCAGGGGAGAACATGGCTATTCATGCAGCAGCCAATATTGCAATGGCTGTAGATAACTTTAAGGACAGAGGTTATGCAGGCCTTGGAGGTCTTATTCTCAACAGAAGAAATGTGAAAAATGAATATGAAAAAGTGTGGGAATTGGCGGAGGACATTCATTCAGAAATAGTTGGCACCCTGGACAGGAGTGACGTGGTTCAGGAAGCGGAAACTTTGAACAAAACGGTAATAGAAGCATTTCCTGACAGTGATATGGCAAAACAGTATAGAAAGCTGGCAGAGATTGTCATGAGGATATGCGGGAAGGAGATATCATGCTGATAAATGTATCCGGGCATGTTGATGAAACAGGAGCCTGCACTGCAATAAAAGATGCTGCATTTCCTGCACCCTTTGTATCGGGACTGGAATATGGTTCACCCGCTAGGGGAACATGGAATATAGTTCATATTGGAATGCTTATTCCAGAATCACATCAGATATATGTATGTGCAGCAAACTGTTTAAGAGGTGTTGTTCTTACAGCGGAAGAAATGGGAGCATCTGACAGACTTTCAACTATAGCTGTACAGGAGAACAATGTGTTGGAAGGTGACATGGAAGAACTTATTATTGAAGGTGTATCGGATATACTTGAAAAACTTCCGCAGAAACCCACCGCAGTTCTGGTATATACCGCCTGTATACATCATTTTATGGGATGTGATTTGGAGCTGGTTTACAGCCAATTGAGAAAAAGATATCCGGAGGTGGCTTTTGCAGACTGTTATATGAATCCAATTATGAGAAAAAGCGGGCTGACGCCGGATCAGACAATGAGGCGTCAGTTGTACAGTATCATTCAACCATTGGAGATTAACAGAAAAAGCATCGATATTATCGGCAACAATATTCCTACGGATGAAAGCAGTGAACTTATACGGATTATCCGTGAAAATGGATATGAACTGAAGGATATTACTCTCTGCAAAACCTATGACGAATACCTTAAAATGGCTGAAAGTTGTGCTAACATATCCTGTCTGCCTGCTGCCATACCAGGTGGAGAATATTTGCAGGAAAGACTGGGACAGAAGCACCTGCATCTACCTTTATGTTATGGATTTGATGAGATAACGGAAAACTTGAACACATTGAATGAATATTTGGGATTACGGGAAAAAGAATACGTGGAGGAAAAATCAGCAGCCTTGAATGCTTTGAAAGAAGCAAAAGAAGTGATTGGCCATGCAAAAATTTCCATAGATTATACAGCTGTTCCAAGACCGGCTGGATTGGCACGATTACTTGTGGAAAATGGATTTAATGTGGGTAGGCTGTATGTAGATTCATTTACAGAATGGGACAAAGCAGATTTTGACTGGCTTGTAAAAAACAAACCTGAAATGAAAGTGTATGCTACAGTACATGCAAAGATGCGTATATTAGACAGAAAATGTGGTGAGAAGAGTCTTGCAATAGGACAGAAGGCTGCTTATTTTACAGGAAGCAGATATTTTGTAAATATAGTAGAAGGCGGCGGAATGTATGGTTTTGACGGAATTGTCAGATTGGCTGGACTTATGAAGGAAGCTTTTATATATCCTAAAAATGTACGCCAGCTTATACAAATGAAAGGATTGGGGTGTGATTGCTGCTTATGAAACAGACTTCAGCATTTATTTCAACATACACTGCAGATGTGTCAGGCGTCTGTTCTGCATTATATGAATTAGGCGGGATGACTATTATGCATGATGCATCAGGGTGCAATTCAACATATAATACCCACGATGAACCCCGCTGGTATGATATGGACAGCATGGTGTATATTACAGGGCTTTCTGAAATGGAAGCCATCATGGGTGATGATGAAAAATTAATACATGATATTGTCAGCGCAGCTAATGATTTGCATCCTAAATTTATAGCTATTGCAGGTACACCAATTCCAATGATGATAGGTACAGATTTTCATGCCATTGCAGAAGTGATTGAGAATCAAACTGGAATTCCCGCATTTGGTATTGAAACAAATGGAATGCATTCTTATCTATGTGGAGCTGGACAAGCTTTTGTTGAGATAGTAAAGCGATTTACCTCAACTGGTATATCTAAAAGAACAAAAAGTGTGAATGTTATTGGAGCTACTCCTTTAGATTATTCTGTAAACGGCAGTGTAAATAGCATTAGAAGGCGATTAACTGAAGCCGGCTTCCAGGTTTTATCTGTATGGGCAATGGGAAGTACATTGGAGAAAATGAAACAAGCCGGAGCTGCGGAAGTAAATCTGGTGGTTTCTTACACAGGACTTCTGGCAGCAAAAGAATTACAGAAGAAGTTTGGAACACCATATGTTGTGGGTGTTCCAATGGGAGATCAGTTTGCATCTGTAGTAATGAAAGCACTAGATAAGGCAATTAATACAGGAAAATCACAAATTGCATATGATAAACCAACTGCCTGCGGTGGTGACACAGTTATTATTGGGGAAAGTATTTATTCCGAATCATTAGCTGCAGCACTTACACTTACAAAGAATATGAAAGTCAAGGTTTTATGCCCTTTGGAAACGGAACCTGATTTGTTATTATCAGGGGATGTTTTGGCAGAAGATGAAGATAATCTGATGCTATATTTGAAAAATGCCGCAACTGTGATTGCAGACCCTATCTATCGCAGGATTATCCAGCCAGGCACTAAATTTATATCACTTCCCCATGAAGCTTTTTCAGGGAGAATTTACAGAAAAGATATTCCGGATTTGGTTAATAATATAGATATAATACAGTGAATTAAAAGAGAAGATTGCAACACTTGCAGTGACAGCTGAGTTGTAGAAGAGTGACCATTCAAGAAATGTAGCAAGCAAAACTATGTCATTTTAAGAGAAAATATATAGATTAGCCCCTAAAATTCCGAGATCCGAATACATAAAAGCCGTTCCGGTAATTGGTTCGGCATAGGGTGGATCCGGTGTTTGTCAAGAGAGTTGTCGTATAGATTTTATAAAAGGATTTAAAAAAATATGTATTATGCAAGTTTTATTTGTTGACTTGCATTTTTTGTTTTCGTGATATCTTTGTTATTTTATTATTATTAATTAATTTATCTATTTTTTCAGCAGTCTCTCTGTCAGAGGACGCCCTAAAAGTAAAGATATTGTTTACTAAAATAACTTTTTTCACAGATTATTAGTCATTTGTAGCAAATCTTACTCCCATATCAAAAGCTTTTTGACAATCTATAGGAAATTGTTCTCTTCTAACTCTTGCTTTTTTCTTTTCATCAAAAGCTGTTGCGATATACTTTGAATAATCATCAAATTGATATGTGTCATTAACAGCCAATGATTCAAATGTACCAAAAATTCTTTTCATATCTTCTTCCATAAATCTAAGATTTTCCTTATATCTAAATTTTTTCATCTGTTCATTAGTTACATTCATAGTATAAATAAAGCCAGTTGGTATTTTCTTGCCAAAGATACTAGAGTGGTTTTTATCATATTTTAAATATGGGAATATAAGTCTTTCTAAAAATGATTTCATAACTCCTGTAACTCCTTGAAGATAAATTGGTGAACCAAGAATAATTGCATCAGCTTTTTTAGCTTTTTCAAGAACAGGCGTTAAATCATCACTAAAACTACATCTGCCATAGCTTTTACCATTCTTCACCTTACAACCAAAACAACTTACACAACCTTTGTAATTGTAGTCATAGAGATGAATAAGTTTTGTCTCAGCACCATGTAATTTTGCTCCTTCAAGTGCTTTATTAAGAAGAGTAGCTGTATTTTTATTTTTTCTAGGACTCCCATTAATAGCTAATATTTTCATAAATTATCCCTCCATATATAATTAACTTAACAGTATGTTATATACCAATTTATACTGTTCTAATATCCTAATTCTTCTCCAACAAGAATTACTTTAATTCTTCCTGGAAATCTTCCAATACGTGTAATAACTGTATAGGTGCATATAGAATTAATTCCTACACAATCACCGCACTTTCCAGTAATAGAGCATGGAGTTTTGTAATTAAACCTAATGGTATTTTGCGGACATGCTATTAGTTTAATTCTCTTATAGGCACTTTCTACATCCGAGCATACTTTGTTCATTCCTACAACCACAACAACATGCTTTGGACCATACATCATTGCAGCCAAACGATTGCCACTACCGTCAATATTTACAAGTTCACCATTTATTGTAATGGCATTGGCACTTAAAAAATAGTAATCGCTTGTTACTATTTTGCTGTAGGTTTCATCACGTTTTTCTAATAATTCTTCATCAAATAAATCTTCTACATCAGTATAGGAATATTGGCCTGACTTTACTGCATCAAAAAAACCAATTTCTTTTAAGGTTTGAGAATCTCCCCAAGATATTTTATCTTCATAAGATAAAAATGACATAGCTTTTTCTAAAGCTTCTTCCTTAGTATTGGCCCAAAAACCTTCCATCCCTTTATTTGAAAGATTCTTAATGATTGTATTTGCAAGCTTGCTATAATAATCTTTTTTATTTGACATATAATATACCTCTTTCTATAATAATTTATTATAAAAAATATAAATGTATTTAATTTTATGATACTGTATATCAATCTTTTAAAGTAGTCTAATTGTTAAAATAATGAACATAAAATTGGTACAGTAACGATGGAAAATATGGTTGATATAAATATAACTGCTGAAGCAAAAGAAGCATCACATCTATATTTGTCAGCAAGTATTGCAGTTGTAGTTCCCGCTGGCATTCCGGTTAATAAGGTTGATACTCCTATGATAAGAGGATCTAATTTCAATTTGTTGCATCAATTACAGAAAAAAGATTATCTACAGCAGCATTGCCAACTCGTTCCAGGCACTCTTTAGTATTACCACCGATATGCGGTGTAGCAACGAAGCTTTCAAGTGATACGAGGGGGTTGTCTTTTTTTGGCGGTTCGGATAAGAACACATCTGAAGCTGCAGCCTTGATTTTACCCTTAATTAAAGCATCGTATAAAGCTTGCTCATCAACGATTCCACCTCTTGATGTATTAACTAGGATAAGGTTCGGGTTTGCTGCATCAAAAGCACTTTTACTAATTAAATTTTTAGTAGAATCGGTAAGTGGAACACTGATGTTTACGTAATCCGCATTTGCAAATAATTCTTGGATGGTATCAATTTTTTTAATGCCAAGATCAAATGCTTTCTCTTTTGATACAAATGGATCGTAGCCGGTTAAATTTATATGGAATGCTTTACTCATTATCTCAGCGATGCGCAAAGATATTCTTCCAATACCAACCATTCCTAATGTTTTTCCGTACACGTCATTTCCAATGAGCTCTATTGGAGCATGAGAATTATAACGATTTTGGCATATTCCTATATTTGCCTTTTTTATGTTACGGCTTAAAATCATTATCTGTGTAATAGCTAGTTCCGCAACGGATTCCATACTTTGATTTGGCACGTTTGGCACCGGGATTCCATGTTTTTTTGCAGCTTCAACATCGATGGTATCACGACCAATACCATGCATGGAAATCACCTTTAGCTCTACTGCCTTTTCAATGATTTCTTTTGTAACATGGACACGTCTTACCATTATTGCATCCAATTCTTCAGGATGATCAAAGTTCGTAACAATTTCTGCTCTTGCAGCTAATCTGTTATAGGCAGATTTTGCAATATTTTCACTTAGGTATATTTTCATAAAAATCTTCCTTTGTTAAATTATATTTTTAATATAGTGCTATTTTATCTCAAGTAAAAATACTTGTAAAATGCTTTTAATCCATCTAAAATATAAATTATAATGCATATTTACGGGAGATGAAGATATGACGGCTTTAGAGATAGATGCTTTCCTTATGGTTGTAAAGACTGGCAGTATTACTGCTGCAGCTGAACAGTTATATGTGACACAACCTGCACTAAGTAGACGAATTGCAGCACTTGAAAAGGAACTTGGATACAGCCTTATGGAACGTGGTAGGGGAATCCGATCAATAAAACTTACTGAGAGGGGAAAAGCTTTCGTTGCCATTGCATATAAATGGAAAATTCTATGGGGTGAGACAAATAAAATCTCAAAACTAGATAGTAATCTGAATCTAAACATATCTGCCATAGGAAGCCTGCTTACTTATATTTTCCCCAGCGTATTTCAGAAATTTTTAAATGGTAACCAAGGTTTAAGTCTATCCATTCAAAATCATCATTCTTATGAAGCATACAGCTTTATTGAGAGTGAGCTAACCGATATAGCTTTTATTTCAGACGCTATGTATTCTAAAAATGTTGAGACGATTCCTGCATTCCGTGAACACATGGTTTTTGTTGCGGGAAAGAATGTGCAAATTCCAACTAAAATACATCCCTCCAAACTGGATGTGGCTCACGAAATTAAGATACCTTGGAGTCCTCAATTTGATGTGTGGCATGATTACTGGTTTAATGCCTTTGCAAAACCAAGAGTAATACTTGATCAGATGTCTATGATGGAATATTTTTTAGATAGTCAGGACAACTGGGCAGTAGTACCTATATCAGTAGCAATAAGAATTGCTAAAGCAGTTGATATTGAAATCTGTGAAATAAAAGATGGCCTGCCAGATAGAATTATTTATTATATTTTAGGAAAACAATCAAAGAAGTCAATAAAGTTTCTGCTACAATTGCTTGATAAAGAAGTAAAAAGTATAGAGGGTGTTGTTTCTTACCTGTAAATATAGCAGTATATGGAAAATATATGACGAGAATTTACAAGAAAACATCACGATGTTGTTTTAAGGGATTCAAATTTATGTTCATTAAAATTATAATCCATTATGTAACTCTCAGATTATGAATAATCTGTACTTCGCATAAAATTACTTTTATGAATTATCATAAGACATTATTGATTTATAATGATCTTATAAAGCTAGAGTAAAAAACTGCTCTAGCTTTTATTTTTTATGCCTAAAGTAAATAAAATTGATTTGGATAAAATGATTAGTTGAACAGTGTATTATGTACATTCATAGTATATAATATATATGAATGTACATAGGGGATGATATAATATATGGTAAAACGTAGAAGAAGATCTGTTAAAAATAAGAATAATATGGTAGTAATCACAGTGTCAATTTTATTTTTATTTTCTATTGGCTTTATTTCTGGTGCAGGGATATTTCATGAAAAATCAAAAATTATAGTTTCTGATAACAGACCTGCGATATCTCAGAACTATATGAATAAAAGGGAGAGTAATGTGAAAACTGATAAAGAGATATTAAGTGAATTTAATCCTTATAAATCAGATGGAAGAAAGGTAGTGTATTTAACTTTTGATGATGGACCTTCTGCAAACAATACTTCTAAGATATTGAAGATATTGAAAGAGTATAATGTAAAAGCTACATTTTTTTTAATTGGCAAGAATGCAGAACGGAACAAAGAACTTGTAAAGGAAGAAGTCGCAGAGGGGAATGTAGTTGGAAACCATACTTATTCTCATAATATGAGTTATATATACTCAGACCCAAAGGTATTCATAGGTGATGTAGAAAAATGTCAAGAAATATTGAAATCCATTTTAGGGAGTAAATATAATTTAAAACTTATAAGATTTCCAGGAGGTTCTTTTGGTAAGAAATTGGAACCATTTAGAGAAGAAGCAAAGAAAAGTGGATATCAATATGTTGATTGGAATGACTTAACTGGTGATGCCGAACATAATGGAGTTCCTGTGGCAAACTTAATTAGGGAGGTTAAACGGTATTCTAATCATGATCATCTAGTTGTGTTAATGCATGATGCACCTGCCAAAGTCACTACTGTACAAGCACTTCCTCAGATCATAGAGTATTTTAGCTCACAAGGGTATTCATTTGATACATTAAAATAAAGAAATATGTACATAAATATTGGAAATAATTATAAAAACTCCAGCTAAAATTAAGCTGGAGTTATGTTTTGCAATTAATATTACTTTTTATTGCATATTTTAATAAATCCAGAATGTTATCTGCAAATATATTTGCAAACGTAAAATGCAATATTTGATAGCATTTCTTAGCATTTTATGAAAAATAGAAAATACATATTTCCTTCAAACCTATTGATTTTAAAGATTTTACAGTATATAATAATAGAAGTAAAATTTCATAAGACAGTTCGGAACCATCCTGTCTATAAACAAAACTAGGGATTGGCTAATGAAAAATAGCTTATTTTTGTGATTAAGGGTGGAGAATTTATCTCTGCCTTTTTATATTTTTATACATATTCGGGATAGTTCCATTTCTTATTTACATATTTAAAATTTCAGGAGGAAGCAATGAGACATTTACCAGAATTAAAAAGATACGGACAGATTAGAAAAAGACTGCCAAGAGAAGTAGTGCTCTTAAGGGGAAGCGGGTGTTTTTGGGGAAACTGCATATTCTGTGACTATCATCTTGATCAGGACTATAGCGCTTTTAGAAATCATAAATTAAATCATGAAGTGCTTGAAAAAGTTACAGGAAAATACGGGGTGCTTCAAATAATGAATTCTGGAAGCGCCAGCGAGCTGGATGCCGTCACAGTATTTGAACTTATAAAATTGTGCGGGGAAAAAAATATTAAGCAGCTTATTATGGAGAGTCATGTGAAATATGAGGATGATATAAAAATTTTCAGGGAACAATTTGCACCTACAAAACTAAAATTTATAGTTGGAGCCGAGAGCTTCCAAATTGACTACAGAGAAAATATATTGAACAAGGGTATGGGCTGTAGAGAGGCCTGGGATTTTAAAAATTTTGATTGGGTGAATTTACTTTTTGGCATAAGTGGACAAAGTATTGAAGGACTGGAAAGAGATTTGGAACTTGCCTTAAATTATTTTGAAAGAGTCACAGTAAATATATTTTGTGAAAACACCAAAAAGGTAAAAAGAGATAATGCCCTTATAGACGAGTTTTATAACAGTTATTTATTCGAAAAACTTCAGACAACCTATTATGACAGGGTTGAGATACTGGATGATATAGATGACAGGTGTAACGCGGATTTGGATGGAGTGGGAGGTAAGATGGATGAGTAAAACCAATAAACTGGTAAAAATATCTGTAGTGGCTGCAATATATATAGTTGCAACTATTGCACTGGGTCAACTTTCTTATTGGGGACCAATAGGATTCAGATTGAGTGAGATGTTAAACTTTTTAGCTTTTATAGATCCATTTTACATCATATCTCTCACCGTAGGATGTGCCATATCAAATTTTTACAGCTTTAGTATAGTGGATGTATTTGTGGGAAGTTTTCAAACTCTTTTGTCCACATATGCCATGTGGAAGACAAAAAGCATGGCCCTATCTATTATATGGCCTGTGCTTGGAAGCGCATTTATAGCGGAAGAACTGCATGTACTCTATAAAGTACCTTTTTTTTATACATTTTTCACACAGGCAGTGGGGGAACTTGCAGTGATGATCCTGGGATATTTTGTTTTTAAAAGGATGTTTAAGAACACTGCCTTTTTAAATAGAATAAAGATAAAATCCTCCAACCATAAAATTGAGAAGGATTTCCAGAATAAATAGCTTTACATTTAACTCCAACTGATATAAACTAGTGTATATATAGGAGTATATACACTAGTTTGGAGGAGAAAAATGAATAATATAAAAAAACTTACTTATTCAGGGCTCTTGACAGCTCTGGCAATTATAATCCCAACGGCTTTTGGAATTTTAAAAATACAAATTGGACCTTTTAGTGCTACTTTAGCTGCTCATGTACCAATGTTCATATCAATGTTTTTAGGACCTTTTGCAGCAGTAATGGTGGGTATAGGTTCTGTAATAGGTTTTTTAGTAACTTCACCCCTTGTAATAGCAGCAAGAGCTTCCAGCCATATATTTGTAGGGTTAGCTGGTGCACTTATGCTTAAAAGAGGAATATCCTTTAAAAAGGTCATAGTGCTTACAGCACCTATCCATGCTGTACTTGAAGCTATAGCGGTAATACCTTTCGGTTTTACCATGTACAAGGTACTTATAGTAGTGGGGACAGGTACGCTAATTCACCATATGGTAGATGGAGCTATTTCCATAGCTATTTTGGGAGCACTTGCTAGAAGCTTGAGTTTGAAGAGAATTTAAGGTTAAGTAATAAAAGCATCAAGGTATAATAAAATAAAGTAAAAAAGCAGTATGGATTCATACTGCTTTTTTGCACCCTTGACATATTATACTGTTAAATATAAAATTTATCCCATGACTACCCGCTCTAATACTCCCGGCTTTTTTAAAATGGAAGTAAAGAGTGGTTACGTCTCTGGATAATAATTTCTAGGCATTAGGTGGGAAAAAGTCCAACTGAACCTAATAATCACTTGATATTTGAGGAAGGAGATAATATGGCTATAGATTGCAGTGAAATGAAAATTGAAAAAGAACATTTGAAAGACATTTTAAATTGGATAAAAACAGAAGTTAAAAATATAGAGTCAGATGATATCAAATTAAAAACAAGTATAGAAAATCTTAGAAAGCAAGCTAAAGGAAGATATAATGAAGAATTGGATACAAAAGAAAGGTTATACAATATAACTCATAGAAATTTGGAAAAATATGAAGAAAGTCAAGAAAAACCCTATTTTGGGAGAATCGATTTCAGGGAATATAAAGGTCAGAAAGAAACCTTTTATATAGGTAAATTTGGATTGGGTGATATACAACATGGAGATGAAAAGGTAATTGATTGGAGGGCTCCCTTAGCTGATTTATATTACAGCGGTGTAGAAGGGAAAACATTTTATAAATCACCTATTGGAATAATAAGTGGAGAGCTTAGTTTAAAGAGAAAATTTTTAATTGAAAATGAAATTTTAAAAGATGCCTTTGACGAAGGAATAAATGAAATAATGCTGAAGTCAACTAATGAAGAAGGTAATTCATTGGTAGATGAATTTTTAAAAATAAATTTAAATCAAAGTGTAAATAACAGGCTTAAAAATGTAGTTGCCACTATTCAAAAAGAACAAAATAACATAATAAGAACAGATAAAAACACTACCCTTATATTTCAGGGATCTGCCGGCTCTGGTAAAACTACAGTAGCTCTTCATAGATTGGCTTATTTGCTTTATAGATATAAAGATAAATTGAAGGGGAAAGATGTTATGGTTATAGCTCCCAATAAACTTTTTTTAAGTTATATATCAGATGTACTTCCGGATCTGGGAATAAATAATGTAAAACAGGTAACTTTTGAGGAGATGTGCAGTGAAATGTTACATCTTAAAGGCAAGATATACACCAAGGACAGAAAATTGGCTGATATACTTGAAAATGGAGAATATCACTATAAAAAAATAGTCAGTGACAATAGCCGTATAAGGGGTAGTATTTTATATAAGGAACTAATTGATGATTATGTAAAATATATTGAAGAGAAAGATTTAAATATAGATGATATAAAAGTAGAAAATTATATTTTATTCAATAGTGAAGAAATATACAGATTATATTTAAAGGACATGAAGTATCTGCCTGTGAATCAGAGAAAATATGAGATAAAAAGATATTTTAAATTGAAGATAGATGATAAGATAAATAAAATAGTAGATAAAATAGATTTTCTCTATGATTATCAAATTGCCAGGTTAAAAAAGACTATGGAGGATGGTACAGACAGGAGGGAAAAACTTACATATATATATGATGAAAGAGATAAAAAAAGAAAAAGTGTGGTAACTGGGGCAAAAAAAATTTTTGAAGATTATTTTAACAGATGGACTGAAGTGGATACCTCTAGACTCTATGAAGAGTTCTTAACCAGTCAGGAAGTGTTTGAAAAAATTATAAAGGGAAGAGTTTCCAAAAATCTCTGGAGTAATCTTATAAAAGAAATTAAAACAAATAAGGAAAACAAGATAGTAGATAGTGATGAGTTGGCTGCACTCTGCTATTTGAAATTTAAAATAGAAGGAGTACCTAAGAAATTCAAATATAAACATCTGGTTGTAGATGAAGCACAGGATTATAGCAGCTTTGAGATGGCGGTTTTAAAAGAAATGAGTACAGGTGACTCCATGACTGTAGTAGGGGATCTGGCACAGGGTATATATGATTATAGAGGAATATCCAATTGGAATGATATTATAAAAGATATATTTGGAAGTAATATAAAGTACTTTCAGCTAACTCAAAGCTACCGTTCTACAGTGGAGATAATAAAATTTGCAAATAAGGTGCTTGAACTTCAAGAAAATGATTTAAAACCTGCGGTACCTGTGTTAAGACACGGAGATTTACCTAAAATAGTTGAATTTACAAATAACAGAGATTTCGGTGAAAAATTAGATGATATAGTGAAAGAAGTTCATAATATTAATAAAAATACCATAGCTATTATAGGAAAAACCTATGGACAGTGCAGAAAAATCAGGGATTATTTAAAGAAGTATAGTGAGTACAATTGGAATTTAGTCAGAGAAAATGATAATGCATTGAGAGAGGACAAAATAATAATTCCATCCTATATGACGAAAGGATTGGAATTTGACTGCAGTGTAATTTATAATTGTGATGAAGAAAATTATACTGAAAGTGAATTGGATAAGAAAATATTATATGTAGTTCTCACTAGGGCCCTTCATATGGAATATATATTTTATTCAGGGAAAATGTCCAAAATTATTACTAACTCCTATAAATAAGCTGGTAAATTATATAAATTGTTTTTTAATAGTAATGACTATTAAAAAACAACATCTAAAGTAGTGCCTATGATTACTAATAGATTTAAATTTGTACCAGATGAGAAAAATTGGAAAAAGCGGATGAACTTGTAGATAAATTTCTAACTTTGATTTAAATTGGGGGCTTAGACCCCTTGTTTTTTATTATGGCTAAAAGGTGATGTATATTGAATACAATTATTAAAAATCAATAATTAACCAAAATGATTCTCTTTTTGATATTCTAAAATTAGCTTGTCCAGTTTCTCGCTGCATCTAACCACCGTTTCATCTGTAAGACTACCGCCTTTTATTAATAAATATAAAGTTTCTTTTAGATTATTTATTTGAATATCTAAATTTGTTAAATCATTCTTCATCGCTATTCCCCCATAAGGTAACTTTACTCCTCTTATATTTTACCAGATAATAATAAAATAAACATATCTTTTATTAGCCATTAAAATACAGTATATTACAAAAATAAACATAATTTCTGTAGATAAGGTGTGGATTATTCTGTGGAGAAAATGTGGAAAAAAGAAAAATGTGTCTGTATATATTGATATAAAGTATCATGGTAAAAATTGTTAAAACAAAATAATGTCTAAAAGTTTTTTATATGTTTCAGTTATAAATAAAACGTATAAATAAAATGTATTAATAAGAAATAATAATATAGAACAATATAAGTATTTTAAATAACTATATTCATTAAAGTTTTACATGCAAAAAAGTTATAATTAAAATATAAAATTTGATTGGTGATTTAAATGGTTTCAATAATAATTCCAGTATTAAATGAAGAGAAAAAATTAAAAAATTTCTTGACAATTTTGGAAAGCATAAAAGGGGAAAAGGAAATAATTCTGGTAGATGGGAAGAGTACGGACAATACTGCCTCCATAGCAGGTAGTAAATATACAAAAGTGCTGTTTAGTGAAAGAGGAAGGTCAAAACAGATGAACAAGGGTGCAAAATATGCTGAGGGTAACGTACTGTGGTTTTTACATGCAGATTCCATAGTGGATCCTAATTCAATTAATTATATAGAAAAGGCTATTGAAGATAAAAATATAGGAGGAGGATTTTCTCTTTATTTTTATGATTTCAATACATTATTTATGAGATACATATCCAAAACTTCAAATATCAGAGCAGAAAAATTTGGAATATATTTTGGAGATCAAGGACTGTTTATTAGAAAAGACATATTTGAAAAATTGGGAGGATATGCAGACATAGATATTATGGAGGATTTAGAGCTGTCATTGAGATTGAGGAAAATGGGAAAAATGAAATTGCTCAGATATGGTATAGGAACTTCTGCAAGAAGATTTAAAAACAGTGGCCCAATTAGAACTCATATATTAATGCATAAACTTAGAATACTGTATTTTTTAGGTGTTTCGCCAGAAAAATTAAATAAAATGTACAGGGAGGCCCGTTGATGAATGCACTTATACTGATGACAAGGGTACCTATTCCAGGTAAAACTAAAACCAGATTAATGGAAATTTTAACAGGAGAGGAATGTGCCAAACTTCATACTCAATTTTTACTGGATCTTTTCAGGGTATGCAGTATGCTGAGTCCTGGAATAGATATATACCTTACATATACTCCAAAAGAAAATTTGTCTTATATGAAGGATATAATTCCTAGATATATGAATATATTTCCTCAAAGCGGAAATGACTTAGGTAATAAAATGGACAATGCCATAAATAAAATTTTGTGCAAGGGATATGAAAAAGTAATTTTAATAGGAACTGACATACCAGAAATACAGCCATCCAATATAGAAAAGGCCTTTTGTGTATTGGAAGATAAAGATGTGTGTTTGGGACCAACAGAAGATGGAGGATATTATTTAATAGGCATGAAAGAAAAACATCCGGAGATATTCTCAAATAACATAAGATGGGGTAAAAAATCGGTAATTGAAGGCACCATAGATATAGCAAATAGAAATAACAAAACTGTAGGATTTACTTATAAATGTTGTGATATAGATACTAAAAAGGATCTAACAAAGTTTATGTTTAAAATAAAGGATAAAAATATACGCTGGGATATATTTCCTAAAAACACCTATAAATTTGTAAACGAAATCTTATTTTACAAGTTCAATGAAACAAAAACTAATACAAATAGATAATTTTATATTTTAAGGGAGTTCATATGTTAAAAGATGAATTGATATATAAAATAAAAGATTATATAAGTGAAAACAAAGAATTAAGAGCTCTAGGTATAGATGAGAATTATTCCATTAGGTTTCTTGCCCAGGGTGAATATAATATAAACTATGTATTGGAATATGATGATAAAAAATATGTATTTAGAGTAAACACGGGAAGTCAGTTAGAACTTGAACATCAGATTTTATACGAATTCAATGTACTCAGAAGACTTCATATAAGCCAGGTAACACCTAAAGTATATTATGTAGATGATAGAAGGAAGTTTTTGAATTATGGAATTTTAATTATGGAATTTTTGAAGGGAAAACCTTTAAACTATAAAACAGATCTGGAAAAGGCTGCAGATATTTTCTGTAAAATTCATTCTCTAGATTTAAATGAAAAAGACGAGAAAAATTTTATAGTGGAGAATAAAATCTTTTCCAGCAGAGTATTGGAATCTAAAAAATGGCTTAAGGATTTTATGGTATCTCCCCTAGTTAAAAAAGAACAAAAACATTTTTTCTATAAATTCTTACAACAGGCAGAAAGTAATATTTACGGGGAAAAATATTTTATAGAGGATAAATGGCATGTAATTAATAATACAGAAGTGAATTCAAATAATTTTATTATAGGAGAAAAAAATTATTATCTTATAGATTGGGAAAAACCGGTGATAAGTGATCCCTGCCAGGATCTGACACAATTTTTAGCAAGAACTACCACACTATGGAAGTCCTCTTATGTGTTTCATGAAGAAGAGATAAATAGATTTTTTACTATATATGAAAATACGTTGAAAAAGGGTAAAAAGGATATAAGGGAAAGAGTACATATGTATGCACCTTATTTGTACTTGAGGGCTCTTTCCTGGTGTGCATATGCATGGCTTCAATATAGAAATCCAAAGAAAGATATAAAAAATGAAGATACCCTAAAAAAAATAGAGGAATACTTAAATTTGGATTTCCTAGAAAGTTTAAAGGTGAATCTATGGTAGATAAATTTATTGAGTTAGATGAAGAGGTTTTAAATGAATTAAAGGATATAAGCGGCAGTTGTATAGAATGTGGCCTGTGTGTAAAAGAATGTGAGATGCTTCAACACTTTTGTGTAAGCCCTAAATCTTTATTTAAGGATGCAGTACGAAAAAGGAATATAGATGTGAGTATACCTTATTCCTGCAGTATGTGTAAAACCTGCAAATCAGTTTGTCCAAAAAATTTGGATTTAAGTAATGCATTTATGAATATTAGAAAATATGTGGTGAAAAACAATAAGAAAATATCTCCCATGAAAGGACATAGATCTGTGCATATGCACCAAAAATTAAGTTTTTCAAGGTTATTTAGTGGCATTTTAGGAAATAAGACGGGGAGAAAAAAGACTAAAAGGCTTTTCATGCCGGGATGTAGTCTTTGTGCCTATAACCCAGCTCTTGTATTTAAAACCTTTGAGTATTTGAAAAAAGATTTTCCTGAAACAGCGCTGCTTGTAGAATGTTGTGGAAGCCCTTCTAAAAGCATTGGAGAAGAGGAAATTTTTCAAAAAAAAATTAAGAAGTTTAAGGAAATAGTAGATTCTTCAGGTGCCATAGAGATAATAACAGCATGCCAATCCTGCTTTTTACTTCTCAGGGAAAGTGGATTAGCTCAAAATGTAATTTCACTTTGGAATGTACTGGCAAACATTGGTCTGCCACGGGGCATGAAGGGTATAGGAAAAGACAGTGATATAGTTTTTTCAATCCAGGATTCCTGCGCTACTAGATATAGAGATGATATCCAAAATAATGTAAGGCATATAATGGAGGAACTTGGATATAGAGTGAGAGAAGGGCAGTACTATGGAAAGCATACACACTGCTGTGGTACTGGAGGAATGATTTCCACCACAAACCCGGATATATCCAGGCAGATTATGAGAGCTACTGCAGGTTGCAGCAGTACTGATTATATACTCACGTATTGTGCTAGCTGCAGGGAGTCTATGTCAATAGGGGGTAAAAAATCCCTGCACCTTTTGGATTTGATATTTGGGGGAAGGTGGGATTCTAGCTGTAAGATACCTGATAATATTAGCCTTTGTAGGAATTGGGTGAATAGATATAAAGTTATAAGAGGAGGGCATAAATTTGAATAAAAAAAAACTATTCTATTAAAAACATTAGTTGTTGTTTTAATTGTATCTGTTGTATGGATATGTTTTAAATGTGGTTTATGTCAGAAATATAATGCAGTTGGTATAAAAAACTATATTGGTTCTTTTGGAATGCTTGGGCCTATAATTTATATAATAATGTTTGCTCTTGTACCTCTTACACTTTTTCCCAATGCTATACTTGCACTGGCTAGTGGGATGGCTTTTGGTGTGCTTTATGGTATGATATATACTATTATAGGGGCTGTTTTAGGAGCTGCTTTATCTTTTTATATAGCCAGGTTCTTGGGAAAGGATATAGTGGACAAACTAGTTAGAGGTAGGGGAAAGTGGTTTGAAGATGGAGTGGAAAAAAAAGGTTTTTTAATAGTGTTTACATTGAGATTGATACCCTTAGTACCTTTCGATATAATAAGTTATGGGGCAGGTCTTTCTAAAATAAAATTCAAGGATTTTTTGTTGGCTACTACAATAGGAATAATACCAGGGGTATTTATATTCATAAATTTAGGGGATAAGTCACAAAATGCAGGTTCTTTAGATTTTATTTTTGCCTTGGTTCTTCTGGGAGCTCTTGTTTTAGCATCTTATTTTATAAAAAATAAGATATCCTTTGACAAGCTTCAAGACAATTTATCTGATGAAGAGGTTGACAACACAAAATAATTTATGGAAAATAAAGATAGGATAAATTCAACTGAGGGGTGAGAAAATGTCAGTTACGGTAGAAAATATTATAAAGGATTTAAATTTAGAAGTTATAAATAGAGGAAATAAAATAACTGAAATAACTGAAAGTGATATAAATAGACCAGGACTTCAATTTAGCGGATTTTATAATTATTATGCTAATAAAAGAGTCCAAATAGTAGGTAAGGCTGAATGGAGTTTTCTAGATGCAATGCAGCCGGAACTTAGAAAAAAAAGACTGGAAAAGTATTTTGAATTTTATAATCCCTGCACTATAGTTACTAGAAATTTGGTACCACATAAGGAATTTTTGGAAAGTGCTCTTTCAAACAAGAGGTGGATACTGAGAACTGATAGTATATCAACAAGATTTATAAATAAGCTCATGAATTACCTGGATGATAAATTAGCACCTGAAACCAGGCTCCATGGGGTTTTGGTGGATGTATACGGTATTGGTATACTTATAACGGGGGAAAGTGGTATAGGTAAAAGTGAAACTGCACTGGAACTTATAAAAAGAGGGCACAGGTTAGTAGCTGATGATGCAGTGGATATAAAGCAGATAGATGGAGTGCTTCATGGTACTTCACCTTATATTACATCGGGAATGATAGAAGTTAGGGGAATGGGTATAATTGATATTCCTGCGCTCTATGGATTGAGCTCTGTACTTAGAACTAAAAATATTAATCTTGTAATATATCTGGAGCAGTGGAAAAAAGATGAAAATTATGATAGACTTGGGATAGATAAAGAATATATGCATATTTTAAATGTTCCAGTGAGAAAGCTAAAAGTTCCTATAAGACCTGGAAGAAATTTAGCTGTTATAGTGGAGGCTGCGGCGGCAAATTATAGATATAGCCTTATGTCAGATATAACCCCGGTAGATGTAATCAGCAAGAGAATACAGGAGGTGGAAAATAAAAGATCATGCAAATAGATAAGTCCTATATTAGAAAAGTGATTAGGGAAGAAAGAAATAACCTGACTAAAAGTAAAAGAGAAGAATTGGACAATATAATATTTGAAAAAGTTTTGTACAGTAAAGAATACAACAGTGCTAAAAGCTTGTTTATATTTGTAAGTTTTGAAACTGAAGTGGATACTCATAAAATTATAAGGAGGGCTTTAGAGGATGGTAAAGATGTTTCTGTTCCAAAGACAATATCCAGGGAGCAGGGAATGGCAGCAGTGAGGATATCTAACTTTAGTGAATTGAAAAGTGGAGCTTATGGGATACTGGAGCCTGAAAATATAGATTTAAAAGTGGAGGAGTCCTCAATAGATTTGTGCTATATTCCCGGTATTGCCTTTGACAAAAATGGAGGAAGAGTTGGGTATGGAGGAGGATATTATGATAGATTTTTAAAAAAAGTAAGAAAAGATTCAAAAAAAATTGCTCTTGCCTATAGCTTTCAGATTCTAGACATGGTTCCAAGAGAAAAGCATGACATACTCATGGATGGCATTATTTTCGACTGAATTTTAATAAAATATTTTTAAGGGCTTTTGCTCTTTTTTTATTTAAGGTGAATTTTAAATCACTTCCACTCCACATAAAGCTGCCTTATAAAAGGTAATGAATTATTTTTGATTAAATTAACACACTAATATAAATTGAGATCATTTATAAGTGAATTAAAGTTGGTTTTTATTGGTGGTGTTTTTATGAAAGTATTGGATATAGATAATAATTTTCAAGAGATTAATGGAACAATTGATTTTGTAAACGGTCATTATTGGATACTTCTGTATATAGATGAAGTTGAAAAGTTAAATGATTTTATATCTGTAGATAGGGAAACTATAGATGAATGTAAAAGCTTTTCACAGACATCAAAAATAAATTTTTTTAATGGATATATTTTTATAATATTTAATGTACTGAATTATATGGAGAAAATAGTAGTATCCAGAGAATTAAATGTTTTTTTAAGCAGAAATTACATAATAACCGTATACAAAGACAAAATTGATATATTGGAAAATCTTATAAAAGATATAAATGGATGGAAAAATTGTTTTGTACTAAAGGATAATCCAAGAGTATGCATACTCCTCTACTGCATTTTGGATAGAATAGTTATAAAAAATTACGATATAATATCCGAATTGGAAGTAGAAGCTGATAAAATTGAAATAAATATTTTAAAAAGCCCAAGACAGGATCAAATAGATAACTTAATAACTTTAAGAAGACAGGTCTATAAGATAAGAAAGTATTTAAGCCCTTTAATTTATATAGGAGACAGCCTTACTATAAATGATAATCTTGTTATTGAAAAGGAAAGTATAAAATATTTTATAGGTTTAGACAGAAAAATAGAAAAACTTATGATTTCCCTTGAAAGCTTAGTTCAGGACTTGGCTTTGGTGAGAGAAGCTTTTGAATCAGAAATAGCAAATAAAACCAATGAGCTCATGAAGATTTTTACAGTAATAGCTACTATATTTTTACCTTTGAATCTCATAAGCAGTATTTATGGCACTAACTTAAAGGGAATGCCATTTATGGAAGTAGAAAATGGGTGCCATTATGTAGTTATAATAATGACTTTCATAGCTATAATTCTTATATGTATATTTAAGAGAAAGAAGTGGCTTTAAAAAGGACTGTATAAGTCATTCTAAAAATATTCTAATAAAAAATATAAATGGTGAGTACATTTTTAAATTTTATGATAAAATATAATTGGTAATAAATGAATACTAAAAGTTATTTTTCATAAACAAAATATAGACAGGAGAGATGAAGATGTCAAAGGATTTAATCAAAAAATATAAATATGCCTGGGATAAATATTCAAAAAAAGATTTTGAACTGCTTTTTAAATTGTCAGATGAATATAAAGATTTCATGTCCAAATGTAAAACTGAAAGAGAATGTATAGCAGAATTTATATCCCGAGCTGAAAAAAATGGATATAAAAATATACAGAGTGTAATAGATAAAAAGGCTTCATTAAATCCAGGGGATAAAGTTTATGCCAATAACAAAGGAAAAACTTTAGCACTTTTTGTAATTGGAAATGAAAACATGGAAGATGGCATGAGAATACTTGGAGCCCATGTAGATTCTCCAAGACTTGATTTAAAGCAGAACCCACTTTATGAAGATACTGATTTGGCCTTATTTGACACTCATTATTATGGTGGAATAAAAAAATACCAATGGGTTACTCTTCCTCTTGCCATTCACGGAGTAGTAGTAAAGAAAGATGGTACCAAGGTGAACATAGTAGTGGGGGAAAAGGCTGATGATCCTGTATTTGGAGTATCTGACTTATTGATACATCTTGCTTCAGAACAGATGGATAAAAAAGGAAGCAAGGTAGTAGAAGGCGAGGATTTAAATCTACTAGTTGGAAGTATTCCAATCAAAGATAAGGATGCTAAAAATAGAGTTAAACAAAATATATTGAAATTATTGAATGAAAAATATAATATGGAAGAAGAGGATTTTGTATCTGCAGAACTGGAGGTAGTTCCTGCAGGGGCTGCTAGGGATTTCGGACTGGACAGAAGTATGGTTATGGCTTACGGACATGATGACAGGATATGTGCATACACTTCCTTTGAGGCAATGATGAAAATAGAAAAACCTGAGAAAACCTGTGTAACTCTTTTGGTGGATAAAGAGGAAATAGGCAGTGTAGGAGCTACAGGAATGCAGTCAAGGTTTTTTGAAAATACAGTGGCAGAAGTTGTAGCTCTATGTGGGAAGTACAATGATTTAAAGGTGAGAAGGGCTTTAACCAATTCAAAAATGCTGTCCTCAGATGTAAGTGCTGCTTTCGATCCGAATTATCCTTCTGTTATGGAAAAAAGCAATTCAGCCTATCTGGGAAAAGGAATAGTATTTAATAAATATACTGGAGCTAGGGGAAAATCAGGCTGTAATGATGCAAATCCTGAATATATAGCCGAGATAAGAAGTATAATGGAAAAAAATGATGTGTGCTGGCAAACTGCAGAGCTTGGGAAAGTAGATCAAGGAGGTGGGGGAACAATAGCATATATATTGGCAGAATACAATATGCAGGTTATAGATTGCGGAGTAGCACTTCACAATATGCATGCCCCTTGGGAGGTAGCAAGCAAGGCAGACATATATGAAGCCATAAAGGGGTACAGGGCATTTTTGAAGGAAATATAGATAAAAATCTATATTGAACTTTAGCTTTTTCGAGAACCTACATAGAGATTATGTAAATCAAAATCTATGTATGTTCTTTTTATGCCATATGATTGATAATAGATTTGTATTATATAATGATGATGTAATATAAATCTACATGATATTTATATTTGTTGAGGTGAAATTATGTTTTTGATGATCGACAATTATGATTCTTTTGTTTATAATTTAGTTCGATATTTAGAAGAATTAAATGAAGATGTAAAAACCTGTAGAAATAATAAACTGACTTTAGATGATATAGAAAATATGAATCCAGATGGAATTATAATATCTCCTGGTCCTAAATCTCCAAAAGACGCAGGGATATGTATTGATGTAATAAAAAAATTTAGTGGACACATTCCCATTTTAGGAATATGTCTTGGACATCAAAGCATAGCTTATGCTTTTGGAGGAAAGATAATAAAGGGTAGAGAACCTGTTCATGGAAAAGTTTCTCAAGTCTATCACAATGGTATGGGAATATTTAAGGACATAAAAAATCCTGTAAAGGTAACAAGGTATCATTCCCTAATTGTAGATAAGGATACCTTGCCTGAATGCTTAAAAATATCCTGTGAAACCAGTGATGGTGTCATAATGGGAATAAGACATAAAAAGTTTTTGGTAGAAGGAGTCCAATTTCATCCGGAAGCAGAGCTTACAGAATGTGGACATGAGATGTTGAAAAATTTCTTAGAAGAGGCAAAAATACAGCTAAAGAAGAAATTCTCTTCTTTAGTTTAAAGAGGTGCATTATTGATGCGAACTTTCATAGAAGAAGTGAATACAAATTTGGATGCTTTTGATATATATTCTCTATTTAAACAGGATAAAACTATATCTCTTCTCGACAGTGGTATGAATGCTGAAAATTTGGGAAGATATTCTTTTATAGGAATTAACCCTTTTACCACATTTAAATATGAAAATGGCATTTGCTTTGTAAATGATAAAAAAATAGAAGAAAAAGATCCATTTGAAGAACTTAAAAAGCTCATGAATATGTATAAGATAGAAAATAATACGGAATTTCCATACATAGCCGGAGCTATGGGGTATTTTTCTTATGATCTTGCGAGAATGATAGAAAAATTACCAGTACTGGCTTTAGAAGATGTAAAAATACCTGGTTGCTATTTTTATTTTTATGATAATGCCATAATTTTTGATAATTTAAAAAGGAATACTTTTATTACAGCCCTTGGTATACTAGAAAAACCAGAAAATAGCATAAAAGAGTTAAAAGAAAAGATACTAATGGGAACTCAAGTAAAATATAAAAGAATCAAAGGCAATTGCACAAAATTTATCTCCAATTTTGAGAAAAACGAATACAAGAAAACCGTAGAAAAAGTAAGAAATTATATACGGGAGGGGGATATATACATAACAAACCTAACTCAGAGATTTAACTGTAAAGTTACGAAAACACCTTATGAAATCTATAGAGATTTGAGACATATAAATCCTGCACCATTTGCTGCATTTATGAACATAGAGGACTTTAGCATAGTATCATCATCTCCGGAAAGATTTTTAAAGATAGAAAATAGCATAGTACAAACACGACCTATAAAAGGGACAAGACCTAGAGGTAAAAGTGAAAAAGAAGATCTAAAAAATAGACAAGAACTCATTGACAGCGGGAAGGATCATTCAGAACTCCTTATGATTGTAGATTTGGAGAGGAATGACTTGAGTAAAGTGTGCAGACCTAATTCGGTAAAAGTTACAGAGCTATTTGCAATAGAGGAATACAGTACAGTATTTCATTTAGTTTCAACAGTAATAGGAAAACTAAAACAGGAGAGCACTTCAATAGATTGTCTAAAAGCATGTTTCCCAGGAGGCTCTATAACAGGTGCTCCTAAAGTTAGATCTATGGAAATAATTGAAGAATTAGAACCTACTAGAAGAGGACTATATACTGGTTCTATAGGATACTTGGGTTTTGATGGCAATATAGATTTAAATATAGTAATAAGGACTATATTGATAAAAAATGGTATGGCTTACTTTGGTGTAGGTGGTGGGATAACCTGGGAATCAGATAAGGCATCGGAGTATGATGAGACTTTAGACAAAGCATTGGCTTTAATGAATGTGTTATAAATTTTAGCTATAGCATTTTGATTTAAAATGGAGTGATGAGGTTTATGATAATTTTAAATGGTAATTTAACAGAAGATGGGAGAATATTTGCTGACAGTGGTTTTTACTTTGGCAGGGGACTTTTTGAAACTATGCTGGTAAAGAAAAATCCATTGTTTTTAAAAGAGCATTTAGATAGGATAAATGAAGGGTTGAAAGTTTTAAATATAGGTAAATCTATAACAGAAAAAGAAATTTTAGATGCAGTGAAAAAATTAAACTGTAATGATAAAATTTTAAAATTAGTGGTTACTGAACAAAATACTATTTTTACCTGTAGAGTCAATAAATATAGTCCGGAGCAGTATAAGAGAGGTTTTAAATTAAAAATAGCTTCAATTAAAAGAAATCCTTATTCTAAAATCACATATTTAAAATCTTTAAATTATGTCGAAAATATACTGGAACATGATCAGTGTGTAAGTGAGGGCTATGACGAAGCATTATTTTTAAATACAGAAGATTTTATAGCAGAGGGAAGTATGTCTAATGTGTTTTTTGTAAAAGATAATAAAATATATACACCTTCTTTAAATTGCGGTATTTTAAATGGAACAATTAGAAAATATATAATTAGCAATTATAAAGTTATAGAAGGAAAGTTTACTAAGGATTTTATTAAAAATTCACAGGAAATCTTCTTAACTAACAGTGTTATGGGAATAATGAAGGTCTCAAGTATCTGTGATAAAAAATTTGATGAATTTGCTGCAGTAAATAAAATAGCACAAAAGTATAATAATGATATTATACAATATTGCCACCATAAATAAATTTGTGCTAACTATGCATTTCATGAATTGTATGAGTTCTTATACTGTTATTTATAAATTTTGAAGTTTATTTAAAAATATTTTTATCCCATCTTCATCTAAATAAACCTCACCTATGCTGTGAGAATGAGATGAATCATCTCTGCCTTTCCTGGGCAAACCATGGAAATCAGAACCTGCAGTTATTATTTTATTATACTTTCTGGCGTATTTTATAAATCTGTCTGTATCATGGGCCCCATTCATAGAGTAAATTGCTTCTATGCCGTCAAAAGGAAGCCGGAGTAAAGTTTCTACATTTACACCTTTTATGAGAACAGGATGTGCTAAAACCACCATGGAATCTAAAGATTTAAGGAGTTTTATACCTTCCTGGGTAGTTAGCTTTTTAGTGGGAACAAAAGCAGCACAGGAGTCACCTATAAAATTTGTAAATATATATTTAAAGCTGTAATTATATCCTGAATCTATTATAGCTTGAGCTATATGAGGTCGTGTAATAACATTTTGAGCATTTTCAAGTATCTTTTCATAATCTAATTTTATATTAAAAAATTTATATAGATTATCCACTATTTTTTTTGCCCTTTCTTTTCTGTATACACTCATTTCAGTTAAAAAATTTTTAAATTTGGGGGATATATTAGAGGATTCTTTAAAATAACCTAATACATGAATGTTTTTTCCCTCATATAAAGTGGATAGTTCTATTCCGGGGATAATTTTAAGTTTTATTTTTTTACCCATATCTAAAGCTTCATCCATGCCTGATACGGTATCATGATCTGTTATGGCTATTATGTCCATGCCCTTTCTGCCGGCCATTTCAACTACTTCACCAGGGGATAATCTCCCATCGGATGCAGTAGTGTGCAAATGGAAATCTCCTTTTTTATACAATAACATCACCTGCTTATACTTATTCTAATTATATCCTATTATACCCCAAGCAATTTGTAATTTACAATGAAAAATTGAAAACATACATGTATAGGAGATAAATATTTTTAATATACTGATACAATATTAAAAATAAAATTTTATATAAAAGTTTCTAGTTATGTCAATAGCTATCTTATTTTCATGTAATTTTATAGAGTAATAATTTTTATATGGAGCAAACTTATAAATGTAATACAAAAACAATAATATATAAAACGAGGAGGAAATTAATCATGGCAAGTAACAGAGGAAATAAAGTTCTAGTTCCCCAAGCTAAGGAAGCTTTAAATAGGTTTAAAATGGAGTCAGCCAGAGAAGTAGGAGTGAATCTAAAAGAAGGATACAATGGAGATCTTACATCAAGAGAAGCAGGCTCAGTAGGTGGAAACATGGTTAAAAAAATGATTGAGTCCTATGAACAGGGTTTAAAATAGAATATATAAAATGAAAATAAATTAAAGCCAGATGAATATCATCTGGCTTTTAGTGCAGAATTATTTAATGAATGAACAAATATCAATAATATATTTATGAGGTGATAAATATGTCCGTAAAAAATGCTATGACTGCTGATTTTCTCCGTTCAGCTTATGGCGGCGAGAGCATGGCTCATATGAGATATCTCATATGGGGACAGACGGCGGAAAAAAATGGATTCCCCAATATAGGCAGATTATTTAAAGCTGTTTCCAATGCAGAGTGGGTTCATGCAAAAAATCATTTTGAAGTACTCAAACAGCAGATGGGCGATAGTTCAGTTACAGCAGGTGGAGTGTTTGGCTTAACTGATATAGTTGAAAATTTACAAGGAGCTATAAATGGGGAGGATCACGAAATTAAACAGATGTATCCCGTTTATCTTGAAAATGCAAAATTTCAGCAGGAAAAGGATGCAGAAAGATCTTTCAATTTTGCACTAAATGCAGAAAAACAACATGCCCAGCTTTTCAGAGAAGCTCAGGCACTGGCAAAACAAAATAAGGATATGGGAGAGGAAAAAATATATGTATGTCCTGTCTGTGGTTATACTGTAAAAGGGGAAGTTCCAGAGAAATGTCCAATATGTGGAGCTGAAAAACAATCCTTTAAAGAATTCTAACTGTAAAAAAATAAAAATCCTTGATGCATTAGGTATCTTTGTTTTTTATTTTATAACTATTCAATTAAAAGTTTTATTATTTTTAAATATTTTTTAGAGATTAGGTAAAACTATATTTGCATAAATAATATTTTATTGAAAAGGAGTGACTTCTATGGGTGACGATACAAAGAGAGAACCAGAAAGATCTAATATAGGTAGTTATATACTGAGATTTATTTTAACATTAATTGTGCTTGCAATAACATCTTTTTTGACACCTGGTTTCAGAATAATGGGATTGTGGTCTTATTTAGCAGCAGCAGTTGTAATAAGCCTAATAGATTATTTGGTAGAAAAATTTATGGGTGTGGATGCATCTCCCTTTGGAAAGGGAATAAAGGGATTTATAATCGCAGCTATAATACTTTATATAACTCAATTCTTGGTTCCCAATATGAGGGTATCTTTAATAGGAGCTATTTTAGCAGCAGTAGTTATTGGAATATTAGATGCTGTAATTCCAGGAAGAGTTATGTAAAGGGATCTCAATTTTGAAGAATAAATTAATCGTAGTGAGTAAATAGTTTATGAAGGCTGCTGGGAATTCACCAGCAGCTATTAAATTTTCATTGATAATCCGTTTTAAAGTTTGTTATAATTAATATGTAATATATACTATTTTTAAAAATTTTTGCAGTTTGTTTTTGGACAAACTATTGTAATAGTGATTTTTAGGAGGCAATTTTATAAGATGTTTGATTGGAAAGATGAGTACAGTTGTGGAATTAAGAGAATAGATGATGAACATAAAAGGTTGTTTGAAATAGGAAGATCCATATATGATTTAGCTATAAACGAAAATCGTGCAGATTATTTTGGAGAAATATTAAATTTAGTTGATGATTTAAAAGAATATACAGTTTATCATTTTGAGGATGAAGAGAAAATAATGGAGATGTATGATTATCCAGGATATAGGGAACAAAAAAAGGTACATGATAAATTTGTAGAAAAAATTCAGAATCTGGATTTAGAAGAAATTGATGAAAATAAACAGGAGGCGGTATTAAAGCTTTTGGATTTTGTATATAACTGGATAACAGGGCATATAATAGGTATGGATTTAAAAATAAAAGATTATTTTGAAAGTTTAAAGCTAAGCCAATTTATGAAAAAAGAAGAGAGGTAAAAGTTTGAATTATATACAAAAAATTTATTCTAGGAGAAGAGATCATTATCATAAACTTATAGAAAATCAAAAAAATAATGTTTTGATTATAAGCAGGTTGAGATTTATAATATTTTTATTGGGCATGGGTCTTGCAATATTTTTTTATATGAAAAAATATTATTATATGAGCTTTAGTATCTTTTTAGCTTCATCTATACTGTTTCTATTTGTTGTAAGAGCTCATGAAAAGTTTAAAAAAAGTATGAATTTTACAGAAAAACTGAGGGAGATAAATAGTGATTCCCTAAGCAGAGCTGAAGGAAACTGGAAAAAATTCAGTAAAGATGGAGAGGAGTTTAAAGATAAAAATCACAATTATTCTTTAGATCTGGATCTGTTTGGAAAGGGTTCTTTATTTCAGTGGATAAATTGCTGCAGTACATATGTTGGAAAGAAAAATTTAAAAAATGTGCTTTTAGGTGATATAGGAAGTGAAAAAGATATAAGAAATCGTCAGAATGCAATTTTGGAATTACAACATAAGCTGAAATGGAGACAGCACTTTCAAGCAGAAGCTTCTTTCATAAAAAATGAGGGAAAAAGTATTTTAGAATTAAAAGATATACTGAAATCAAAAAATTCCTTTTATAAAAATAAATATATAATAGTTTTATTTAAAATATTACCTATTGTAACTATATTCCTCTTAATTATGAGTTTTGTATTTCACTTATTTGAAGGTTATATAGGTTATATGGCAATTATAATACAGATGAGTTTACTGATACCAGGAGCCAAAGATAGGTTTAGCACTTTGAGCAAAGTGTCAGGAATTAAACATAGTATAACAGCATATGAGAAGATTATACATATGATATGCAGAGAAAAATTTAAATGTACTTATTTAAATTCTTTAAAAGAAATACTTTTTAAAGGAGAAAAAACTTCCGTTAATGCTGAGAAAAATATATATGATCTGAATAAAATTGCAGATAACATATCTCAACGTCAAAATATGCTATATATTGTATTGAATATATTTTTATTGTGGGATTATCAATGTATGTTTGCTTTTGAAAAGTGGAAGGGAAAAAATGGGAAATTGATTTATGACTGGATTGAAGTGGTGGGAAAATTTGAAATGTTAAATAGTCTTGCCATTATAGCTTTTGATCATCCCAATTGGGTTATTCCTGAAATCTTAGATATTCCTCTTGTGTTTAAGGCAAATTCCATGGCACATCCTCTTCTTGGGGAAAGAGCGGTATGCAATGATTTGACTTTAAAAAAACCTTCCAGTATAGTGCTCATTACAGGATCAAATATGTCGGGAAAGAGCACCCTTTTGAGGACTGCAGGTATAAATTTAGTGCTGGCATATGCAGGTGCCCCGGTTTGTGCAAAAAAATTCAGCTGTTCCATAATGAGTATTTATACCTGTATGAGGATAAGTGATAATATGGAAGAAAATGTTTCTTCTTTTTATGGTGAAATACTTAGAATAAAGCAGATTGTAGAAGCTTGCAACAGAGGAGAACAGGTATTTTTTCTTTTGGACGAGATATTTAAAGGTACTAATTCCATTGACAGACACTTGGGGGCTAAAATTTTAATAAAAAATTTAGAAGCTGCAAAAACCTGTGGAATGGTATCCACCCATGATTTAGAATTAGCTGAAATGGAAAATGAAAGCGGCGGCAGAATAAAAAATTATCATTTTAAAGAATTTTATGAAGATGGGAAAATTAGATTTGATTATAAACTGAGATCTGGAGTTTCAAGTACTAGAAATGCACTTTATTTAATGAAAATGGCAGGCATAGATGTAGGGGTATCACTGCAGTAGTGATACCCCTTCCATTGCATTCTGAAATATTAAAATTGTTCTACGAATAACTCAAAATATGATTGAGGATGTGCGCAAGCAGGACAAGTTGTAGGTGCAGATGTTCCTTCATAGATATATCCGCAATTATTGCATTTCCATTTATATACCTTGTCCTTTTTAAATACAGTACCATCTTCTACATTTTTGAGTAAAGCTAGATATCTTTCTTCATGATGTTTTTCAACTTCAGCTATTTTTCTAAAAACAGTTGCTATAGCATGGAATCCCTCTTTATCTGCTGTGCCGGCAAACGAAGGATAGAGCTGAGACCATTCTTCATTTTCTCCATTTGCTGCTGCCTTGAGAATAGTTTTAGTGTCTCCTAAAGCAACTGGATAAGAAGCGTTTATCTCTACAGCTTGGCCCTGTAAATCTTCATTTAAAAATTTAAAAAATCTCTTGGCATGTTCTCTTTCATTTTCAGCAGTTTCTAAAAATATGTTTGAAATTTGAACATAACCTTCTTTTTTTGCAGTAGATGAATAATAAGTGTATCTATTTCTTGCCTGAGATTCTCCTGCAAAAGCTTTCATTAAGTTTTCAGCGGTTTTTGTACCTTTTAAAGATGCCATAAAAATTACCTCCTGATAAATAATATAATTTAATACTTTGTTCTATATAATATAATATATTAATTCCAGTATATATTCAATGTAATTTTAACAAAATGATTGAGGAACATGAAGATATAGCTTATTGTAAAGTTAAAAAAATAAAAATATATTGACTAATTTTAAATTTTAGTTCATAATATTTATCATAAGTGAATAACTGAGGTAGAGGTGCGAAATTTAAGAGTAAAGTTGTGGAGTTAAGCACGTTGAAGCAACTTGAAAGGAAATTTTGCCGAAGTATTCAGCTAATGTTTTAATGCTGAATAACTGGATTTGTACAGAATATGTACAAAGCTGTCACAATATTTTAGTTTGTGGAGAGCTATCATTCATTGTAGGATTAATATTTTTTTATATTTATTACCTTGAGTGTACTCTCAAGGTAATTTTTATGCTCATCTTAGTTAGTTCACTTATGGGAACTTAAAAACCCATAAGGAGGAAGAAAAATGCAAAATGTAGCAAAGCAAAGTAATGAAAACACGTATAAGCTTAAAAGAGGGCTTAAAGCAAGGCATTTAAATATGATTGCCATGGGAGGAGCTATTGGAACAGGTATATTTTTGGCATTGGGAGCCACTATCAAACAGGCAGGACCAGGAGGTGCATTGGTAGCTTATGGCTGCATAGGAGTTATGGTATATTTTTTAATGACCAGCTTAGGAGAAATGGCTACGTATATGCCGGATTCAGGTTCTTTCGGTACCTATGCCACTAAATTCGTGGATCCGGCTTTAGGTTTCGCATTGGGATGGAACTATTGGTACAATTGGGCCATAACTGTGGCAGCTGAGATGGTGGCAGGAGCTCTTATAATGAAATACTGGTTTCCAGGTGTACCTGCTATTATATGGAGCATATGTTTTTTGGCTTTAATAGTTGGGCTTAATTTATTATCTGCAAAAGCTTATGGAGAATCGGAATTTTGGTTTGCAGGTATTAAGGTTTTAACAGTTATTGTGTTTTTAATAGTTGGTATAGCAACTATTTTGGGTATATTTAATGGAAAACCAGTTGGATTGAGAAATTTTACAGTTGGAGAAGCCCCCTTTGTAGGTGGATTTAAATCTATATTTCTGGTATTTTTAATTGCAGGCTTTTCCTTTCAAGGTACGGAACTTGTAGGTATAGCAGCAGGGGAAAGTGAAAATCCGGAGAAAACTATACCAAAGGCAATTAACACTATATTTTGGAGAATATTATTGTTTTATATAGGTACAATATTTGTAGTAGGAGCTTTAATTCCATATATGAATGCAGGTGTTAATACAAGTCCCTTTACCCTGGTATTTGAAAGAGCTGGTGTTGCAGGAGCGGCTTCTCTTATGAATGCCATTATATTGACTTCAGTATTGTCTGCAGGAAATTCTGGAATGTATGCTTCCAGTAGGATGTTATATTCTATGGCTAAGGATAAAAAGGCTCCTGCCTGGCTGGGCAAGGTTAATTCAAGGGGAGTTCCTATAAATTCACTGATACTTACTACGATAGTGGCATCTGCTTGTTTTCTTACAGGGCTTTATGCAGAAACTACAGTTTATGTGTGGCTGGTAGCAGCTTCAGGACTGGCAGGATTCGTAGCTTGGCTCGGAATAGCACTTTGTCACTACCGTTTTAGAAAGGCTTATACTGCTCAAAAACGTGATTTTAGCAAGTTGAAATATAAGGCTAAACTATTTCCATTGGGACCTATAATAGCATTGGCACTTTGTATTATAGTTATTTTAGGACAGGGTATTACTTATTTTGAATCCAGTAAAATAGATTGGAGCGGAGTAATTTCATCTTATATAGGTCTTCCATTATTTGGAGGATTGTGGTTATGGTATAAGAAGAAATATCACACCGCTGTGGTAAAATTGGAAAAGGTGGATTTTGACAGCATTGAAAATGATATGAAATCCTTAAAATAATATGGTGAAAATTGAATTGCCAGAGAGAAAACTTGGTGCTCTCTGGCAGTTTTTATTTTAAATCAAGTATTTCATCGTATCAGCATATGGAGACCATTGTAAATTAAGGTAGTGCACAAGCATATTATAAAAGCAGTTAACAATGGAATTAGTGCCGAGAACATCATCCATTTTACACTTCCCGTTTCTTTTTTTATGGTAAGGAGAGTAGTGGCACAAGGCCAATGGAGCAAACTAAACAACATGGTGTTTAAAGCTGTAAGATATGTCCAACCATGACTTAAAAAAATTTGCTTTAAAGATAGGATGCTGTCAACGTTCACCATTGTATTTGTAGATAAATATAACATAAGTAAGATTGGGAGTACTATTTCATTTGCAGGAAGACCAAGTATAAAGGCCATTAATATACACCCGTCCAGACCTATAAACTTGCCTAAGGGATTTAGAAACATAACAACATGATTTATTATACTGGTATTTCCAACATATATATTTGAAAGTATCCATATTACTGCTCCCGCTGGTGCTGCCACAATTACTGCTCTCCATAGTACAAATATAGTTCTGTCTATTATAGAAGTATAAATTACCCTTCCTATTTGAGGCTTTCTGTAAGGGGGAAGTTCTAAAGTGAACGTAGATGAAACACCTTTTAATATGGTTTTTGAAAGCAGATAGGATATGGCTAAGGTTACAGCTATACCAAACAGTATAAGCAGTGTAATGACTACAGCAGGAATTATTTTGGAAAATCCGAAGGTTGAAACGAAAAATAAGGAGGATATTACTATCAGTGTAGGAAACCTTCCATTACATGGAACAAAGTTGTTTGTAATAGTGGCTATGAGTTTTTCCCTTGGAGAGTCTATTATCCTGCAGCCTATTACTCCAGCAGCATTACATCCAAGTCCCATACACATGGTGAGACATTGTTTGCCGTGAGCGCAGGCTTTTTTAAAAAGATGATCCAGGTTAAATGCAACTCTAGGCAGATATCCAACATCTTCAAGTAAGGTAAACAGTGGAAAGAAAATAGCCATAGGAGGAAGCATTACGGATATAACCCAGGCTGAAGTTCTGTAAATTCCTAAAACCAATATGCCATACAGCCAATTTGGGGCATTAATCTGAGTAAACCATTTAGTCAATATATCTTCAAATCCAAATAATAGTTTAGATAGAATATCAGAAGGTAGATTTGCCCCTTTTATTGTTATCCATAGAATAGCACATAGCATCAGGAGCATAAGAGGTATTCCATATTTTTTTGAAGTTATTATAGCATCAGGGTTAATGCTCTTATGGATGCTTTTACCGCTTATTTTAATATAATTTGATTTTATGGATTCTGCTAATTTATAATTTTGTTCTGTTATATAATCCCGCATATTTTCTTTATCCATATCTTTGCACAATTCATCTGCAAATTTTTTTAAAGAATACAGAGCACTTTTGTCAAGATACTTGCTCATGGAATTAATCATACTTTCGTTTCCATCCATAAGTCTTATGGAAAGCCACCTGGAGTTTATATCTGGAAAGGTTTCTTTTACCACGTGTTCTATTTTATTTATGGTATTTTCTATGTTTTCATTATATATTATAGGATTGTAATTTAATTTGATTTTATTTGACGCGGTGTTATATATAGCTTCTTTTAATTCTTCTATACCTATGTTGTTTCTGGCAGCAGACATGATTACTGGAATCCCAAGCCTTTTTTCTATGGATTTACCATCTATGATTATATTTTTTTTCTTTGCTTCATCTACCAGGTTTATGCATAGTATTATATTGGTGGTGATCTCCATTACCTGGAATACCAAATTTAAGTTCCTCTCTAAACAGGTGGCATCTGTAATTACGGCTATGGCATCAGGATTCCCAAAACATATAAAATCCCTTGCTACTGTTTCCTCGGTAGAGGATGCAAATATAGAATAGGTGCCGGGTAAATCAACAATTAAAAAATCTCTATCTTTATATTTATAATTTCCACGGGCATTTACTACAGTTTTACCGGGCCAATTGCCTGTATGTTGATGAAGACCTGTAAGAGAATTAAAAATAGTGCTTTTACCAGTGTTGGGGTTTCCTGCCAGTGCTATTACAAAAGTTTTTTCTTTAGTTTCTATATTAAATGTATCTTTAAGGGATTTGTTTCTCGTGGATTCAAAAGTTAGGCCCATACTATTCTCCTTTATAATATTGATTAAATTTTATTTGCTGTATAGCTATTAGGGAAGCTTCTTCCTTTCTAAGGGCAATTAAGGTATCTCTAATTTTATATACAGTTAGATTATCACTAGGTCCTTTTAATATCACTTCAATTAAAGTTCCTTTTGTAATACCAAGTGCCATCATTCTTTCTCTAAGCAGATTTTTGGAAAAAAGCTGTTTCACCACTACTGTTTTACCCACGTTTACATGACAAAGCTTTTCCATTTTGATTCCTCCTTAAAAGGGATTATAAAAATATGAAATTATTTCCCCAGACTAAAAATATTAGTTTAGATTAAAATTGGGTTCAATATTAATGTATGAAAGGTAAAAATAATGGTGATAGCAAATTTTATGTAAGTATTAAAATTGGACCTTACACAAAATAATTGACTTAAATGTATTAATGTGATATTATAACCCTGTAATTTAAATTTGAGCAAAGCACTAGGAATTAATATTGAAAATATCATATTTTAAAGAAAGTTTTGGAATTTTATATTGTTTAATATAATATAAAGAAAATTTTTATATAATAACAGGGTGAGTAGGGACTGCAGAAGTGAGCTTCTGCCTCTGTAATAGAGGTGGGGGCTTTTTGGTTTAAACAAATAGTAAAATATATATTTTACACAAATTATATATTCATTAACTATAATTATAATAATGAAAAAAATTTTAGCAATTGTTATAATCTGGAGGTGAAAAACATTGGATACTATACTTAAACTTGTTAATCTGATAAAAATATTTAATAATCAAAAGGTAATAAAAAATATTTCCATAGATATTAAAAGAGGTGAATTTTTAACTATTCTAGGGCCTAGCGGTTGTGGGAAGACTACTACACTTAGAATGATTGCAGGATTTGAAAAACCTACTAGTGGAAACATCCTATTAGATGGACAACACATAGAAAATAAAGAACCCTATGAATTAAACATCAATACTGTTTTCCAGAATTACGCCCTTTTTCCCCATATGAATGTGTATAACAATATAGCCTATGGACTTAAGATCAAGAAATTTAAGAGGACAGAAATAAAAAAACGTGTAACTAAAATGCTAGAGCTTGTACAACTTAATAATTATGAAAAGAGAATGCCAAGCCAGTTAAGTGGTGGTCAAAAACAAAGGGTGGCAATTGCAAGAGCACTTATAAATAACCCTAAAATATTGCTTCTGGATGAACCTTTAGGGGCATTGGATTTTAAACTCAGAAAAAAAATGCAAATGGAATTAAAATTTCTTCAGCAAAAATTAGGTATAACTTTTATATATGTAACCCATGATCAAGAAGAGGCTCTTAATATATCTGATCGAATAGTTATAATGAATGCTGGAGTTATAGAACAGTTAGGTGATGCTAGAGATATATATGAAAGGCCCAAAACCAAGTTTGTGGCAAGCTTCATAGGTGAATCCAATTTGTTTGATTCAACAGTAGAAAATATTTTTGGAGATAAGGCTTTATTGAAAACAAAAAATTCAAAAATAGTTGCAAACAATAAATCATTGGAAGTGGAGGATGAAGTCTGTATACTGGTTAGACCGGAAAATATCAAGTATTCTCTAAGAAGTGTTGAGCATTTTAGTCTTAAAGCAGTAGTTAAAGAAAATATGTATTTAGGATCTAATATAAGAACCACTTTTGTTTTGGAGGATGGAAGAAAGGTAACTTCAATTAATTATAATAAAAATTTGGAGGTGCCAAAGATAGATGAACCTGTTTGGATATACTGGGATCCGCAGGATGCCGTAATAATAAACCCAAAAAGAGAAGACAATAAATTGGAGGCAGGGGAAAAGGTGATGGTGAGTTGAGAACTGAAAGTAAATCCACGCATGGAAGAAATATAATTAAAAGATGGATTCCAAATTTTGAAAAGAATTTTTTTATACTTCCCATTTCTATCTGGATGATATTTTTTATGGCAGTTCCCATTTTGTATATTGTATTCATAAGTTTTCTTCAAAGGGGAGTAAATGGGGGTATAGATTTTACATTTTCTGTGGAAAATTATAAAAGAATTATATCTCCTCTTTATTTTAAAGTATTTTTTGATTCTATATCCATTGCGTTTATAACTACACTGTGCACATTGGTTCTAGGATATCCTTTTGCGTATCTGGTGGTGAAAATACCAAAGAGATTTCGTATACTGGCGATAATGTTAATAATTATTCCTTTTTGGACAAATTCTCTTATAAGAACCTATGCATGGATGATACTTATGAGTACAGGAGGACTTATAAATAATGTACTTATTAAAATAGGACTTATAAGTGAACCGCTGGAGATGCTTTACACTTATGGAGCAGTACTTGTAGGAATGATATATACTCTTTTCCCATTTATGGTACTTCCACTTTACACTTCTATAGAAAAGATACAAAAAATTTATATTGATGCGGCTGAGGATTTGGGGGCAAATCCGTTTAGAGCTTTTTTAACTGTGACCTTGCCTCTAACCATGCCAGGGGTGATTGCGGGATGTATTCTGGTTTTTATACCTTCTCTTGGATTATTTTATATATGTGATCTCATGGGTGGAAGCAAAGTAATGCTTATGGGAAACCTCATTAGAAATCAATTTCTAGTATCAAGGGATTGGCCTTTTGGAGCAGCTGTATCTATAATTATGATAATTGCCGTTTTGATTATTGTGGGTATCAGCGTGAAATTAGTGGGCAAGAAAATTGATTTGGAGGTTTTCTGATGAAAACTAAATTTTTTAAAGGAATTTCCAACATATATATTGGAATAATATTTATATTCTTATACTTACCTATATTTGTAGTTGTAGCCTATTCTTTCAATCAGGCAGTAACGGGAACTGGGTGGACAGGATTTACCATAGACTGGTATAAAAAATTATTTGAGGATTTAAATGTTATTGTAGCATTTAAAAACAGCTTAGTTATAGCGGTTGCAAGTACTGTGGTTTCTTCCATAATAGGAACAATAGGAGCTGTTGGGTTATACAAGTACAATTTTAAAGGCAAGAGTGTGGTAGAAGGACTTTTAAATATAACTATTGTTATTCCTGAAATAATTATGGGTATTGCCCTACTTATGTATTTTTCACAGATGGGGTTTTCACTTGGTATAGGTACATTGGTTTTATCCCATGCTACTTTTAGCATACCTTTTGTATTTATTGTAGTAAAGTCAAGACTTGCAGGATTTGATTCCAATATTGAAGATGCGGCTATGGATCTGGGAGCCAATAGGTTTAAAGTATTCACGAGCATTATATTTCCACTGATATTGCCTGGTATACTTTCGGGAGCAATGATTGCTTTTGTCCTGTCTTTTGATGATGTAATTATAAACTTTTTTGTATCAGGACCGGAAAGTACAACTTTACCTATAAAAATATTTTCCATGCTTAAATTTGGCTTATCTCCGGAAATCAACGCACTTTGTACTTTAATGCTCTTGATTACTTTTGGCATCTTAATTTTTGCACAATCCATTAAAATAATAGGGGCTAAAAAAGTATAGGTGGTTCATATATTTATATAGTATAAAATTAGGGAGGAATATATAATGAAAAAGAAATTATTGAAGTTATTAAGTCTGGGAGTGATGACTACATGTTTGATGTTTACCTTATCTGCCTGTGGAAATCAAAAGCAAACATCTGATAGCAGTGAAAAGGTGGTAAATTTATTTACCTGGGCCAATTATGTACCTGATTCTGTAGTAAATGAGTTTCAAAAACAAACTGGAATAAAAGTAAATTACAGTAACTTTTCTACCAATGAGGAGATGCTTGCAAAACTTCAGGCTTCCAAGGGATCTCAGTATGACGTAGTAATATGCAGTGATTATATTATTGAAGTTATGGGGAAACAAAAAGATATTTTAATGCAGCCTATAGATAAATCAAAAATACCTAATTATAAGAATGTGGATCCTCAATTTTTAGCTCAGCCCTATGATAAAGACAACAAATATTCTATACCATATACCCTGGGCAGCCAGATGATTGTATATAATTCTGAAAAGGTGAATTTCCCTATAAAAGGGTATAAGGATCTTTGGAATCCTGCACTTAAAAATTCAATAGTGCTTGTAGATGATCCTAGAATAGTAATAGGTATGACACTTAAGAAATTAGGCTATTCCATGAATGAAACAGATCCTAAAAAATTGGATCAGGCTAAACAGGAACTAGATAAACTAAAGCCGAATGTAAAAGTGTTTGATGCAGATACACCACATAACAGTCTTATAAACGGTGATGCTACGGTTGGATTCATGTATGGTTCGCAGGCATCCGCAGCAGTTAAGTCAAATCCAAAATTCAAAATAGTATATCCTGAAGAAGGAATGAATGCCGAGGAAGATAATTTTATTATACCAGTAAAGGCACCTCATAAAGAAAATGCAGAAAAGTTTATAAATTTTATGTTGGACGGTAAGATAAGTAATGAGGCTACTACAGCTAATGAGTATGTAAATACAAATAAGGCTGCTAAAAAATACATGTCTAAAGAATACTTGAATAATAAGGCGGTATTTATACCGGATGCAGAGTTAAAGAGAGCTGAAAGGTTTAAAGATGTAGGAAGTGCTACAAAAACTTATGACTTAATATGGTCTGAATTTAAACAGAAGTAATACTTAGGAAATACTTTTAGAAATCAAATGTATTCACAGAAAAAAGTATTTTGAAGGGGGGTTAATTTTATGAATATCTATGATGTAGTTATAAAAAATGCTCAAATTGCGGATCCGGAGCAGGAGGTTATATTGAGAGGCAATATAGCACTGCTAAATGGCAAGATAGCTGCAATTACCAGCGAGAATATAAAGGGAAAAAGAGAAATAGATGCTAAAGGTTATATAGTAAGTCCTGGGTTTATAGATATTCATGCCCATATTGATGGGAATATGAGTTGTGGAGAATTATCCTTGGTTCAAGGGGTCACTACCACAGTAGGAGGCAATTGCGGTGGTGGGCCATTGAACTTAGATGAATTTTTCAGAGTACAAAATGGAAATGGATTTTTGATAAATCAGCTTCAATTTATAGGACATTCATTTAGTTTGAGGCACAGAGTGGGAATTACTAACTCTTATATTGGAGCAACAGAAAATGAGATAGAAAAGATGAAGGCCATTTTGGAAAAAGAATTTTATAATGGTGCAGTAGGATTATCCTTTGGACTTGAATATGCTCCAGGATCTTCTTTTGAAGAAGTTATAGCTTTAAGTAAAATAGCTTCGAAGTATAAAAAATTAATTTCTATTCACACTAGACTTAAGGCCCCTAATGATCTAGAGTCACTTAGGGAAGCTGTTAGAATTTCTGAACTCACTGGAGCGTTAGTACAGGTGTCCCATCTGGTATATCAGTATGGAACAGGGGTTATGACTGAAGCACTTGACATTCTCGATGAGGCAAGAAAAAGGGGAGTTAATATATGGGCAGACAGCGGTATGTATACTTCTTTTGCCACAGGTATGAGCACTAGTGTTTTTGACAAAGAGCATATTAGAGAATTTGGGTGGAAGTTCAGTGATTTATATATTGCTTCTGGAAAGCTTAGAGGAAGGTGCCTTACAAAAAAATTATATGAAAGTATGAGAAGAAAAAAGGAAAATACAATAATAATTTGTAATACTGGAGTGGAGGAAGAAATTTACGAAGCCCTTTTAAAAGATTATATAGTATTGTCCTCGGATTCAGGATCTAGTCCTACAGGCAATATGGGAGAAGGACATCCACAAAATACAGGTACTTTTCCACGGCTTTTCAGAAAGATGGTAAGAGAGAAAAAGTATATTTCACCTATCAAGGCTATTGAAAAGTGCACTTTGACACCAGCTCATATACTTGGACTTAGAAATAAAGGCAGAATGGCTGTAGGATGTGATGGAGACTTAGTTATATTTGACCTGAATACTATTTGTGATAAATCGGAGTTTTTAGGAAGAGGTAGACCAGATGCATATCCTGAAGGAGTTTATTATGTAATTGTAAATGGACAGATAGTATTTGAAAATGGTAAGATCAAAAGGGGAGTCTTGCCTGGAAGGGCAATTGAAATGAAATGATTTTAGATATAAAATATATATTATTATACATTTTAGGAGGATTTTTATAATGTCGATTTTGGTTTGCGGTGGAGCTGGATATATAGGCAGTCATATGGTTGCAAGGTTGCTGGAGGAAGGAAAAAAAGTTATAATATTGGATAATTTTGAAAAAGGACATAAAAATGCTATTTTAGGCGGTAAGGTATATGAAGGAGATTTAAGAGAGGAAGGTGCACTAAATAAAGTTTTTTCAGAAAATGAAATTGAAGCAGTAATAGATTTTGCAGCTTATTCTCTGGTGGGAGAAAGTGTAAATGAACCCATTAAATATTTTGAAAACAACGTAGGAGGCACTTTAAATCTGATAAAAGCCATGAAAAAGTATGGTGTAAAAAATATAGTTTTTTCATCAACAGCAGCTACCTATGGGGAACCCAAAAGTGTACCTATTTTAGAAAATGCACAGACCTGCCCTACCAATCCTTATGGTGAATCAAAACTTACAGTGGAGAAGATATTAAAGTGGAGCGATAGGGCTTATGGAATAAAATATGCAGCACTTAGATATTTTAATGCTGCAGGAGCACATGTAAGCGGAGTTATTGGAGAAGATCACAGACCAGAATCTCATCTGATTCCAATAATACTTGAAGTAGCTTTGAAAAAAAGAGATAGAATATTTATATTTGGGGACGACTATAATACTGAAGACGGAACCTGTGTAAGAGATTATGTACACGTTACGGATTTAGCTGATGCTCATCTTTTGGCATTAAATAAAATTATGAGTGACAGAAAAAGTAAAACTTACAATTTGGGAAATGGCAGAGGCTTTTCTGTAAAGAAAGTGATTGAAGTTTCGAGGCAAGTAACTGGTGAAAAAATAGATGCTGAGATTGCTCCAAGAAGAGCAGGGGATCCTGCTGTACTGGTGGCTTCTTCTAAAAAAGCAGGGGAAGAACTTGGTTGGAATCCAAAATATAATTCTCTTGAGATGATTATTGAAACTGCATGGAATTGGCATAAGAATCACCCCGATGGATATGAGAGGTAAGTACAATACATAGTGAATATGAATGGGAAATGAAAAATAATGATAAATAGGAGAGGAGCTGAAAAGTGTTAAGTAGACCCGTGTTTATTTAACAATCATATGGATTATAAGAAACTAGTAGCAGAAAAAATTCAAGAAAATATAAATGTAAATTTACAACTGGATTTTATAGAAGGTTTAATAGAGATACCTCCAAAGCCTGAAATGGGGGACTATGCATTTCCATGTTTTCAATTGGCAAAAAATCTAAAAAAATCACCTAATATAATTGCACAGGAATTAAAGGATAAAATAGAAAAAAATTATTTTGAAAAAATTGAAAATCAGGGAGCTTACTTAAATTTTTTTGTGGATAAAAATACATTTACAAGAGATGTATTGACGAAGGTGCTGGAGCAGGGAGACAAATATGGAAGTTCATCTATAGGAAAAGGAAAAAATATAGTTGTGGAATATTCTTCTCCTAATATTGCAAAACCATTTCATGTAGGTCATCTGTTTAGTACTGCCATCGGAAATTCCCTCTATAAAATGATGAGTTTTGAGGGCTATAATTGTACTAGAATAAACCACCTGGGAGATTGGGGAACTCAATTTGGAAAGCTTATAGCTGCATATAAAAGATGGTGCGATGAAGAAAAACTCCATAAAGATCCTATAAAAGAGCTCTTGAGAATATATGTAAAATTTCATGAAGAAGCGGAAAAAGATCCTGCTCTTAATGAGGAGGGCAGAATGCACTTTAAGAGGTTAGAAGATGGGTGCAAAGAGGAAGTTGAACTTTGGAAGAAATTTAAGGAGTTGAGCCTTAGAGAATTTAAAAAGATATATGCGTTATTGGGAGTGGATTTTGATTCCTATGCAGGAGAAAGTTTTTATACGGATAAAATGGATGCGGTTATTGAAGAAATAGATAAAAAAGGACTTCTTGTAGAGAGCAATGGAGCAAAAGTTGTTATGCTTGATAAATATAATATACCCCCTTGCATTGTAAAAAAATCAGATGGTGCAACTATATATGCCACTAGAGATTTAACGGCAGCTATATACAGAAAAAAAACTTATGATTTTTCCAAGTGCATATATGTGGTGGGAATGGATCAATCACTTCATTTTAAACAGGTGTTTACTACCCTTAAATTAATGGGAGAGGACTGGGCGGATTCATGTGTACATGTGGGCTTTGGATTAGTCAGATTTGCGGATAAAAAGCTTTCTACAAGAAAAGGCGATGTAATATTTTTAGAGGATCTTTTAAATAAGTCGGTACAAAGAACTCTTGAAATAATAGATGAAAAAAACCCTAAGTTGGAAAATAAGCTTCAAGTTGCTCGAAAGGTTGGAATAGGAGCTGTAATATTTACTTACTTAAAAAACAACAGGGAGAGGGACATAGTATTTGACTGGAATGAAATGTTGAGTTTTGAAGGAGAAACTGGTCCCTATGTTCAATATAGCTATGCTAGGGGAAAGAGCATATTGAGGAAGTCAGAAAATATAAATGGTGATGTGGATTACAGTAAATTAAATAGCAAAGAAGAATTTGAACTTGCAAAAGTCCTCAATAATTTTAAAAGTTCTATATTAAATGCCATAGATAAATTAGAACCATTTATGGTAACCAGATATGTAATAGACGTAGCAAAAGCTTTTAATAAATTCTATAATGCCCACAGTATTATAAATGCAGGAGACGAAACTATAAAAATTGCCAGACTTCAGCTTGTAAAGGCAACCTGTCAGGTATTGAAAAATGGATTAAATCTGCTGGGAATTGATGTAGTTGAAAAAATGTAGTATTGATTGATGTTTCAAGGTGTATTATAGAATTAAGAGAGGAGAAGTTACATTAGGTAACGGATATTATGGAAATTAAAGAATATGAACAGGTTACAACCATAGGAGAGAGTGAATTTTTAAAATGTAATATGGAGAATATATCATATTTTGATATAGAGACTACAGGGTTTGACAGAGAGAGTCATAGTATAATACTCATATCCTTGGGGAAGTTTTTAGGAAAAAACAAATTTAAAGTAAAACAGTATTTTGCAGATGATTTAAAGGATGAAAAGGAGATATTATATAAATTTTCCGTAGATATTCAAAAGGATAATATATGGTGTTCTTATAACGGCATGGCTTTTGATGAGCCATTTATAAAGGAAAGAATGGTTCAAAACAATATATGTTTTACTTCCCCCAGGTATCATGTGGATTTATACAGGATTATAAGGCCATATTACAAACAGCTTGGTATGGAAAGGTGTAATTTGAAGACCGTAGAGAAATATATAGGCATAAACAGGAGAGATAAAATAGATGGGGGTATCAGTGTTGATCTTTATGAGGAATTTTTATTATCTAAAGATAAACATATAAAAGACACCATAATGCTTCATAATTATGAAGATGTGTTAAATTTGCCTAAAATTCATGAACTTGCTATTAAAATAAAGGACAGCAATATTCTTGTAAGAAAAGATTGTATTACTGAGAAACAGCTAAAATATTTAAGGGTTCTTTTGAGAAAAAATAAGATAAATTTAGATATACAGCTGAATAGAATATCTAAAAAGGCGGCCTCTCATACTATAGAATACCTATTGAAAGGTGAGAATAATTCAGATGAATTAGTAAATATAATAAACAGCAGTTATTAATAGTATTTTAATTTAATCTAAAACTTTTGAAATCCATGAAGATGTTGTATAATAGAAGGGGAGGTGGGTATATGGCAGTAAAAGAAATAATGCGTTCTCATATTATAAAATTAAAGAAAGAGGATAGCCTGTGTAAAGCTTTAAATGTTATGGACAATCATAATATAAATGGTGCACCGGTAGTGGATGAAGATGGAAAATTAGTTGGAATGATAGTGAAGGCGGATATATATAGATTTTTGATGGAAGAGGGGCATTATGACACTTGTCCAGTAGATTGGGTTATGTCAAAGGACGTAGTTACTGCCTATAGTGATGAGAATATTTTTACTGTAGCAAAGAGATTGAGAGAAAAAAATATAATAGCTATTCCCATAATTGATGATAAAAATATAGTAGAAGGAATTGTATCCATTGAAGATATAATGGATTACCTAATAAAAAAGTCCTAATATGTAATTAGGACTTTTTTTTCTTAGTATCATGATAAGGGCAGTTGGTAGTGGAACAGCAATCACATTTACCCTTAGATTTATCTTTAAGATTTCTATATAATATATAACCTGCAGCTAGCACTACTACAGCTGTTATTACAATTTCCAAAAACATTATAAAAGCACCTCCATCAGCCAAATATCAAAGTAGCTATTCTGAATACCAGGAAAGAACCTATCCATGCAAGTAGAATTTGATATGTTACAGAAAAAGCAGCCATTTTATTTCCGTATTCTTTTTTCATAGTCGCTATTGATGATATACATGGAGTATAAAGAAGTACAAAAACTAAAAAAGCATAAGCAGAAATAGGTGTAAAACGAGTAGGCAATATGGTAGATAAGTTTCCGCCATATACAATTCCCATAGTACTTAACACGATTTCCTTAGCCATAATGCCGGTTATAAGTGATACTGAACTCTGCCAGTTGCCAAATCCCATAGGTGCAAATATAGGACTTATAAAGTTTCCAATGGAAGATAAAATACTTTTATCCATATCCACCATGCCGGATAAATTGAAATTAGATAAAAACCAAATTAGAACGGACATGGAAAATATTATTGTACCAGCTTTTCTTAAAAACCCCTTAGCTTTTTCCCAGGTATGGAAAAGCAAACTTCGTGCTTGGGGAATATTATATTCTGGAAGTTCTATTATGAAAGGTTCTTCATCTTTCTTAAATATAGTGTTTTTAAAAAGAATTCCAATTAAAAAGGCTGTTGCAATTCCGAGAATATATAGGGAAAAAACCACAGTGGTTTTATGATTCACGAAAAAAGCAGATGCAAACAGGGCATATATTGGGAGTCTGGCATTACATGACATTAAAGGTACCAATAAAGCTGTTAATTTTCTGTCCTTTTCACTTTCTAAAGTTTTGGAAGACATAATTGCCGGAACTGAACATCCAAAACCTACTATAAGGGGAATAAATGCTTTTCCAGACAGACCCATTTTCCTCATAAGCTTATCCATTATAAAAGCTCCTCTTGCCATGTATCCACTATCTTCTAAAAATGATACACCGAGAAACAGACAAAATATAACTGGGAAAAATACAATTACAGATCCTACTCCAGCAAGGATACCATCAACTAAAAAGGAACTAAACCAAGGACTGGTTGATGAAAGTAGTCCTTTTAAATAAGGGGTTAAAGAACCATCTACAAAATCACTAAGAGTATCTGCTATAGGTTGGCCTACCCAACTGAAGGTAAATTTAAAAATTAATATAAGTGCTAATAAAAATATTGGGTAAGCCCAAAACCTATTTAAAACTATCTTGTCTATTTTTTCAGTAATAGAGGTGATATCTTTTTTTGTCCTTGTCAAACATTTTTTCAGAACATCGGTTATATAAGAATAAGCTTCTTTTTCATTCTCAAATTTAAATTTTTCACTGTCATCAGCAGATTGCTTAAAATCACCATTCTTTAAAATTTCAAGAAGTTTGTCTATTCCCGCTCCCTTAGTTGCTATAATTGGGACTACAAGTACTCCAAGTTCTTTAGATAATATCGAAAAGTCTACTTTAAAGCCTTTTGATTCAGCTACATCCAGCATATTTAACACTAATACAATAGGCTTATTAAATTGTTTTAATTGAGTAGTCAAATATAGATTCCTATTTAAATTGGAAGAATCTACAATATTTATTATAACATCTGGGTCACCATTTAATAAAAATTCCTTTGATACCTTTTCCTCATTGGAATAAGTATCCATAGCGTATATACCTGGCAAATCTACTATTTTTATAGAATTGTCTATATAACCCTCTTTTTTTTCTACAGTTACTCCAGGCCAATTGCCTACATATTGATTTGAACCAGTTAAGTGATTGAATAAAGAAGTTTTACCTACATTTGGATTTCCCAGTAAAGCTGCTACAATCATAATAATCCTCCTGTCATCCATAGTATACTATCAATACTTACATTATAATCAATAAACACTTAAATTAAATCAGCTATTGATATATTTTTTGCATCTCTTTTACGTATAGCCAGATTAAAACCTCTTAAATTTATAACGATTGGATCTCCTAAGGGGGCAGAAGTCTTTACAAGTATTTCAGTACCTTCTATGCAGCCAAGAGCTAGAAGTCTTTTAACTAATTTCTTATCTCCACTTAAACTTTTTATAAATCCCTTTTCGCCAGGTCTTAAATCACAAATGCTCATAATAAATCACCTCAACAATTAATTTATAAGTAATGAAAATCATTATCATTTCCTGAATTCATAATATCATATTTAATATGTACTGTCAATGAACTGGTATATAAAAATAAATTATCATATATTTTGTATTTTTACTATAATATTAAGAGGGTTTTTTAAAATTTCTCTAGGGACTTGTAAAACTAAAATATAGATATGTGCTAAAATAATATTGTAAAATAGAATTTTTATATAAATATAAAGGAGAAATAACAGATATGAATACTGTAGCTTTTTTTGATATTGACGGTACTTTATATAGAGAAGGTCTTATAACAGAAGTTTTTAAAAAATTGGTTAAATATGAGATAATACCCGCTGAAAGGTGGTATAAAGAAGTTAAACCAGAATATGATAGGTGGGATAAGAGAAAAGGAAATTATGACAACTATCTTTTAAAAATGGCAGATATATATATTGAAGCCATAAAAGGTCTTCATAAGTCTCAGGTTGAATTTATAGCTAAAAATGTAGTGGCACAAAAAGGAGATAGAGTATATTCTTATACTAGAGACAGGATAAAATGGCATAAAGAAAGGGGAGACAAGATATTGACTGTATCAGGAAGCCCTGTAGAATTGGTGAAGGAAATGGCAATTAAACATGAATTTGATGATTACGTTGGTGCTGTATATATTAGAAACAGCGACGATGTGTATACAGGAGAAGTTGTTCCAATGTGGGATAGTGAAAGCAAAAAAAATTCCATAGATATGCTTGTTAAAAAGTATGATATAGATTTGGATAAAAGTTATGCTTATGGAGATACTTCAGGTGATTTTTCAATGATGAAGATGGTTAAGAATCCTGTATGTGTAAACCCTACCAGGGAGCTTTTAAAAGAAATATTAGATGATGCAGTATTGAGTAAGAAAATAAATATAGTAGTTGAAAGAAAAGATATGATATATAAATTAAAAGCAGAAAATATCAAGTGTCTTTAGGTGCTGTGGAATTTGTCAATAAGAAATGCCTTTCCTTATCCAGGGATGTAGCATTGCTTATCTCGCTGTTTTACGAAGCTGTGAGCGTTAGCAATGCCATCCAGCGGATAAATTGGAGGATTAATATACAAAATATATACAACTGTATAAAGTTTAAATTGTGTAATTTAGAATAGTTAGAAAAGAGTGGTAAAGTGATAGAAAGAATTAATGATATTGACGTAAAAAAACCAGTGATAGAGAATTCATTAAAGGTGGGTGATAATAAATGTATTTTTAAAGATGCTGTATTTTTTGATCTGGAACATTATATATATAAAAAACCCATATGTATAGGTGTATTTGGATGCTGTTTTTATGATTATAAAAATGAGAGCTTGAAAGTAACTCAATATATGATAGAAAATAAAAAAGATGTAAAATCCATACTTAAATTATCAAAAAGGTATTTTAAGACCATGATTGAAAAGGGTAAAAAATATATAGTTACTTTTTCAGGAAATAATGATTTTACAGTGATAAATTATCTTTTTAAAAAATATAATATGGAATTTAATATACAGGATTATTTTATAAGTATAGATTTACAGAAACAATATGAGAATGAAATCCATAAATCCATAGGATTGAAGGCACTGGAAAAGGAATTTGGGATCACCCGTGAAAATGGTGTTATAAGTGGTTCAAATCTGGCTAAAACCTTTTGTAAGATAGTGAAGGATAGTGAATATATAAATAGAATGCCAAACATGAAAAAAGAAAAAATATTGTTATATAATGAGCAGGATGTAGTTAGTCTTTTTGATATATATACAAAATGGAACGATGTTTTTGTAAATTCTATATAAAATACTTTAAAAAAGATATCGAATATTGTAATATATATATTAGCTATGTTTATGAGGAGGTGAATAACTTGATTTTTACTCCTATAAAGAGTACAAAGGTATATGAGCAGGTAATAGAACAAATTGAGAATATGATTGTAGACGGCACCCTGAAAAAAGGGGATAAGCTTCCCTCGGAAAGGGAATTGGTAGAACATCTGCAGGTAAGCAGAACTTCTATAAGGGAAGCATTAAGGGCACTGCAAGTTATGGGTTTAATAGAAAGTAGACAAGGTGAGGGCAATTTTATAAGGCAGAGTTTTGAAGAAAGTTTGTTTGAACCTCTTTCTGTAATGTTTATGCTTCAAGGAGGGAATCCTGAAGAAATAATGGACGTTAGAAGACTTATAGAAATAGAAACTGCTTCTATGGCTGCAGGAAAAATAAATGAAGATCAGTTAAAGAGTTTAAAAAAATTATCAGACGCCTTCAAGACTTCTAGAAATGAGCAGGATAATGTAAAATTTGATAAACAATTTCATTATGAAATTGCACAGGCTGCGGGAAATTTTTTAATAATAAATATTTTAAATGCCATGTCTTCCTTAATGGATGCCTTTTTAAAAGATGCTAGAAGCAAAATATTGGTAAACAAGGAAAATGTAGAAGTGCTTGCGAAGCAGCATATGGGAATATACGAGGCACTCAGAAATCATGATGTGAAAAGAGCTTCAGATGAAATGAAAAAACACCTTGATTTTACCAATGCATATATAAAAAGTCATATATAAAAAAATTTTTAAAGAGCTACAATTATTTTAATAGATGCTAAAATTTCATTTAATATGCTGTATTAATAAATTCTGCATATTAAATAAAATTTTATGCTGTCTGCGGTTAAAGTAAATAGATTTTTTATATTGGTTAATTTATTAACTAATATAGGATATTTATATTTAATTTTCATATAAATAAATTTTTTTATTTATATGATTATGCTGTAAACGTTATAGCCGTAATATAAATTAATTAATTCTATAAAATAAATTGATGTTAAGAAAATAACAATTATGGAAATATTGAAACAGTTGTGATATGATTATCTCACAACTGGTAGTACCATAGTACCATAACACATAGTACCATAACGTATAGATAGAACTTGGGGGGAGGATTAGAATGAATGTTTATTTACTTTTTTTCATTGCGCTAATACCAATAGTATGGCTGATGGTTTCATTAGGTGTTTTGAAAATACCAGGTCATAAAACTTGTCCTTTTACACTGATTATTACTATATTATTAGGAATGTTGGTATGGAAAATGCCAATTTTAAATGCTGCAACTGCAACACTGGAGGGATTTGCCCTTGCCGTATGGCCTATTATGATTGTAATAATAGCAGCTGTATTTACTTACAATCTTACCGTTTACACTAAAAGTATGGATGCAATTAAAAAAATGATGACGGGTATAACAACAGACAACAGGATACTGGTGCTCATTTTAGCTTGGGCTTTTGGAGGATTTATGGAAGCCATAGCGGGGTTTGGAACTGCAGTTGCAATACCGGCCAGCATACTTGCAGGGCTTGGATTTAACCCTGTTTTTGCAGCTATCATATGTTTAATTGCCAATACCACTCCTACTGCTTTTGGAGCCATAGGGATTCCCGTGACAACCCTTGCAAAGGTTTCCAATATTGATGTAACACAACTTAGCTATGCAGTAGGTCTTCAACTGACTATTTTAATTATTATTGTACCTATTATACTTGTAATGCTTACAGGTAAGAGTGTAAAGGCCATAAAAGGTTTTTGGGGAATATCTCTTGCATCTGGTATTTCTTTTGCAGTTCCTCAATTGTTAGCAGCAAAATATTTAGGGGCAGAGCTTCCTGCAATACTTGGTTCCGTAGTATGTATGGTGGTTACAATAGCTGTAGCTAAAATATTCTATAAAGATACTGCCGCAAAAGATGCTGAAAAGGTTTCCCTTAAACAGGGGGTATTAGCATGGCTGCCATTCATATTGGTTTTTATATTTGTAATATTGAGCAGTGCGTTGTTCCCGCCAATAAATAAGGCACTTTCTTCAATAAAAACATCAATACTTATTTATTCTGGAAAAGGAGCATCACCTTATGTATTTAATTGGGTGTCAACTCCAGGAACACTGATTATAATAGCAACTTTTATAGGAGGACTTATTCAGGGTGCCAAATTTATGGAGATATTAAAAGTTCTAGGCAATACCTTTAAACAAATGTATAAATCAGCTATCACCATAATTGCCATAGTGGCACTTGCAAAAGTAATGGGTTACAGCGGGATGATAAAATCAATATCAGTAGTCTTAGTAAGTGCTACAGGAAGATTTTATCCTCTTATTGCTCCCATAATAGGTGCTCTGGGTACATTTGTAACTGGAAGTGACACATCAGCTAATGTATTGTTTGGAGGTCTTCAGGTGGAAGTTGCAAGATCACTTCATTTAAATGAGTTCTGGCTTGCGGCTGCAAATACAGGAGGAGCTACGGCAGGAAAGATGATATCACCTCAAAGTATAGCAGTTGCTACAGCAGCTACAGGGCTTGTGGGACAAGAGGGGAAAATATTAAATGCCACTTTGAAATTTTGTGTAGTATATGTAATTATATTAGGGCTAATTGCTTATTTTGCAGGACCTATATTTGGGTTTAATTAAATTGAAGAAGGGAAGGTTTGCCTATGCCAGTAATAAAATTACCTTATAATAAAAGAACTGTTGAAGTTGAAATAGATGATAAAAACCTTGCGGCAGTACTTGAGTCAAAAGCAGAAAGTTATAAAACAGAACTTACGGAATCTGAAATAGTTGAAAGTGCACTTGACAATCCCATAGGATCTCCGAAGCTGGAGGAGCTGGTTAAAAATAAGAACAATATGGTTATAATAAGCAGCGATCATACAAGACCAGTTCCAAGTAAAATTATAATGCCCATACTTTTAAAAAGAATAAGGAAGATAAATCCCAATATTGATATAAAGATTTTAATTGCAACAGGATTTCATAGGGCTACTACTAGGGAAGAACTCATAGATAAATTTGGTGAAGAAATAGTCAAAAATGAAAATATAATAGTTCATGACTCGGGGAATGATGCCAGTTTGATCAAGGTAGGTACACTTCCATCAGGAGGGGAACTTATAATTAATAAGATAGCAGTAGAAACAGAACTTTTAATTGCAGAGGGTTTTATAGAATCTCATTTTTTTGCGGGATTTTCAGGTGGAAGAAAAAGTATACTTCCTGGAATAGCTTCAAGGAAAACCATTATGGCCAATCATTGTTCGGAATTTATATCAAGCCCATATGCTAGAACAGGTAAATTAAAAGATAATCCAATTCATAAGGATATGCTCTATGCCGCAGAAAAGGCAAAGTTAGCTTTTATAGTAAATGTAGTTATAGATGGAAATAAAAAAATAATAAATGCTTTTGCGGGTAATAGTAAATTGGCTCATGAAGAGGGCTGTAGATTTGTCATGAAGTTATCTAAAGTGAATAAGGTAGAAGCAGATATTGCCATTTCCACCAATGGCGGTTATCCATTGGATCAAAATATATATCAAGCAGTTAAGGGAATGACCGCAGCAGAAGCAACCTGCAGAGAAGGTGGAGTAATAATAATGGTGTCTGCCTGTAATGATGGTCACGGCGGTGAAGGATTTTACAATAATTTAGCTCATGTGAAATCCCCAGAAGAATTTTTGGAAAAAGTTTCTAAGGTTCCAAGAGGAAAAACTGTACCTGATCAATGGGAATCTCAGATACTTGCCAGAATACTTCATAAATGTACTGTAATTATGGTTACTGATATGTGTCAACCTGAGATTATAAAAAGTATCCACATGCAACATGCCTATACTATTAAAGAAGCTCTGAATAAAGCATATGACATTGTGGGGAGAAATGCAAAAGTTACTGTTATACCGGATGGAGTTGCTGTAATTGTAAATTAGACAATAAAATTATTTTTAAGTTTATATAAATTTTGGAGGTAGTTTAAATGGATATATTAGTATGTATAAAACAAGTTCCAGGGACATCAAAAGTTGAAGTCGATCCTGTAACGGGAGTATTAAAAAGAGAAGGTATAGATTCCAAAATGAATCCTTATGATTTATATGCATTGGAAACTGCACTTAGAATTAAAGAAAAGCATGGTGGAATAGTAAAAGTAATAAGTATGGGACCGCCTCAGGCCTCTGATGTAATAAAAGAAGCTTATATGATGGGGGCAGATGAAGGTGTGCTGCTATCCGACAGAAAATTTGCAGGAGCAGATGTATTGGCAACTTCTTATACTATATCCCAGGGAATAAAAAGGATGGGACATATAGATTTAATACTTTGTGGAAAACAGACTACAGACGGCGATACAGCGCAGGTAGGACCTGAGATGGCAGAGAATTTAGGAATACCACATATAGCTAATGTTTTAAGTATTGAAGAAATAAAAAGTGATTCCTTGATTGTTAAAATGGATATGCCTAATACTGTGGAAATATCAGAGGTAAAATTTCCATGCCTTTTAACAGTGGAAAAAGACATATTTCAACCCAGACTTCCATCTTTTAAGAAAAAGATCGAGACAAAAGACAGGGAAGTTAAGGTGTTGGGTTATAAGGATTTTGAGGATAAAAATGAAAACATGTATGGGCTTAATGGTTCGCCTACACAAGTAGAGAGAATATTCCCACCGGAGGTAAATACTGATAAAGAAATGTGGAATGGAACTGCAGAAGAATTGACAAATAAATTAACTAAAAAACTTAGAGAATGTAAGTTTATATAAATTATTAGGAGGAATTGAAAAATGGGTAAATTGGTAATAAATAAAGATAAGCTTACGCCTTCCGTTATAGAGGAATTGGTTGGTATATGTCCTTTTGGTGCTATGGAAAACAAAAATGGAGGTTTAGAAATAAATGCTGCCTGCAAAATGTGTAAATTGTGTGTAAAAAAAGGCCCTGAGGGAGTAGTGCAATTTATAGAGGATAAGGTCGAAGAAATAGATAAAAGTCTTTGGAGAGGAATATCCGTATATGTAGATCATGTAGGAGGAAATATACATCCTGTGACTTATGAACTTATAGGTAAAGCCAGGGAATTGGCAGCAAAAATAAATCATCCAGTATATGCGGTATTTGTAGGATATAATATAAAGGACAAGGCAGAAGAATTATTGCATTATGGTGTAGATGAGGTTTTTGTATATGATTATGAGGATCTTAAAGATTTTAGAATAGAACCTTATACAGCAGCGTTGGAAGATTTCATAAATAAAGTCAAGCCATCAACTCTTCTTGTAGGTGCAACTACAGTGGGTAGATCCCTTGCTCCTAGAGTTGCAGCTAGATTTAGGACTGGCCTTACTGCTGATTGCACGGTTCTTGATATGAAAGAAAATACGGATCTTGTACAAATAAGGCCTGCATTTGGTGGTAATATAATGGCTCAGATACTAAATCCAAACCATAGACCACAGCTTGCTACAGTAAGATATAAAGTCATGGATGCTCCTGAAAGATCGGAAAATACTTCAGGAAAAATAAATATACAACATTTGGACAAAACAAAGTTTAAATCTGGGATAAAAGTGCTGAGGGTAACTAAAAAAGAAATTGAAGAAGAAATATCAGAGGCAGATGTTATAGTTGCAGCGGGCAGAGGTGTTAAATCTGAAAAGGATTTAGCAATGATAAAAGAACTTGCCGACTTACTTGGAGGTCAGGTAGCTACTACCAGGCCACTTATAGAAGCAGGATGGATAGATGCAAAGAGGCAAATTGGATTAAGCGGAAGAACAGTTAAACCAAAACTTATAATAACTTGCGGCATATCCGGTTCAGTTCAATTTGTAGCTGGTATGAATAATTCTGATCTGATTATTGCAATAAATAAGGATCCAAAGGCAACTATATTTGATGTAGCTCACTACGGTATTGTAGGAGACATATATGAAATTATACCGAAACTTATAGAGAATATTAAATCAGAAAAGGGATTAAAGGGATTATATGAATTGGTTTAAAAATTATCCAGTGTATTTCAAATCTTTAAGTTTAGTTTGGAGGAAAAAATATGGAAATGTGTATTGAAAGATATAAAAAATTAGATAACAATGATATAAAGTTTTTTGTAGATTTACTTGGGCAAGATAGAGTTTTTACTGGTGAAAATATAAATGAGGATTACAGTCATGATGAATTAGGTGGAGTAAGCAGATATCCTGATGTTATGGTAGAAGTTTTAAGTGCAGAAGAAGTTTCAAAAATAATGGTTTATGCCTACAAAAACAACATCCCAGTGGTGGCAAGGGGTTCAGGAACAGGATTGGTTGGTTCATCAGTTCCAATAGAAGGTGGAATAATGATAAACTTAACTAAGATGAACAATATACTTGAATTAGATGAGGAGAATCTTACCTTAACACTAGAACCAGGAGTTCTTCTTATGGAGATAGCCAAGTTTGTAGAAAGTCATGATTTGTTTTATCCACCAGATCCGGGGGAAAAGTCAGCTACTATTGGAGGAAACATAAATACCAATGCAGGTGGAATGAGGGCCGTTAAATATGGTGTTACAAGGGATTATGTAAGAGGACTTGAAGTAGTACTTCCAAATGGGAATATTATACAAGTAGGAGGTAAAGTAGTTAAAAACAGTTCTGGTTACAGTATAAAGGATTTAATATGCGGATCTGAAGGAACTCTTGGAATAATTACAAAAGTAATACTAAAGCTCCTCCCGCTTCCTAAAAAATCAATAAGTTTACTTGTACCTTTTCCTAATTTGAATAGGGCCATAACCACGGTTCCAAAAATAATAAAGTCCAAAGCTATACCAACTGCTATAGAATTTATGCAGAGAGAAGTTATACTTGCAGCAGAAGAGTTTTTAGGTAAGAAATTCCCGGATAAATCATCAGATGCATATTTACTGCTTACTTTTGATGGAAACAGTAGGGAGCAAATAGAGGCTGATTATGAAAAAGTGGCAAATATATGTTTAAAAGAGGGAGCTATTGATGTATATATTTCAGATACAGATGAGAGAAAGGAATCAGTCTGGTCTGCGAGAGGGGCATTTTTGGAAGCAGTTAAAGCCACAACTACCGATATGGATGAATGTGATGTGGTTGTCCCAAGAAACAAGGTAGCTGAATTTGTAAAATATACAGATGAGCTTCAGAAACAATTTAATATAAGAATAAGAAGTTTTGGGCATGCAGGGGATGGAAATATACATGTATATATTTTAAAAGATGATCTTTCAAATGGGGAATGGAATAAAAAGTTAAGTGATGTATTTGATTGCATGTATAAGAAATCCGAAGATTTAAAAGGAGCTGTTTCAGGTGAACATGGAATTGGGTATGCCAAGAAAAAGTATATATCTCGTCAGTATGGAGAGGATTATATTCAGCTCATGAGAAATATAAAACTTGCCTTTGATCCTAAAAATATATTAAATCCAGGTAAGGTTTGTGAATAATTGAAAAATAAAAGCTTTCGTAATATTTTACGAAGGCTTTTATTTTTTACAGAAAACATTCAAATTTTAATAAAATGTTTTATTTAAGTTATTGTATATTTATAATAAAAGAAATACTGCAATAATAACTTAATATAATATAAAATCTTATGTATCATAGAAAAATTAAAAAAAATAAATTAATTTTTATAAAAAATATTGCATATTTATTCATAAAGTCATATAATAACTACATATTTAAAATAATATATAAAAAACTGATAGCTTATAAATCCCATAAATAAATTTAATTAAAAAGAAGGGGAGAATGAATTTGATACAAGTAGGAATTATCGGAGGAACAGGTTATGTTGGGGCAGAACTTGTAAGGCTTTTGTCAAATCATAATAAAGTAAAAATATCCGGAATATCTTCTGCTCAATATAAAGGAAAATCTATTTCCAGTATATATCCAGGGTTTTATGGACTCAATGAACTTGTATGTGAAAGTCAACAGGAGGTTATGGAAAAAAGTGATTTAATGTTTTTGGCATTGCCCAGTGGATTAAGTGAATCTATTGTTGAAAAGGCGATCCATAAAGACAAGGTATGTATAGATATGGGGGCAGATTTTAGATTTAAAAATGAAGCTTTATATAAAAAATGGTATGGTAAAAGTTTTCTTGCACATAGTTTACATGAACAAGCTGTATATGGGCTTCCGGAATTAAATAGAGAGTATATAAGAAAATCGCAGATTATAGGTAACCCGGGATGTTATGCTACTTCTGTTGAACTTGCTCTTTTACCGCTTATTTCTGGAGGATTAATAGAAGAGAATGGAATAATTGCAGATTGCAAATCAGGGGTGACTGGATCGGGAAAAAATCTTACTGAAAGCAGCCATTTCGTAAATTGCAATGAAAGCTTTGCTCCTTATAAAGTGGCAAATCACAGGCATACACCGGAGATAGAAGAAAATTTAAGTAATATATCTAAAGAAAATGTGAAACTGACATTTGTCCCCCATTTGATTCCAATAAACAGGGGAATTTTATCTACAATTTATACAACTCCAAAGAAACCAATGGATATAGAAAAAGTGCATGAAAAATATTGTGAATTCTATAAAAAAGAGAATTTTGTGAAAGTACTTCCTCTTGGAGAAATATCAAAAATAAATAATGTTAGGCTTTCAAATTACTGTCATATATCTCTACACTTTGATGAAGAAAATAATAAATTGATAGTTATATCTTGTTTGGATAATATGATGAAAGGTTCGGCAGGACAGGGGATTCAAAATATGAATATCCTTTTAGGATTTGATGAGACAGAAGGTCTTACCGATGTTCCTGCAATTTTTTAATTAAATTTCAAGGAGGCTGTTAAAATGAAATTTCAAATTATTGATGGTGGAGTTACTTCTCCAGAGGGATTTGTATCCTCAGGAATTAGCTGTGGCCTTAAAGGTGAAAATTTAAAAGATTTAGCACTTATAAAATCTACTAAGCTTTGCAATTCAGCAGGAGTTTATACGAAAAACAAAGTTAAAGGAGCACCACTTTTAGTTACTAAGAAGCATTTGAAAAATAAAAGTGCTCAGGCAATTATAGCAAATAGTGGCAATGCAAATACCTGTACAGGTGAGGAAGGAATAAAAAATGCAGAGCAGATGTGTGAATATGCAGCAAAAGAACTTGGGATTGAAAGTGACAATGTACTTGTTGCATCTACAGGAATTATAGGGTTTAAATTAAACATTGGAGCTATAAAAAATGCAGTACCTGAACTTGTTAAAAGATTGGATAAACAGGGATATAACGATGCTTCAAAAGCTATAATGACTACAGATACTGTCCAAAAAACAATGGCTTTAAAATTAGAGATTAGCGGTAAAACAGCAACTATTGGCATTATGGCTAAGGGCTCTGGAATGATACACCCTAATATGGGAACTATGCTTTCCTTTATAACAACGGATATAAATATAAGTTCTGAGCTTTTAGAAAAAGCTTTGAAAGAAAGTGTAAGGATAAGTTATAACAGAGTTTCAGTAGATGGGGATACTTCAACTAACGATATGGTGCTCATACTTGCAAATGGATTAGCTGGAAATCCTGTAATAGAAGAAGAAAATGATGATTACAAGGTATTTTTAGAGGCACTTAAAAAATTAAATATAAAGATTGCCAAAATGATTGCAAAAGATGGAGAAGGTGCTACAAAGCTTATAGAGTGTAGAGTTTTAAATGTACCTGATGAAAAGGAAGCTGAAATACTTGGGAAGTCAGTAATATGTTCCAGTTTGGTTAAAACTGCCTTCTTTGGGTGCAATGCAAATTGGGGAAGAATACTGGATGCAGTTGGATACTCCGGAGTGGATTTTGATATAAATAAGCTGCAGGTATCCATGGAAAGTTCGAAAGGGAATGTACTGGTATTTAAAGATGGAGAGCCTGTGAGTTTTTCAAATGATAAAGCGACGGATATATTATCGGAAGATGAAGTGAGTATAATTTTAAATTTCAATTCAGGCAGTTGTAGTGTTTGCTGCTGGGGATGTGATTTAACTTATGATTATATAAAAATCAATGGAAGTTATATGTCGTAAGAAATTAAATTGTAGTGATTATATTAAAAAAGGGGGCACATAATGGATTATAATGAGGTGGCAAAAGTTTTAGCAGAATCACTGCCCTATATTCAGAAATACAGAGGTAAAACTATAGTTGTCAAGTATGGCGGCAGCGTAATGAAAGATGAAGAACTCAAAAGGTGCGTTATAAATGATCTGGTACTTATGAAATGCGTTGGAATAAATATAGTAGTTGTTCATGGAGGAGGGCCTTTTATTTCCTCCCATTTAAAAAAGCTAAATAAAAAAAGTATTTTTATAGATGGATTGAGATATACAGACGACGAAACCATGGATATAGTTCAAATGGTGCTTTGCGGAAAGGTCAATAAGGATTTGGTCAATTTAATTGAAAGTTACGGTGGAAAATCCATAGGATTATGTGGAATAGATGGAGCTATGATTGAAGCCAAAAAAGTTTCTTCTAAAATGGATTTAGGAAGGGTTGGGGAAATAGTAAATGTAAATACCGAGATTATTAATAATTCTATAGATAATGGCTATATTCCAGTAATAAGCAGCGTAGCTAGAGGAGATAGCGGTGAATTATATAATATAAATGCAGACACTTGTACTTTTAGAATTGCAGCAGCTTTAAAAGCGCAGAATTTAATACTTCTTACAGATGTACCTGGGGTTATGAAAGATTCAGAAGATCCCTCCACATTGATTTCAGAATTAAAATTGAAGGATATTCCCAAGGTATACGAAAGCAATATTATAAAAGGAGGAATGATACCTAAAGTAAACTGTTGTGTTGAAGCTATCAAATGTGGGGTTAAAAGTGCTCATATTATTGATGGAAGAGTTCCTCATTGTCTTCTTGTAGAATTGTTTTCAAAAAGCGGCATAGGAACCATGATCTCTTAAAATGGAAGTTAAAATAATTTATTGTATTAAAAATTTATAATAAAAAGGGGGCAAGACCATTTACAAGGCTGTATAAGTTTTGTACAATGGAAATTTATATGGATTATTTATATTATGCAAAGGAATATTTAATGAACACTTATAATCATCTTCCCGTAGTGTTTACGCATGGAAAAGGATGTAAGTTATATGATGTTTCAAATAAAGAATATCTGGACTTCACTTCAGGTATTGGAGTTATGGCATTAGGCCGTGGAAATGAGAAATGGATTAAAGCTGTTGAAGATCAACTGGAAAAATTAGCCCATACATCAAATATAGTTTTAAATGTTCCTATATTAGAATTAGCTAAAAAGCTTACAGAAATTTCAAATATGAGTAAAGTATTCTTTTGTAATTCGGGGACAGAGGCCAATGAGGGGGCTATAAAACTTGCTAGGAAGTATAGTTTTGAAAAATATGGCAAGGGAAGAAATACTATAATTACTTTAAACAGAAGTTTTCATGGAAGAACAATGGCTGCATTGGAAGCTACCGGAGAAGAGGAACTTCATAAATATTTTTATCCTTTCCCGGAAGGATTTAAACATACTGATATTACTGTAGAAGCTCTGGAAGAAGCTGTGGATCCAAGTGTTTGTGCTATTATGATAGAAGCAGTTCAAGGAGAAGGGGGAGTAAATCCTTTAAGTAGTGAATTTGTTCATAAGGTATTTGAAATAAGTGAAAAAAAAGATATCTTAGTTATATGTGATGAGATTCAATGTGGTCTAGGAAGAACAGGAAAATTATATGGATTTAATAATTACAATGTACATCCTGATATTATATCTGTAGCCAAAGCTCTTGGTGGAGGCCTGCCCATGGGTGCTGTACTTTGTAATGAGAAGCTTAAAAATACTTTTAAATATGGGGATCATGGTTCCACTTTTGGTGGAAATCCAGTTTGTGCAGCGGGAGCTATTGAAGTGTTAAATGAAATTGCTGATGAAAGTTTTTTAAAAGGAGTAGCTGATAAGGGAAAATTTATTAAGGAGTTTTTTAAAAATAAATCTTTTAAAAATATAAAAGAGGTTCGTGGAATAGGATTGATGGTAGGCATAGAAATTAAAGGAGAAGCTTCTGAGGTGCAAAAAAAGATTTTTGAAAAAGGTCTCCTTGTATTAACTGCCGGTAAAAACAATGTAGTAAGGCTTCTTCCACCTCTTGTAGTTTCCAAAGAGGAATTGGAAAAAGGATTAAATATAATATATGAAGTTATAGAAAGTATGTAGATAGTTAAAAGGCTCCAGCTTATTAAAAGTAAGCTGGGGCTATTTTTGTGGTTAAAAATTCATAAAATTACATGTAATAATTTATACAAACAAGGTAAAACTAGATTAAAATAGTTAGTTAACTTTGTAAATAAAAATACAGAGTATGAGGAGGAGGTTTTAGAAATTGACTGTCGGATCCAAAGTAAAACAAACATTGATTACTCTTAAAGGCGCAGAAAGCACCTTGAGATTATATTCTCTGCAGGAACAAGATAAAAAGGCCAGAGCTGTGTATAGAGAGGCTTTTGAAGCTGTAGGAGGTATAACTCGGGATTTAAATAAGAGAATGAAATTTTTAGAATATGAAGAACCACAGTATAAAGGTAATTGATTTGGAGGAATAATATATGAAGATCTGGATTGCAGTTTTATTAAAATCCACAGCATTGTTTTTTTTGTCCCTGATTTGCATAAAAATACTGGGTAAAAAACGATGGGCTAAAATAACTCCTTTTAATTTTATAAATTACATTGTAATAGCTGTTTTGATTGCATTGATTTCCGTAAATATTATACCTAACTGGGTATTTGGCATACTTGCTTTAGCTGTATGGGTACTATTCCCGATAGCTTTGGATTATATATGCATGAGGAGCAAATTTATGTATGACTTAATAAATGGAAAAGAAATAGTAGTTGTAAAAAAGGGAAAAGTCATGGAGGAAAATTTAAGTAAAATAAGGTATAGCGGTGAAGATCTGCTGAGAGAGCTTCGTTCCAAAAATGTGTTTAATCTGGGAGATGTAGAATTTGCAATAATGGAATCTACAGGAGATATAAATGTAATATTAAAATCCGATAAAAAACCAGTTACTCCAAAAGATTTAGGAATACAGACTTCACCAGATGGAGCGCCTCAGACTGTAATACTAGATGGAAATGTAATAAATGAATCCTTGAGCAATTTGGGATTAAATCAAGGATGGTTAAATGAGCAGTTGGAATTACAGGGAGTATCTTTGGATAATGTATTTATAGGTCAGGTGAATTCAAAGGGCGAACTCTATGTAGATTTGTTTGATGATATGATTGAAGTCCCACAATCAAATGTAAGAGAGATGCTATATGCCAACCTGGAAAAGGCAGAAGCAGATTTAATGTCATTTACTTTGGATACACAGGATAAAAATGCACAGGATATCTATAAAAAAGATTCTCTTATATTAAAAAACATACTGGAAAAATTAAAACCCTATTTGTTGGGATAGAAGGTGATAAAATGTCTGATAAAAAGAAAAAAAAGCTAACGCCTGCACAACAGCAGTATCAAAGCCTTGCAAAAGAAAATGAAACCAAAAGAAAGGTTTTTACAAATTGTTTAAAGGCATTTTTAGTAGGCGGAATTATATGTACAATAGGTCAAGGTTTGCAAGTTATGTTTATAAAGTATTTTAACTTTACAGAAGCAACTGCTGGAAATCCTACTTCTGCCATTTTGATAATAGTATCCGTACTTCTTACAGGGTTTGGTGTATTTGATCACATTGCCCAGTGGGCAGGGGCAGGTACTGCCATACCTGTTACTGGTTTTGCAAATTCCATTGCATCTTGTGCCATAGAGCATAAAAGTGAAGGATTTGTTTTAGGAGTAGGAGGAAATATGTTTAAGTTGGCAGGATCCGTAATAACTTTTGGAGTTTTTTCTGCATTTGTAGTGGCTATTATAAAAATAATTATTCAATGGTTAGGTGGGATTTAAATGATTCAAGGACATCAATCGTGGATATTTGAATCCAAGCCTATTATACTTGGTTGTTCCGCTGTAGGAGGGCCTTTTGAAGCAAAGGGTGCTCTGGCCAGAGAATTTGATTTACTTCATGAAGATATATGGCTTGGTCAGGATAGCTTTGAAAAGGCTGAAAAAAAATTACTGGAAGAAGCTTGCAATCTGGCTATAAAAAATTCAAAGGTTAAAAAAGAAGATATAAATTTTTTTGTCAGTGGAGATCTTATGAATCAGATAACCAGCAGCAGTTTTTCTGCCAGAACTCTTAAAATACCTTATTTAGGCATATTCGGAGCCTGTTCAAGTTCTATGGAGGGATTGGCAATATCGTCCTTTATTGTAGATAGCAATGGAGCTGAATATGTTCTCTGCGGAACTTCAAGCCATAATGCGGCTGCAGAAAAACAATTCAGGTATCCTACGGAGTATGGAGGGCAAAAACCTCCTACGGCACAATGGACAGTAACAGGAGCTGGAGCTGCAGTAGTTGGAAAAGGGTATGATAAACCTAAAGTTACTTCAGCTACTATGGGTAGAGTAATAGATATGGGAATTTCTGATCCTTTTAATATGGGAGCGGCCATGGCACCTGCCGCAGTTGATACAATAGAGGCACATTTTAGGGACTTAAATAGAGATCCTTCCTATTATGATATTATAGCTACTGGTGATTTAGGAAAAATAGGGCACGAAATAGCTAAAGAAATGTTAAAAAAGGATGGATTTGAATTTCCGCAGGGAGTATTTACGGATTGTGGTATTTTAATATATAAAAAGGATCAGCCTGTATTTTCAGGTGCCAGTGGATGTGCTTGTTCTGCTACAGTAACTTATGGACACTTTTTAAAAGAGATGAGCCGAAAAAAAATAAATAAAATATTGATAGTAGCCACAGGAGCACTTATGTCACCTATGTCTTATCAGCAAAAGGAAAGCATACCTTGTGTTGCTCATGCAGTGTCTATAGAAGCATAGAAAAGAGGTGCATTTATTTATATGGAAAAGTTTTTTTGGGCATTTGTAGTAGGAGGAATAATATGTGTAATAGGGCAAATTATGATGGACGTCTTTAAACTTACTCCAGCTCATACTACAACTACCCTTGTAGTAGTTGGAGCCATACTAGGTGGATTTGGACTATATGAACCACTTATAAAGTTTGCTGGAGCAGGTGCTTCTGTGCCTATAAGCAGCTTTGGGAATTCACTTGTAAAAGGCGCTATTATGGAAGCCAAGGAGTTCGGAGTAATAGGAGTTCTAACTGGAATTTTTGAAGTTACTAGCGCAGGTATATCCGCTGCTATAATTTTTGGATTTATTGGGGCTTTATTATTTAAACCTAAAGGATAACCACTTAAAGGAGGTGATAAAATATGACAGTTGGAACTCAAATGCAGCAGGCAATAGCTGGGATCCAAAGTGCAGCTGCAACTATGAAAACATTTGCCCTGGAAACTCAGGATCAAAATGCAAAAAATGATTTTCAGAATATAGCAAAAAATCTGGATGAAGCTTTACAAGTACTTAATGGAAGACAAAAATATATTCAGCAACAAGAACCTCAATATACTAAATTGTAATAGTTATTGCGAACAAATTAATATTTATATCTAGTTTAATACGAAGACTATAATTGTCAATATGTGAGTATGGATAATTATAGTCTTTAAATCTGAAATGAACTAAAATAAATATGATATACTGTAAAAAACAATTAATTTAAAGGATGAAAAATATGAATAAAAAAATTGCAATAATAGGTTATGGAAAAGATGCAGTGGATACCTATGGAAAACAAATCACTGCCTTGTTTTCAAATAATTTATCAATAGAAAAATTTTACATAGATGAATCAGAAATAAGAAAGAGAATAAATGCAGATCTTATACTGGTACAGTCCTATCATACTTTAAAAAAAGTGAAACCATATTTGAATCTGGAAAGTAAAATAGTATTTGCAAACAGAACTATTTCAAAAGCTGGATTTTGCAAAATAATGAATATTCCCAAGGGAACGCACTTAGGGCTTTTAGATGAAAGTATGGAAATGGCTATAGAAATGGTATGTTTATTATATGAACTTGGAATAAAGCATATAGAAATCGCTCCTATATATCCTGGTATTGATAAGAATATACGGGGAAAAACTCTTATTTTATTGGGGAAATCTACCTGCAATACTGAAGGAGCTGAAAAAATTATAAACATAGGACATAGCCTTCTGGATATAAGTACTATAATTGATATAGGAGAAAAGTTAAATTTACTTTATATTTTACAAAATCAAAATATTAGAATGGGATATAAGGAAATTGTCAGTAAGAATTTTGGACTTTCTCATATAATAGGACAGACAAATCGTTTTGAAAGCGAACTTAAAATACTGCTGCAAGTTCTCAATGATGGCATAATAGGAATTGACCCCAAAGGTAGGATCTACACTTATAACGAGGGGGCAGAAGAAATAATTGGTGTAAATAAGGACAATGCAATGGGAAAAAATATAATTGATTTAATGCCAGATATTTCGTTTGAAATGGTTTTGAAAAATATAAGACCAATTAAGGAAAGACTTATAAAAATAAAAGGATATGATGTTGTATTGTCTGCGCATCCATTAGTTAATTCAGGCATACTTTATGGTGTGGTTATTATCATTAAAAAATTTAATGATATAGAAAAAAAGCAGTATAGATTTAGAGCTCAAATAATTGGACAAGGATACAGGGCAAAATATAAGTTTGAAGATATATTTGGAGAAAGTGAAATTATAAAAAAGTATAAGGAAATTGCAAGGAGAATGGCAAACTCAGATTCTTCAATATTGATAACTGGAGAAAGCGGTACTGGTAAGGAATTATTTGCGCAGGCAATACACAACAGTTCAAAAAGAAGGGAGTACCCTTTTGTAGCTGTAAATTGTGCTGCTATTACTGAAAGTTTGTTGGAAAGTGAATTGTTTGGATATGAAGAGGGTGCTTTTACAGGAGCTAGGAAAGGAGGAAAACCGGGATTATTTGAACTTGCACATAAGGGTACTTTATTTTTAGATGAAATAGGTGAAATGCCCTTAAATCTTCAGACAAAGCTTTTAAGAGTGCTTCAGGAAAGAGAGGTTATGCGAATAGGAGGAAGTGGCTTAATCAAAGTAGATATTAGGATCATATCTGTAACTAACAGGAATTTGAAAGATATGATAGATGAAGGAAAGTTCAGGGAAGATCTATATTATAGATTAAGTGTGCTCCCATTGAATTTACCACCATTAAGGTACAGAAGGGAAGATATAATACCTTTACTCAATGACATAAAAGATCAGTTAAATGTTGATTTTATACTGACAAAATCAGCTGAAGATGCTTTAACTGATTATAATTGGAAGGGAAATATAAGAGAACTTAAAAACTATATAGAGTATTTTGCAAGTTTAGGCATTAGAAAAATAGATTTAAAAGACTTACCTTTTTATAGTGAAAAGTCTCATAAAAATACACTGGATAACAGTGAAAAAATCATTTTTAAAAAGTTTTTAAGTGAAGCCCATAAGGATATGGAAAAATATATATTTTTATTGGAAGAGTTAAATAAAGGCTTTAAAAATGAAGAGAGAATGGGAAGGCGGAGTTTGTACAAAATAGCCAGGCAGAAAAATATTTTTTTAAGTGAACAGGAAATAAGAGTTATGCTCATAGAGCTGGAAAAAAATTTAATGATAAAAATGAATAGGGGAAGAGGGGGAAGCGTAATTACGAAATTTGGTGAGAAGGTATTAAACTATTTGAAAGACAATGTTTTATCCGAAGGCTACCATTGCTAACATCCACAGCTAAGAATCACTGGATAGTAAATTACATATATAAAAGGGTTAAATGGGTAAATAAAGTATACCATTTAACCCTTTTATATATGCAGATCTCTAGAAAATAAGGCTTCCTTCTATGTAAAATACTTGGCACAATATATGCTCTTAAAATTATAGTATGAAATGAAATTATGATTTTAAATTTGTATATATTGAAGTATTATTTTGGAAGGAGTATATAGATGAAGAGACTTATGACAGGCAATGAAGCTATTGCAAGGGGGTTTTATGAAGCAGGTGGAACTGTAGCATCAGCTTATCCGGGAACACCTTCTACAGAAATACTTGAAAATATTTCAAATTACAAAAATATATATTCGGAATGGGCACCAAATGAAAAAGTGGCAACGGAAGTGGCCATAGGGGCATCAATTGCAGGAGCAAGATCCCTTACAGCAATGAAACATGTTGGATTAAATGTGGCGGCGGATCCTCTTATGACATTTGGATATACTGGAGTTAGTGGAGGGTTTGTTTTAGTGTCGGCAGATGATCCAGGTATGCATTCTTCACAAAATGAGCAGGATAATAGATATTATGGTAAGTTTTCTAAAATGGCTATGATAGAACCAAGTGACAGTCAGGAATGCAAAGACTTTATAAAAGAAGCCTTTAAAATATCTGAAAAATTTGATACGGGGGTGGTATTTAGAGTTTCCACTAGAATATGCCATTCGAAGTCTTTAGTGGAGATGGGCTTGAGAAAAGATGTGGAGATAAAACCGTATTTAAAAAATATATCTAAATTTATAACCATACCTGCAAATGCAAAAAAGCTTCATGTAATAGTGGAAAATAGATTGAAAAAACTAGAGGAATTTAGTAATACCACTGCTCTAAATAAAATTGAATGGGGAAATAGAGATATAGGAATTATAACTTCAGGGATAAGTTATGAATATTCAAAAGAGGTATTTGGCAGTAATGCATCTTATTTAAAGCTTGGTTTTACCAATCCACTTCCTTTTGAAAAAATAAAGAAATTTGCACAAGAGGTGAAAACCCTTTATGTAATTGAGGAATTAGAACCTTATATGGAAGATCAGATTAAAGCAAAAGGAATTAAGTGTATAGGAAAAGAAAGGATACCGAATGTAGGTGAATTAAATCCGGATATTATTGCCTCCTCGATTTTGGGGATAAACAATAAAAGTGAAGGGGAAGCAGCTAGTTCTATGGAAAGTTTAAAAAGGGAAGTTATATCAAGACCTCCTACTTTATGTGCAGGATGTCCTCATAGAGGATTATTTTATACTTTATCCAGGAAAAAAGATATAATGATCACAGGGGATATAGGCTGTTATACTTTAGGTTGTGCCGAACCTTTAAATGCAATGGATACATGTATTTGCATGGGCTCATCCATAAGTACTTCTCATGGAGCTGAAAAAGCTTTTAAAATCAACGGAGTAGATAAAAAGGTGGTGGGGGTAATGGGTGATTCCACCTTCTTCCATTCAGGCATTACAGGTTTAATTGATATAGTTTATAATAAGGGAAATTCAGTTACTATAATACTAGACAACAGGATAACTGCAATGACGGGTCACCAGCAAAATCCAGGTACAGGATATACTTTAACTGGGGAAAAAACTAATGCCATAGATATAGCCTGCCTATGCAGTGCTCTGGGAATAAAAAACATGTGGACGGTTAATCCCCTTGATTTAAGTGAAACAGAATCTGCTTTAAATAAGGCATTGGAAATTGACGAACCTTCAGTAATTATAACCAAATGGCCTTGTGTACTCAAAAAATTGAGCAAAGAAGATAAGAAGCAATTTAATTTTAACAAAACTGTGTATAAGGTAAATGAGGAAAAGTGTAAAAAGTGCAAGATGTGTATAAAATCAGGATGTCCGGCTATATCCGTTTCAAATTTTTCACACATAGATGAGGATATTTGCGTTGGGTGTTCCCTATGCGCCCAAATATGTCCTTTTCACGCAATAGAAAGGGCAGGTGACAGATAAATGAATAGAGTAAAAAATATTTTATTTGTAGGAGTTGGCGGCCAGGGAATTATACTGGCATCTAAAATACTGATTTCAGGTCTTATATCAGCAGGTTATGATGTAAAAATGTCAGAAGTGCATGGTATGGCTCAAAGAGGTGGAAGCGTTACTACACAGGTTAGATATGGGGATAAGGTATATTCACCTATTATTGGGAAAAGTAGTGCAGATGCAATTGTTGCCTTTGAAAAAATAGAATCACTAAGGTGGATTGATTATTTAAAATCGGATGGAAAATTAATCGTAAATGATTATAAGATACCTTCAGCTACTGTGCTTTCAGAAAAGGAAAAATATCCTAAAAATGTTATTGAAAATATAAAATCTCATATAAAAAATGTTACGGTGATTAATGCAGCAGAAGAAGCTAAAAGACTTGGAAATATAAAATCACAAAATATGATCATGTTGGGGGGGTTATTAAAGAATCTACAACTTCCAGAAGTGAATTGGGCGAAGGCCGTAAGGGAAAATGTAAAGGAACGGTTTGTCGATTTAAATATAAAGGCCATAGAAGTTGGAATGAATATATAATAGGCAAATAAAAAATCACTATTTAAGATAAATTTTTAATAGTGATTTTTTATTTACTTTATTTAATCAAAATCAATAAAAATATTGTATAATAAAAATAGAGTATATTTACAAAAGATGGATAGAATCTGCTTTTTACATATAATAGTAAAAATAAATTATCAAAAAAGCCTACTGATAAATATAATATTAATATCAAGTCATTCTTGGATTTGGATGGAGTTTGGCCATAATGTAATAAAGGGGGATAATTATAATAATGGTATAATATATAAATTTTTTTAGAAAGGAGAAGTTATGAATTATTATTGCGAAGAGTGGAATAGAATGAAAATTAAGGGAAAAATAAAATTTATATTGGATATTAAAAATCTCATGCTTGCATTTATATTTATATTTATATTTTTAGTGGTAAAAATTTTTACACTTAAGCAGTTTTATCTGTTAAAGGAATTCATATTTTATATTGTATATATGGCTGTAGCTTTTTCAATTCTTCTAATAATATCGCAAAGTATAAAATGGAATTTATATGAGAAGTTTTTTAATGGGAATTTTTCGAAAAAATCATTTATTATAAAATTAAGTGAAATTATTCTGGGAATTTTAAGTCTGTGGATTCCTCTTGGAATTTTTTATTCTATATTTGCAATAGCGCCTAATTCCTATATAGTAAAAAATCTCAGTTTTACTTTGAATTATATAGTTTATTTTACTGCCTATATAATCGTAAATTGTATATTTTGGATATCAATTGGGTTCATATTAGAATTTTTAATTAATATAAAAGCCATAGGTTTTTTGAATCCACTAATAAAAGGTAAAAATAAAATTTATATATTAATTGATAAAAGAAATATATTTTAGTAATCTATAGTATAATAAAAAATACAGCTAAATTTTATGAGGTGGGGATTTAAATGAGGGTTATAATAGACAGATTTGAAGGACCGTATGCTGTTTGCGAAAAAGAGGATAAGACCATGATGGATATAAAGAGAATAAATTTACCTAAGGATGCAAAACAGGGATGTGTACTTGATATATGCAAGGATAAAATATCTATAAATATAGAGGAGACTGAAAAAAGGAAAGGAAAAATTGATTCTTTGACTGAAGATATATGGAACTAAAGCTTTTTAATATGCAATCAGCAGATACGAAAAACATATGCTTTCCATATCTGCTGATAATTGCAATTGTTAATGTATTGATTTTTTCTTATAACTCTTTCCCGAAACTTCAACATTCCCAATGGTTATAAGTGCGGTACTATCGAAATCATAAACTATAGATTTCAATTTGGCTATTTCTAGACGTGATACTATTACATATATTACATTAGTTGGGGTATTGGTATAACCTCCTTTACCATCCAAAAGTGTAACTCCTCTTCCCAATCTTGCTAAAATTGCGTCGGTTATATCAGTGTATTGATCTGAAATTATCAATACGGATTTTGATTCATCCAGTCCTTCTACAGTTATGTCAATTACTTTAAAAGCTATAAAATAAGTTATAAGTGAATACATGGCCCTGTCCCAGCTAAATACAAGGCCGGCACTGCTTAATATAAATATATTAAAAAACATTACTATTTCACCTATAGAAAACCCGGTTCTCTTGTCCAAAATTATAGCTATGATTTCAGTACCGTCTGATGATCCTCCACTTCTTATCATTAATCCAACTCCGATTCCGAGTATTATTCCACCAAAAACTGAAGCTAAGAGAGTGTCATTTGTGACACCATTAATTGGTTTAAGAAGAGATACCATGATTGACAGAGAAGTTACAGAAAATAAAGTGGAAAGTGTGAAAGTTTTTCCAATGTGTTTATATCCCACTAATAGAAAGGGTATATTTAATACAAAGATAAATAGACCAAGAGGTAATTTTGTAAGATAACTGGATATAATTGATATACCGGTAATACCTCCATCTATTACATTGTTGGGGATTAGAAATAATTCCAAAGCTATGGATGCCAGGGTAGCTCCTATGAACATAAATGCTATCTTACTGGCTGTTTTAAATATTTTATGGCGTTTTTTTGACATTGAACCACATCCTTTATGTGAATTTTATCCGATGGCTAACCACTGCTAATACCACAATTTTTTCAAAGTGGAGAATGATGAGCAATGATACGCCCATGGATAAGTTCTTCTAACATTCAGATACGAAAAGCATTTCTTATAAGCAACTCTACCTGAACCTAAGAATTACTTTATATCGTTTAATATCCATAGTTATTTATAAATATTACAAGAAATGAAATAACATTCATAATTATATGCTATATAAAAGGGAAGTTATACAGCAAAGATATCTGAAAATAAATAATAAGAACATGAGATTTATGGATATTATGGTATTAATACCATAATATAAGATTAAATGAATTTTATTAATAATGTAAGAACTATATGTAACACTTATATATATTATATATTAAAATTTTACTTTCTGTCAAATTGCCAGTTAGATCCATATGCGTGTAATTAAATAAAACTATTTCCTATGCAGAAATAGTTTTATTCCACTTTTCACATCTTCCACCAAAAAAACCTATAATTTTTTTACTGCCAAGTATTTTTATAACTTCACATCTATTAGGGCATCCTGTACATTCAAAACTCTTGGATATAAAATTTGTATTTATCAGATCAAATCCCTTGAACCTGGTAAAAGTATTGCTTTTTTCCAGACTTTCTTTTGCCAGAATAGCTGCACCAATAGCTCCCATTACTTTAAAATTTTTAGGTACTACTATTTCTTTGCCCAATGCTTCCTCAAAAGCATTTTTTATTCCTATATTGGCAGCAACTCCACCTTGAAAAAATATCTCTGATTGTATATCTTTTCCTTTAGCCACATTGTTTAAATAATTTCTAACTAGAGCATTGCACAATCCTTTTATTATATCTGGATTGCTGCAGCCCAACTGCTGCTTGTGTATCATATCCGATTCAGCAAATACAGCACATCTCCCAGCTATTCTGGCAGGGCAGGTGGATTTTAAGGCGTAATTTCCAAATTCGTTTATGGGAATATCAAGCCTTGATGCCTGCCTATCAAGAAAAGAACCAGTGCCTGCTGCACATACTGTATTCATTGCAAAATCTAATACAATACCGTTTTGCAACAGTATTATTTTAGAATCCTGACCACCTATTTCTAGTATGGTTCTTACATCTGGATCCAAATGTAAAGCAGCAACGGCATGGGAAGTTATTTCATTTTTAACTACATCGGCACCTATAATTGAGGCCGCAATTTGTCTACCACTTCCTGTAGTTCCCACTGCTGATATGTGTTTATCCTCATATTTGTTTTTTAAAAATTTAAATCCCTCTTGAATTGCATTTATAGGTCTTCCTTTTGTCCTTAAATATAAGGATTCAAGGACATTTATTTTTTCATCTACTATTACAATATCCGTACTAACAGAGCCTACATCAACTCCCATATAATACATTGTTTTTTCTCCTTTCAAGTAAATCTAAGAAAGCTTCTATTCTGGTTACATATCCTGCTTCACCGGTCATTTCATCTACTATCAGGGTAAGTATAGGAAAATTTTTGTCTTTTGCTATAGTGGGAAGTATGGATTTTGATACGATTTCCGGCATGCATCCTACGGGAAAAATCTGAATTGCACCATCAAATCCCTTTTCACTTGCCAGAACAGCTTCTCCTATACATTCTCTGGCATGACCTCCTACATAAAAAGGCAGATATTTTTTGGAAGCTCTCCTTATATTGATAGAATTTAATTTAAGTGGTGACAGAGCCATATCTTTAACCCACCAGCTAGGAGTAATATACCTAACTGTAGATACGCCGTAATTCATAAGCTTTTCTTCTATAAATAGATTTGAAAAGGGCTCTATTATAGTATATATTTCACCTATTATGGCAATCTTTAGAGGTTTTTTGTTTTTGAAAATAGGAACCTTATCTAATTTTTTCATATAATTTTTTAATGCACATATCATTTCTTCCGGTGAAGTGGTCTCAAAAGCTCTTTTCCTGCATTCATTTAAGATACCTTTACATTGACCTTTTTGCAATTCATAACCAGAGAGAATTTTTGCCTTTTTTTCAATATCATCCATTAGGTTTATTATTTTAAGGCCAAAGCTGGCCATTTTTAATTTTCCCACAGTGCTTTTTTTACTCTCTGAAGCAATGATGTTTATTCTTCTAACAAGCTCTTTTAAACCTATATCTTTTGGATAATCCAGTACTATAAAATTTAAGTCATACCCCAATTTTTTTAGTAGATTCATTTGAAGTTCACAATATTCACCAAACCTGCAGGGACCGCAGCTTCCAACTATTAATATTGTATCTGCACCATTTTTTATGCTTTGAATATAATTGCCTATCATTATTTTAAATGGGAGACACATTTCTTCAGGAGAGTATTGAGAGCCTATTTCCAATGCATCTTTATTGCTTAAAGGTGGAATTACATAGTCAATTCCAAGCCCATCAAATATGGCTTTTGCAGCAAGAAAAGTATTTCCAAGATGTGGAAAAGTTATTTTCATGAGTTGAGACACTTCCTTTCCAACATATCGTGAAAAGCTTCAATTCTAGTATTGAAACCTGCTTCCCCGGTTTGTTCATCTATTTTTAATATTAGAAGGGGAAAATTGTTTAATTTATTTTTTATAAGTTCTATTACTACAGAGTCTATACCACAGGCAAAGGAGGATATATAAATTATTCCATCTACCTTCTTATTTTCGGATAGGTAAGTTGAAAAACCGTAAGAATTTTTAGCAAAAGTCCAAAATGGTTTTTTAAACAGTTCTGCAGCTTCCGCATCTATTATATTTTCATCTATGTTTTCTTCAGTGAGTATGCCAATTCCAAGGCTATTTAGTTTTTTTACTATATTCATATTGGTAAAACTATCGTTTAAGTTGTACGGGTGACCCGCTAAAGCTACCTTTAGTGGAAAATTTGAATTATTCGAAGGTGCTTTGTAATTATATTGTGCTCCTAAAGCTTTTTTATAAGCTCTCCTGATTTTAAAAATGTTCTTAGTACATATTAAACCTGCATTTAATACCCAGCTTCTGAATTTCTTTTTAGAAAAGGCATATATGGGATAAGTCAATGCGGGAGGCATGTTTGGAATATCATTCAATACCATTTCAGGAAGGCCACAAAATTTAGGACAAATGAACTCTCTTTTTTCAAGCTGCATTACCCTAGGAATAAGTATTACGTCACATTTATCTTTTATGGCAGTTATATGTCCGTGAAATACTTTTATAGGAAGGCAGGCTTCGTCTACACAATGTTTTACACCCATATCCAGTATGTATTTATTGGTATCAGGTGAGGTTATTATCTCTGCACCTAATTCTTCAAAGAAAGTTTCTACAAAGGGATGGTATTTACAATACAACAATCCTTTAGGAATACCTATTTTCATATATAAATAGCTGCTTATACATAGTAAAAATGTTATAAGGCAGCAATACCTCCAGTCTTTTTAAATTAGTAGAAAATGTAAACTACGTACACTTGTATATTTTATCTCAATTTCAAAAATTTATACAGTTTTATAATTTATTTTTTTAATTTATGTAATATATATTATGTAAATTAAAAATTGAAATGTAAACATCATCTTATATTTCGATTCTGTTAAAAAAAATAATTTTAAAAAAATCGAAACCTACTTTTTATACCTTAAACGATTTTTTATTTTCATATTCTACAAATAAATTCATGCCTGATATCCATAAATAAGACTTGATTTTACATAATATAAGCTTATACTTTTTTTAGAAGAAAAAAGGGGAGGAGAGGAGAAAAATGAACTCACAAAGTTATCACCACATTGTGGAAATATTTTGATTTTATAAATATCCACTTTATTTCCACAATATGGGTATAACTTCATTTAAAGAGAAAATGAATTAAAGGAAAATCAAAAATTCATTTTTCAATTTGAAAATTAGTATATTGCAGTTGATAATAGTATCAACTGAAAGAAAAGAAAAATTTGCAATATATTATTTTACAAATTAATACAAAATGTATGAAAAATAAATTTTCATAACATAAAATGATAAAAAATTGTTTGGTTAAGAAGCTTACTATAGAATTTATTATAAAAATTTATTAATTTTTATAATAAAAGAAGGATTTTGTGGTATTTATATAGAATACTTAACTTCGCTAAATAATCATTTAGCGAAGTTGGACCTATTTTTAGAAAGGGGAGCATTCTATGCAGTATAATTTGAAACATATCTATAACCCGGCACTGCCCAAGTGTCTGAATGATTTTTTAAATTATCTTGGAACCATTAGAGGAAAATCAAAAAATACTTTAAGTGGTTACAAGGTGGATTTGACTATGTTTTTTAGATTTTTAAAACTTTATAAAGGAATAATTAAAGAAAACTATGAATTCAAAAAAATAAACATAAGTGATATAGATGAAGATTTTATAAAGCAAATAAATTTAAGCGATCTATTTGCTTTTATATCCTTTGCTGAAAATTATAGAAACAACGGAAGTTATACCAGAGCCAGAAAAGTAGCTTCGTTAAAGTCCTTTTTTAAATACCTTAATAATAAAGCTAAAGTAATAAATGAAAATCCGGCCATGGAATTGGAATCGCCTAAAATAAGCAAAAGAAATCCTATTTATTTGAGCCTGGTGGAAAGCAAGGCTTTGTTAAAAGCTGTGGATGGAAAATTCAAGGAAAGAGATTACTGCATTATAACTTTTTTTTTAAACTGTGGTATGAGACTTTCTGAATTGTGTAGTATAAATATATCAAATATTAAAGATGATACTTTAACTGTAGTTGGAAAAGGCAATAAAGAGCGAACCATCTATTTAAACAGAGCCTGCATGAAGGCTCTGAGCAATTACCTGACTGAAAGGAACAGCCATTATAATAAGATAAAGGATAAGGATGCCCTTTTCATAAGCAGAAATTACATCAGAATAAATAAAAGAACTGTGGAATTGATGCTGAAAAAATATTTGAAAAATGCTGGCCTGGACAGTGAAAAATATACACCTCATAAGCTCAGGCATACTGCAGCTACTCTTATGTATAAATATGGAAATGTAGACATTAGAAGTCTTCAAAAAATACTGGGCCATGAAAATGTATCCACTACTCAAATCTATACCCATGTGGATGATGAAAAACTTAGAGAAGCAGTAAAATCAAATCCTTTAAGTGAAGAAGAGGAATAATAGCATTTCAACCAAAAAATCAAAGGCTGAGATTTTTTTTCCAGCCTTTGATTTCATATGTTATTTATTTTTAGTTTTTTTCTGAATCCTTATAAGACCTGGATATTCTTCATATGCAACTTCTTTAAAAGTATCTTCATTCTCTAAAACTTCCTTCAACCCATCTATATCATTTATAAATCCAACAAGGTTATCTTCTTCTTTTTCACTGTTTTCATTTAAATCTTCTTCATTAAGTTGATAATGAGAATCAAATGAATCATAGTTGCTTTCTTCCTTTTCATATCTTCTGGATTCATTTTCATCATCTATGATATCATCAATTTTTATAGCTCTCATGTCATAACCTTCCATCTCAAGGCATTTACCACAATTGTTGCATTTTTTACTTGAATTCAAGTCACATAATTTACACTCACCACAGTCATCACACACTTTGTTTTTATCAAATATACAATAATTATCTTTCATACATAATATTCTCCTTCTTAATTATATAATAAATAGTATAGAACATAAGTTTGATATTTGTCAACTTTTGTGATATAATTCACATAAATAAGTTATAGGAGTGTTTTTTTATGAGAGATTACAGTAATAATAGACAACTTCAGATATATGAATTTATAAAGTCTCAAATTAAAGAAAAGGGTTACCCGCCATCTGTTAGAGAAATATGTGCGGCTGTGGGGTTAAGGTCTACTTCTACTGTTCACAATCATCTGGAGAGATTGGAAAAACGTGGGCTTATAAAAAGAGATGGCATTAAATCCAGAACTATAGAAATTATAGAAAAATCAATTCCACAAAAAGAGATGATTGATATCCCCATCATAGGTGATATAGCCGCAGGCATGCCTATTTTAGCAACGGAAAATGTGGAAGACTTTTTCCCTATTCCCGTGGATTTTATTAAAAATGATAAAAAACTATTTATATTGAGAGTAAAGGGAGAAAGCATGATAGATGCAGGTATATTGAATGGAGACTTTTCTATACTGGAGCAGACTAATTTTGCTGAAAATGGAGATATAGTTGCAGCTTTAATTGGAAACGAGGCTACTTTAAAAAGATTTTTCAAACAAGAAAGCAATATAAGGTTACAGCCGGAAAACAAGAATATGCCGCCTATTATAGTGGATGACTGTAAGATTATAGGCAAGTTAGTGGGCGTATATAGAAGATATTAAGTTTAGTATATAATAGTTAAAAACAGAGATCTGCTTTATTTTAAAGTAAATCTCTGTTTTTGAACTTGTATTTTCTACAGTATACTGGATAAAGCTATGAGTATGCCCACTTTGGCATGATCAAAAGTGAGCCCGCCTTGAAGATATCCGATATAAGGTTCTCTTATAGGGGCATCTGCGGATAACTCTATGGAAGATCCCTGTACAAAAGCCCCCGCAGCCATTATAACTTGATCTGAATATCCAGGCATATCCCAGGGTTCACACTGAGCAAATGAATCTATTGGTGATCCCTTTTGGATGGAACTGCAGAAATTTATTAATTTTGATTTATCATTGAATTTAATTGCCTGTATTATATCACTTCTTTTATCATTGTATTTAGGAAGAACTTCAAATCCTGCCAGTTCCATAATTCTCGCACAAAAAATAGCACCTTTTACTGCCTCTACAGAAATATGCGGGGCTAAAAATAGTCCTTCATATAAAAGCCTCATGACTCCGAAAGTGGAGCCACATTCCCCTCCTATTCCAGGAACAGTAAGTCTATAGGAAGCTTGGGTGACGTAATCTTTTTTACCTACTATATACCCTCCGGTAGGCGCTATGCCGCCGCCTATATTCTTTATAAGAGAACCTGCTGCTAAATCGGCACCTACATCTGTGGGCTCCAATGTATCTATAAATTCCCCGTAGCAATTGTCTACAAAACATATTACATTTGGGTTTATCTGTTTTATAAAATCAATTATACTTTTGATTTCAGATATGAGAAGAGATTTTCTCCAGCCGTAACCAGTGGATCTCTGTATATGAACCAACTTTATCTTATTGTTTTTTTTCAGGTGCTCCCCTATGCTCTTAAAGTCTATTTTATTATCTTCAGTTAAATTTACCTGCTCATAATTTATACCATATTCTTTGAGAGAACCTAGTTTTTTATCCGTATCTATTCCTATTAAACTATGTAGGGTATCATAAGGAGTACCACATACAGAAAGCATTGTATCTCCAGGACGTAAGTTGCCAAAAATTGCACAACAAAGGGCATGGGTACCATTTACAAAATGAGGCCTTACAAGTGCACTTTCTGAATTGAATATTCTGGCATATACCCTATCCAGAGAATCTCTTCCTATATCACCATATCCATAGCCGGAAGAATTGGTAAAATGAGATTCGCTTATTTTTTCCTGCTGAAGGGCATCTAAAACTTTTATCTGGTTATATTCTCTTATCTCATCGTAATATTCAAATTGATCTTTCACATCATCCAGGGCCTTTTCGTATAAGTTTATTATTTCTTTACCTATTTTATATCTGTTTTTAAGTTTTTCTTTAGTTATTTCCAGCAATATTTTTACCTCCTTAAAGATGTTAAAATAACGCATAGAAAGGGAATAGGCATTACCTATTCCTCATCTATAGTTTATAATAACCATATGACTTGATGTTTTTTAGTTATTCTTTATCATCTGTTTCAATTGGTGTATTAAATAAGATTGATTTTATGGGTGTAATAGTGGAAATTGCATGTTTATATACCATCATCTGCTTGCCAGCACAATCTAATATAACTGTAAAATTATCAAATCCCTTTACTGTTCCTCTAATTTGAAATCCATTGGTCAGATATATGGTAACTGAAATTTTGTTTTTTCTTGCACCGTTTAAAAAAATATCCTGTAAATTATTAGCTGGTTTACTCATAGTTCTCACCCTCCGTAATTTTATTATATAATTCTATAAATATCACAAAAATCCTTCAGTATATAGCAGAAAAAAAGAATTCAATGATATTAAATCTGGCTTTAATAAAAACATATTAATATATTAAATTTAAAACTATTGTATGGTTTTAAGTACATTTATTATATGATGAGCTATTTCCCCATAACAATTGAAATTGTCCTCATTTACCCATATGACCCTTTTATCTTTTCTAAACCAGGTCAATTGCCTTTTAGCATAATTTCTACTTCCTTTTTTCACTAAATATATGGCTTCGTCCAGGGATATCTTATTTTCTAAATAACTCAGTATTTCCTTGTACCCTATACCCTTCATGGATTGCATATCACTGGTATAACCCATTGATTTCAATTTGTCAACTTCATCTATAAGCCCCTTTTCCAGCATTATATCCACTCTATTGTTTATTCTCTGGTATAATTTAGCACGATCCATAGTTAATACAAAATAATATATTCTATAAGGTATTTGATATAAGTGATTTTGGTGATTAAACTCACTTATGGTTTTCCCCGTAAGTTTATAAACTTCTAAAGCTCTGATAACTCTCTTTAAATCATTGGGATAAAGTTTCTCATAAGATGACATATCCACTTCCTTTAAAAGAGAATGTACATATTCTTTCCCCTGTTCCCTGGCCAGTTTTTGAAGATACTCCCTATAGCCCTTATCTACCTGTGCATCTGTAAAATTATAGTTGAAAATAAGTGAATTAATATAAAGCCCTGTGCCACCCACTACCATTGGAAACCTATTTCTTTTATATATTTCATCTATGGATTTCACAGCCAGTTTTTTGTATTTTGATGCGTTAAAACTTCTATTGGGTTCGATAATATCTATTAAATGATGTGGTACCCCCTGCATTTCCTCTTTTGTAATTTTCGCAGAACCTATATTCATATATTTGTATATTTGCATAGAGTCTGCAGATATTATCTCGCCGTCTAATTTCTTAGCAATTTCAATGGATATATCAGTTTTTCCCACTGCAGTAGGTCCTGCCAGTATAAATAAGTTTTGCATATTTTTCTCCTCACTGTATTCGCTTGAATTTCTTCTCCAGATCATTTAAAGTGAATTTTATTATAACAGGTCTTCCATGAGGGCAGGTAAAAGGATCTTCTATAAACCTTAATTCCTCAAGTAAATGATCCATCTCCATTTGTGATAAATGATCCCTTGCTTTAATGGCGGCTTTACAAGCGAGAGTTGCTATGGAAAGATATTTTACTTCACAAGTATCTCCAGAACCCATATTTTTCAAATTATCAAGTATATCCATAAATAAGTTTTTAATATCTGGTTTTCCAAGTATCATAGGTACTTCCCTTATACTTACAGCCGTATCTCCAAATAATTCTATATTGAATCCGGTTCTTTTAAATATATCGTCATTTTCCATATAATAATTATAATCAATAGGTGTAAGTTCTATAACTACTGGAGTCACTAATACTTGAGACAATATTTTTCCGTTTTGAATGCTTTTTTTATATTTTTCAAAGAGAATTTTTTCATGAGCTGCATGTTGATCTACCATATATAGATTATTTCCATCCTCTGCTATTATATAAGTATTGTAAAATTGGCCAATTATTTTGAGAGGTGGAAATTTAGCAGCTGTATGTTCCTCATTTTGAATTTCTCTATTTATTTTATCCGGTGAATTTTTTTGTATATAATGATCATCATTTTTATATAAATTTGGTTTATATTGCTGAAAGTCATTGATATTTTCATGGAGAGAATTATATTGACTTTCATTTTTATCATTTTGATTTAAATAATTTTCACTGTTTAAGGATTTTAAATCAACTGGAATTTGAATTTGTTTTACTTCAGTGGCATTAGAATTTAAATCATCCTCTTTTGTATCAATGGTAAAGGAATCCTTTAAATTATTTCTAAGAGCTTCATGAACAGTATCAAATACAAATTTAAATATCATCCTCGGGTCACTGAATTTTATCTCCCATTTGGCAGGATGAACATTTACATCTATAAATTCAGGAAATATATCAAGGAACAATATAAAAAAAGGAAATTTATTTATGGTCAGGAAGGACTTAAAAGCTTTTTCCACAGCTGTGGTTATAGGTTTATTTTTAATATATCTCTTATTTACAAATAAGCTTTGATGATTCCTGCTGCCCCGGCTTATTTCAGAATTGCCTATATATCCATAAATTGAAATTATATCACTGTGTTTTTCTATGGGTGTTATATTTTCATAGATGTTTTTACCGTATATACATCGTATAACATCCATTACATTACCAGTACCATAAGTAGTGATAGATTTCTTGCCGTTTTTAAAAAATTTAAAAGAAATATGGGCATTAGCCAGAGAGAGTCTGCTTACTATATCTGAGATTCCTGCAGACTCACTACTGGAAGATTTTAAAAATTTTTGTCTTGCAGGTACGTTGAAAAATAAGTTCTCTACTAAAACTGTAGTTCCAAGATTGCATCCACTATGTTGAACACTTTTTAAAATTCCTCCATTTATTATTATCTCCATACCGGAATCAAACTGATCAGTCCTGCTTTTAAGGGTTATATTGGATACGGCAGCTATGCTTGCCAGAGCTTCACCCCTAAACCCCATGGTGTTTATTTTTCCAAGATCTTCTACATTGTTTATTTTGCTTGTAGCATGGGGCATAAAAGCTTTTTCCATATCCATAGGATGTATTCCAGAGCCATCATCTATTACTTTTATAGATTTTTCTCCACCCTCTTCAATTTCTATAGTTATATTTTTAGCTCCTGAGTCTATACTGTTTTCAAGTAATTCTTTCACTACAGATGAAGGACCTTCTATTACTTCACCAGCAGCAATTTTGTTTGAAGTATTTATATCCAGTAGATTTATTCTTTTCATTATATATCAATCCTTTTGTTTTTATATAGACTTTGCTCTTTTTATTATATCATAAAGTTTGTTAAAACCATCCATAGGCGTCATATTTAATATGTCTATATTTTTAATTTCCTTAACCAGGGTTTCTTTTTTTATGTCCGAAAATCCCAATTGCCTATCTAATTTAATATTTTCTTCTTTTTTCAAGGTTTTATTATCTTCCTCATCATTAGAATTTTTAAAGGATGTCTTTTTATTATGTAGAGAATTATTGGATTTTTCATTTTCCAGGCTGCACAATATTTCTCTGGCTCTTTTCAAAACTTCTTCAGGAAGTCCGGCAAGTTTTGCAACTTCAATGCCGTAGGATTGATCAGCTCCCCCTCTTATGATTTTTCTCAAAAAAACTATATTGTTTTCCGATTCTTTAACGGATACAGAGTAGTTTTTCACCCCTTGTATCCTGCCTTCTAACTTGGTCAGTTCATGGTAATGGGTCGCAAATAATGTTTTGCTTTTTAATTTATTATTTTTACATATATATTCTATTACAGCCCAGGCTATACTGAGTCCATCGTAAGTACTGGTTCCTCTTCCAACTTCATCCAATAAAATCAAGCTTTTGTTGGTGGCATTTTTTAATATATTTGAAACCTCCCACATTTCTACCATAAAGGTACTTTTACCTGAAGCTAGATCATCTGATGCCCCTATTCTGGTAAATATCTTGTCACAAATAGATATAGAAGCGCTTTTAGCTGGTACGAAGCTTCCAATTTGAGCCATAATTACAATTAAAGCCACCTGCCGCATATAAGTGGATTTACCTGCCATATTGGGTCCTGTTATTAAAAGAAGCTGATTTTCAGAGGTATCCATATTTGCATTATTGGATATAAAATCTCCTGACGGAATCATTTTTTCAACTACAGGATGCCGTCCCTCTTTTATGGATATTTTATTTGAAAGAGTCATTTCAGGTTTACAATAATTATTTTCTACAGCTACTTTTGCCAGAGAGCTCAAGCAATCAACTTGGGAAATTATTTCAGCGGAAGATTGCATTCTATGAACTTCTTTTTCTATGGTATCCCTTATTTCTATAAAAGTATTATATTCTAAGGATATCAATTTATCTTCTGCTCCTAAAATCTTATCTTCCATTTCCTTTAACTCTGGAGTTATGTATCTCTCTGCATTGGAAAGAGTTTGCTTTCTTATATATCTGCCTTCCGGGACCAAATTCAGATTGCTTTTAGTTATTTCAATATAATATCCAAATACTTTGTTATAACCTATTTTTAGTGATTTTATTTTGGTAATGTCTCTTTCCCTATGTTCAAGAGCGGCTATCCAATCCTTCCCATGGATCTTTATTCCCTTTAATTCATCTATCTTTTTATTGTATCCTTCTTTTATCAAATTGCCCTCTTTTAGTGAAATAGAAGGATTTTCTAATATAGAACCATCTATCAGTGAGTATATATCTTTTAGTTCATCTAAATTTTCATACATGTTTTTTAATAAATTGGTTTTAAAATGTGACAATATGGATTTTACATCAGGTATTTTTTCTATTGAATTTTTCAGAAAATTTAAATCCTTGGCATTTACACTTTTAGAAGATATTTTTCCCACAAGTCTCTCAATGTCGTATATGTTTTTTAGTGCTTCCTTTAGATCTTCATGATAGGATATGTTACTGGAGAGTTCTTCTACGGAATCCAATCTCTCGATTATTTTATTCCTATCCATAAGTGGTTGTTCCAACCATCTTCTAAGTTGTCTTCCTCCCATGGCAGTATTGGTTTTATCTATGACCCAGAGAAGAGATCCCCTTTTCTTATTTTCTCTCAAGCCTTCCGTTATTTCCAGATTTCTTCTGGAATTGCCATCTATGGTCAAATAATCAACTACATTATAATATTGAAATTTATTTATGTGAGAAAAATTGGCTTTTTGTGTTTCATGTATATATTTTAAAAGGGAACCACAGCATTTTATGGTCTCAAACTTATATTTTTTTGGATTAAAATCTGTAAATTGTTCTCTTAATATTTTTTCTGTATCCCCCGAAAAATAGTCTTCATCCAACTTGGTAAAAGATCCATTGAAAAATTCTTTTATTTCATTTAATGCAGAGTGATCAATATTTTTTTGAATGAGAATTTCCTTTGGATTATACTTAGATATTTCGTCTAAAATTATAGGTAAATTAAAAGGAGTGTCTGTACAATTAAATTCCCCTGTGGATACATCTGCAAAGCATAGTGCGGAATTATTATTTTTATCTATGTACAAACACATTATATAGTTGTTTTTATTTTCTTCTAAAAAGGTGGAATCAGTATAAGTACCAGGAGTTACAAGTTTAATGATTCCCCTCTTTACTATACCTTTTGCAAGAGCAGGATCCTCTAATTGTTCACATATAGCTATTTTATAACCTTTGTTTATTAGCCGGCCCACGTATGAATTGGCAGCATGATATGGGATTCCACACATAGGGGCTCTTTCTTCCATCCCGCAATCTCTTCCAGTAAGAACCAATTCAAGTTCTCTAGCTGCTGTTTTTGCATCATCAAAAAACATTTCATAAAAATCACCTAATCTAAAAAACAGTATATAATCTTTATATTTTTCTTTTACTTCCATATACTGTTTCATCATTGGAGTTAATGTCACTTTAGTTCCTCCTTTTATTGTATCTGTTTACCTGAAAGTGAAAAGGAATTTGATTTAGTTATTTCAACTTTAACCAATTTACCTATGAAGTCTTTATCACCTTCAAAATTAACCAGTTTGCCCGTTCTTGTTCTTCCCATAAGTTTTGTGCTGTCATTTTTACTGATACCTTCCACTAATATTTCTTCTATCTTTCCCATGTAGGCTTTATTTCTCTTGGCAGAGGATTTATTTATAACTTCTACAAGTCTGTTGAATCTTTCATGTTTTACACCTTCAGGAATTTGATCTTTGGACTTATCGGCAGGGGTATCTTTTCTTCTAGAATATATGAAAGTAAAAGCGGAATCATATTCTACTTTTTTTGCCAGGTCTAAGGTTTCTTCAAAGTCCTTTTCCGTTTCACCTGGAAATCCAACCATTATATCTGTAGTAATAGATGCCTCGGGAATTTTTTCCCTTATCTTATATATAAGATTTAAGTACTGTTCTTTGGAATAATTTCTATTCATTTTTTTTAATATGTCAGTAGAACCAGATTGTACAGGAAGATGTACCTGTTCGCATACTTTATCACATTCTGAAATTGTATCTATAACATCTTCAGTTAAATCCTTAGGGTGTGATGTCATGAATCTGATTCTTTCAAGTCCATTTATCGTATTTATTTTCCTTAAAAGTTCACTGAAACTTATTTTTGGAATCAGGTTTTTACCATATGAGTTTACATTCTGGCCTAAAAGTGTGATTTCCCTATACCCTTTTGAAACCAAATTCTTTATTTCATTTTCAATATCTTTAGGTTTTCTACTTCTCTCTCTTCCCCTTACATAAGGAACTATACAATAGGTGCAGAAGTTATTGCAGCCATACATTATGGTTACGAAAGCCTTTATAGTGCTCTCCCTATCTATTGGAACCCCTTCTATAATCCCTGTCTCCCTGTCTTGAATTTCCACCACCGAACTGTTTTTCTGATGTACTGTATTTAAATATTCAGGAAATTTATAGGCATTATGTGTTCCAAAAATTATATCTACAAAGGGATATTTTTTAATTATATTTTCTGCCATGTGTTTTTGCTGCATCATGCATCCGCATACAGCTATTATAAGTTGGGGGTTTTGTGCCTTTAATTCTTTTAAAGTACCTAAATGTCCATATACTTTAAGTTCTGCATTTTCTCTTACACAACAGGTGTTGAATATAATCAAATCTGCATGAATTTTATTTGCTGCTTTTTTATATCCCATTTTTTTTAACATTCCAGACAACTTTTCTGAGTCCTCTTCATTCATCTGGCAGCCCCATGTTTCAATAAAAAAGGTTTTATATTCCTGATTTTTACTGCAATTTTGCATATCTGTAGTATATTTCTGTGTTATCATTTTCCGTTCTCCAATTCATATTGATTTTACTATATAATTATATCGTTAATATCTAATTGTGTAAACACGCCGCAATTACTGCTGCTATTATAATATATCTTTAGATTTAAAAAGCATCAATTCCTTTCATTTTATTAATGATATAATATATTTGCTTATTAAGATTATACTCTAAATATTCATATGTGCTATATAAAATTCATAAAAACGATGCTATATTAAAATTCTTATTGAAAAGATCCTTTAAAAATTATATTATTATAATATAGGATGATACATTTATAAAGGAAGAAGTCAGCAATAAAATTTTTCTGATTTTTTCGACTTTTAAATATGTACTATTAGTTTATTAATAAAGTGACAATACCTAGAGAGTTTATTTACAAGGAGGCGATAAAAAGATTAAAGTATTTTAGTATTTATTGGGGGGTGGATTTTTTTCATGAAAATAAATTTTTCACAACGAGCAGATGGACTAAAAGCTTCAGAGATAAGGGAGCTTTTAAAATTAACTGAAATGCCGGAAATAATATCTTTTGCCGGAGGATTACCTGCACCAGAATTGTTTCCTGTAGAAGAAATGAAAAAAATAATGCAAAATGTTTTAGAAAAAGACGGAACCTGTGCTATGCAATATAGTACTACAGAAGGATTTAAACCATTAAGGGAAATAATAGCGAAACAGAGAATGGTTACTTCAGGAGTACATGTAACTGGTGAAGACATAATTATAACTAGCGGCTCTCAACAGGGGATTGAATTTTCTGCAAAAATGTTGGTAAATGAAGGAGATACTATAATATGTGAAAGTCCAAGTTATATGGGAGCAATTAATGCATTTAAAGCCTACAGACCTAAATTTACTGAAATAGAAATGGATGAAAATGGTATGATAATGGAGAAGCTGGAGGAAGAGCTTAAAAGGGATAAAAGAGTCAAGATGATTTATACCATTCCAGATTTTCAAAACCCTACAGGAATAACTATGTCTGATGACAGGAGAAAAAAACTGGCTGAGCTGGCTAAAGAATATAGAGTTCCTGTGATTGAGGACAATCCCTATGGGGAACTTATTTTTGAGGGCACAACTCATCCTTCTATAAAGAGTTTTGATAAAGATGGATGGGTAATATATCTTGGCACATATTCAAAGACATTTTGTCCTGGTTTTAGAATTGGATGGATATGTGCTGCCCCTGACATACTTCAAAAATATGTCATAATAAAACAGGGGGCAGATCTTCAGACTAGCAGTTTGGATCAAAGGGCCGCTGCCTTATTTATGGAAACTTACGATTTAAATGAGCATATAAGGGAAATAAAAAAAGTTTATGGTAAACGTCGAACTCTTATGCTTGAAGGTATGGATGAGTATTTTCCAAGAGAAGTTAAGCATACTAATCCTTATGGAGGACTGTTTACTTGGGTTCAATTGAAAGAAGGATTAAGTTCTAAAGAAATATTGGAAGAAGCGCTAAAAGAAAAAGTAGCATATGTTCCAGGAGGTTCTTTTTTTCCAAATGGTGTACGGGATAATTATTTTAGATTAAATTATTCATGTATGTCGGAAGAAAAAATTGTAGAGGGAATTAAGAGACTTGGAAAGGTTCTGTATAAATATTATTGATTTTTAGAATAAAATCTCTCCTTTTAGGTTAAACTTTCTCTAAAAGGAGTGGATAGTATGTATGATATAAAAGATTTTAAAGAGATAGAAGAAAACAAATGTAAAATAAGAGCTAATTGCATTGGAGACAGAGGATATTTTAATAGCTTTCAATATCAAAGTATGTTTGAATTAAAGTCAATTCATGTTCCTATGAAAAATGTGATTAAATGAGAAGATTTTATTCTTACATTTTCATAATTTAAATCAAAAGTGGAGGGGTAATTCTTATGAAATTATCAAATAGAATTTTAAATATGCAATTTTCACCTATACGTAAATTGGCACCTTATGCTGCTGAAGCCAAAAAGAGAGGCATAAAGGTGTATCACTTAAATATTGGACAACCTGATGTGAAAACTCCGGATTTATTTTTTAAAGCAATTGAAAATTTCAAAACAAGTGTTCTGGCATATACGGAATCACAGGGAATGGATGAACTTCAGGAAAGCTTCATAGAGTATTATAAAAAATGGGGTACTGAATTCACTAAAAAGGAATTAGTAGTAACCAACGGCGGCAGTGAAGCTATAATGTTAACTTTTATGACAATATGTGATCCTGGGGATGAAATAGTTTCGCCTGAACCATTTTATACAAACTACAATGGCTTTGCGGAAACAGCTTCAGCTAAAATGGTTCCTTATCTGACGAAAGCGGAAGATGGATTTCATCTACCAAACAGGGAAGTAATAGAAAGTAAAATAACTGACAAAACAAGGGCACTTATGATTTCAAATCCTGGGAATCCAACAGGAACAGTGTATACACCTGAAGAACTTAGAATGCTTGGAGATATAGCTAAAGAACATGACTTATATTTAATAGCTGATGAAGTTTATAGAGAATTTGTATATGATGGACTGCAATATACATCTACTCTCAGCTTAAAAGACATTGAAGATAGAGTAATAATCGTAGATAGTATATCAAAACGTTATAGTGCCTGTGGTGCAAGAATTGGATTAGTTGCTTCAAAAAATCAAGAGTTTATGCATAATGTAATGAAATTATGTCAATCAAGACTTTGTGTACCTACTGTTGAACAAGTTGGAGCTATTGCATTAAAGGATACCCCAGAAAGTTACTTTGTTGAAACAAGAAAAGAATATCAAAAGAGAAGAGATATATTGATGGAAGGCCTAGGTAAAATTTCTGGCGTAGTATGCAAGAAACCTACGGGTGCCTTTTATGTAGTTGCTAAATTGCCTGTTAAGAATGCAGAGAATTTTGCAAAGTTCTTATTAACTGATTTCAGCAAGGATGGCAAAACAGTAATGGTTGCTCCTGCCAATGGTTTTTATGCCACCCCTGGATTAGGACAAGATGAAATAAGAATATCTTATTGTTTAAATTGTGATGACTTAAAGAATGCTGTAAATCTATTGAAAATAGCAATAGATGAATATAAAAAAACCAGAGAGTAATTTAACATAAAAAAGTTCCCATACTGATTGGGAACTTTTTTCTATATATTGTTTTAACGTTTTAATTCTAAATGATATTGTTCTTTTTCCACTTCAAATCCAATGCTTTTATACAAGTTTAAAGCTATATAATTGGAATCCTTTACTTTTATTATTATCTTATTAAATCCGTTGGAATATATTAGTTTTAGAAGATATGTTAAAAGACATTTACTATATCCTTTGCCCCTATATTCTTTGATTATTCCGAAATTTACTATAACAGGAATCCCCTTTTCTATTATAAATTGGCCATAGCCTATATGTTTATTGCTTTTTTTTAAGAAAACTGCTCCTCTTTCAAAGTAATAATCTTGAATCTCATCAAAAAAAATATCTTCTAAGGTAAGAGGAACTCTGTCATCTTCTTCAAATATTTTATTCTGTATTTCGCATCTTTTTTCTTCATCTTTGCCCTTTCGTAGTATTTCAAATTCAAGCTCTTTATTTAAGATGAGATGTATACTTTCAGATAACTCTTTATACAAAATTAATGTACCCTCTTTTTTTTCAAATCCCATACTTTTTAATAAATTGAAATTATAATTATTGTTTTCACATAAATATTTTACAGTATAATGTTCTTTAATAGTATTTATCAAATATTTATAAGGTAAATTATCCATATTGTTATATCCATATACTACATTGAGGGCATTTATATTACAAATATTTTTATGATAGATATCTGTCCAAATGTAGCCTATATATTTAACATTGTTTTTAATAAGCTTTACTTTCCTTCTTAAAATCATTTGCTGAGCAAAGTTACAATCATCATAAGTTTGAAAAAAATCTTTATTTAAAGAATTAAATAAAGATCTTTTCCCATTTAGCTCTCTAAAATATTTTAAATTTTTTTTTATTAACTTTATGCATTTATACATTTAATTTTCACCTTATAAAATAAAAGATCACCTTAGACGATGATCTCTTATATATTTGAAGCTTTTACTTCTACTACATGTTCGAAGATGCCTCTTTTTATTTCTGTTGCTGTCATATTTTTTGCATCAAACTTCTCAGTCATATAATTACAAGCATCCCAGGGATTTATTCTATCTCCGCAAGTAAATATGTCCACAGCAGCATAACCAAGTTCTGGCCATGTATGAATGGTTAAATGGGATTCTGATATTATAACTACACCACTCACCCCTTGTGGGCTGAATTTGTGAAAAGCAACTTCTCTCACTTCGGCACCTGCTTTTAATGCAGAATCCACCATTATTCTTTCTATAAATTCTTTATTGTCCAGTATTCCAGCATCACATCCATAGATTTCTGCTAAAATGTGTCGCCCTAATTCATTCATTTTTCATATTTACCCCCTTAGATAAAATATAACAATTAAATTTTATCAAAAATAACAAAAAAGTCAATATATATGGTGATATTAAAAAATTACTTTTGAAATCTTTTAATCTTTAAATATTTCTTTCATTTCCTACATATATTGAATGAAAAAGAATATTCTATAAAAGGTTATATTTCAATTTCTAAGGTAGTAAGTTAATGGCAAGATCAAATTTGAAATACTAGACAGAATTATATTGTAAAAATTTATAAAATCAGATCTCATCCACTTCTTTTATACTTAAAGCTATTTTTTCATTATCCTTATTCACTTCTAAAATCTTTGCTTTTACCTCTTCACCTATTTTTAGTACATCCTCAGGCTTATCTATTCTCTTATGGCTTATTTGAGATATATGAACGAGTGCATCCACTCCAGGTTCCAATTCTACAAAAGCACCAAAACTTGCAAATCTAACTACCTTTCCAAGAACAACACTACCTACCGGATATTTTATTTCAACGTTATTCCAAGGATCCTCCATAAGCTTTTTTAAAGATAATGATAATTTCCTCTTATCTTTATCTACGTCCAATATATAAACTTTAATTTTATCTCCTATTTTTAAAACATCACTTGGCTTACCTATTCTTCCCCAAGACAGTTCAGATACGTGAAGCAACCCATCAACTCCCTGTACATCAACAAAGGCACCAAAGTTGGTTAATCTTCTAACTTCTCCTTCTACTACAGTATCCTTTTGAAGTATATTCCAGGTTTTTTCCTCCATTTTTTCTCTTTCTGCTCTTAAGATTTCTCTTCTTGAAGCTACTATTCTGGTCCCTCTTTTTTCCTCTTTAAATTCAATTATATTTACGTTTAATTCTTTATCTACATATTGGGAAAGATCATTTACGTGATATAATTCTACATGAGAAGCCGGTATGAAAACTCTGGCACCTTTATAGTTTGCCACAAGTCCACCATTTACGGCTTCTTTTACTGTGACTTGTAGAACGGTATCCTTCCCATTATTTTCTTTTAATTCTCTATAAGCATTTTCTCTATCCAATTCTATTTTAGATAATACTACATATCCATCTTCATTTTGCCTTCGCAGTACCTTGACTTCTAATTCATCACCTAAATGTATTAGTTGTTCTAAATCATCCTCTTCATTTTTAGTTATTTCAGATTTAGGAAGTATACCATCCGATTTATATCCTATATTTAAAAAGACCTCATTTGGATTTACAGATATTACAGTACCCTTGATTTTTTCTCCTAGTATTATTTGAGTATCATTTTTATCCATGTAAGATAGTTGTTCATTTAATGCTAAATTTTTGTCATCACTCATTTTTAAAATTGCCTCCTTTATTATCCAATCTGGTGTTGAAGCTCCTGCTGTAACACCTATAGTTTTTATTTTATTAGAGTTAATTATATTATCAGGTATTTCTCCTGAATTTTCAACATGAATAGTGTTTTTACAATTATTTTTACATATTTCATATAATTTAGTGGTATTAGAGCTGTTTTTGCCCCCCAATACTATCATCATATCAACTTTTTTTGAAATATTATCTGCGGACTTTTGACGAAATTCTGTGGCACTACATATTGTGTTAAAAGCAATAAACTCTTTGCATTGTTTAATTACTACATTTAGTACCTTTTGCCAGTTGGATTGTCTTTCCGTAGTCTGTGATACTATACAAAGCTTTGATGGAAGTTTTTTTAGGTTTAGTCCATCCTTAGATATAATTGCAGTGTTTTTACACCAACCATTTATCCCCAGTACTTCAGGATGATCTTTATCACCTACTATTAATATAGAATACCCTAATTTATAATATTTTTGTACTTTTCTTTGTATATTTGAAACATATGGACAGGTAGCATCCACTATATTTATTTTTTTACTTCCCAAAAGAGTAAATATATATTCAGGTACTCCATGGGAGCGTATTATGATCACATCTCCTTCTTTAAGATTGTTTATGTCATCCATTTCTATAGAAAATATCCCTTTTCCCTCTAACTTTTTCACTACATTGTTATTATGAATTAAGGGTCCTAAAGTGTATATGCTTTTTTTGAACTTTTTCTGAGTACTTACAGCTTCTTCAACAGCCCTTTTTACTCCAAAACAAAATCCAGATTTATCTGCTAATATAATTTCCATAATTTCACCTTGAATTTTCTAAATTGTGTTCTTTAATGTATTTTCTTATGTACCCTGAAATAACTTCTACTACATCTAAAATGGAAAGATTAGAAGAATCTATTTCTATGGCATCTTCTGATTTTATAAAAGGCGAAGTTGTTCTATGTGAATCTATATAATCTCTTTTAATTATCTCATCTAATATCTTATCATACTCTGCAGATATGTTTTTTCCATTAAGCTCCATACATCTTCTCTTGGCCCTTTCACTGGCACTAGCTGTAAGAAAAAATTTTAGTGGAGCGTTTTTTAAAACCACAGTACCTATATCACGTCCATCCATGATTACATTGCATTTTGATGCCATTTTCTGCTGTAGATCTACCAGTAATTTTCGCAGCTCAGAAATGGCAGCATAATTAGATACATTGCTGCTTACCTTAGGGTATTTTATAAGTTCTGTAAAATTCTCACCATTTACTATGATTTTATCTCCTCCAAAATGTATGTTAAGTGATTTTGCAATTTTACAAACGCCTTTTACATCTGTATAGTTTATATTTTCCCTCATACACATAAGGGTAACGGCTCTGTACATCAATCCCGTATTTATGTAAACAAGGTTAAATCTATGGGCTATAATATTTGCTATGGTACTTTTACCTGCGGCTGCAGGACCATCAATTGCTACAGATATGTTCAAAATAGTATTCCGCCTTTCTAATTGAAGCCATATAATTATAAGTAAAATTTTATACATACTATATTTTATTATATATTCTATAAAAAAGTATAAAATCCTTTATTTTATAGGATTAATTTAATACACCCAAGTGCATTTCAAATACAAAATCACTTGATTTGAGTTCCAGCCAGAAATCCAGTAGATAAAGCAATTTGCATATTAAAACCTCCGGTATAGCCATCAACATCTATTAACTCTCCTGCAAAATATAAATTAGATATTATTTTGGATTTCATTGTAGATGGATCTATTTCTTTTACGCTGACTCCGCCAGAAGTAATTATGGCCTCTGATATAGGACGAAGTCCCTTTATGTTCATTGAAAGATTTTGAAGTAAATTTACTAAATTCAATCTTTCTTCTTTAGTTATAGAATTACATTTTTTATCCGGCGCTATATTAGATAAATCTACAATTACATCTGTTAATTTTTTAGGAAGTAAATCATCCAGAGAATTTTTAAAGTCTTTATTTGAATACTTCAAAAAGTCTTTTTGAACTCTTTTATTCAGTTGTTCAAATTGCAGGGCAGGTTTTAAATTTATAACTGCTTTTAAATTGGTATTGTTTTTTACTACCCTACTTGCACTTAATACAATAGGGCCGGATATGCCAAAATGAGTAAATAACATTTCGCCGAATTCCTTATATAAAATATTATTTTCAGGATCTACTATGCTTAAGGTTACATTTTTTAATGAAAGTCCCTGAAGCTTTTTTATCCAATTTTCATTTATTCCTATGGGCACCAGAGCCGGGTTTAAATTTGTTATAGTATGGCCTAAATCTTTGGCCATCTTGTAACCATCTCCTGTGGAACCAGTTTGAGGATAAGACAATCCTCCTGTACAGAGTATAAAATAATCTCCTCCTATTATAGAATTATCCTCAAGTTGAACCGATTTTATAAGTTTATCATTGAGAATAAATCCTTTTACCCTAGAGTTTAATTTTATTAACACCTTTTCTTTAATAAGCTGTTTTTTCATAGCTTCAATTAAATCAGAGGATTTATCTGATTCAGGAAAAACTCTATCTCCTCTTTCAACTTTTAGTTTGACTCCCAGATCACGGAAAAAATTCATAGTGTCTTCATTTGTAAATGAATAGAGGGAACTGTATAGAAAATGAGGATTTCCAGGAATATAATCAAAAAACTCATCTATGCCCTTCCAGCTGGTTATATTGCATCTTCCCTTCCCTGATATAAACATCTTTTTACCTAATTTTTCATTTCTTTCAATTATAATAATTTCATTATTATTTTTTGCAGCAGCTATTGCTGCCATCATTCCAGATGGGCCACCACCAATTATTATTACTTTTGCCATTAGTTCACACACCCTATTTTGTATAAGAATACGTATATTACTCTTATTATAGTAATATACTGTACGAATTTATTCAATATAAATATTATATAAATTTGCAATCTTTAAATTTAAATGTCTATAGCGGCCGACATAATCGTATTGTAATGAAGGTTTTATATAATATATTTTAATCCAATATAAAAAACAGGCGAATCTATTTTAAATTCGCCCATTTAAAATCTCATATTAATATTAGTAAATTCCCTGTGCATACATTGCATCTGCCACTTTTACAAATCCAGCAATGTTAGCTCCTGCTACTAAATTGTACCCAAATCCATAAGTCTGGGATGCATTTTTACAATTATTATATATATTAACCATTATGCCATGAAGTTTTTCATCAACCTCTTCTGCTGACCATGATAATCTTTCACTATTTTGTGACATTTCAAGTGCAGAAGTAGCAACTCCACCGGCATTAGCTGCTTTTGAAGGTCCAACTATTACGTTGTTTTTTAAGAAATATTGTACGGCTTCATTAGTGCAAGGCATGTTGGCAACTTCACATACAAATTTAATTCCGTTGTCAACTATTTGTTTAGCATGTTCTAGTTGTATATCATTTTGAGTAGCACATGGCATTATTATATCAACTTTAACTCCCCATGGCTTTTCATTTGCAAAGAATTTAGCGCCAAATTTGTCTGCATAATCTTTTACCTTGTCTCTTCCAGAAGCACGCATTTCCAATAAGTAGTTTATTTTTTCATCAGTAACTACTCCATCAGGATCATATACATATCCATCTGGTCCAGAAATAGTAACAACTTTTCCACCCAATTGAGCAACTTTTTTACATACTCCCCATGCAACATTTCCAAATCCTGATATAGCGATAGTTTTACCTTTTAAATCAGTTCCTTCATGTTTAAGAAGTTCTTGACAGAAATAAGTTGCACCAAAACCAGTTGCTTCTGGTCTTATTAAGCTTCCACCGTAAGATAATCCTTTTCCTGTAATAACGCCATTTTCAAAGACACCTTTTAATCTTCTGTACTGTCCATATAAATATCCTACTTCTCTTGCTCCTACACCTATATCACCAGCAGGAACATCTATATCAGGACCTATATGTCTGTATAATTCAGTCATAAAGCTTTCACAAAATCTTCTTACTTCACCATTGGATTTTCCCCTTGGATCGAAATCCGAACCACCTTTAGCTCCTCCTATTGGAAGTCCTGTTAGTGAATTTTTAAGTATTTGTTCAAATCCTAAGAATTTAATAATTCCTATATAAACGGATGAATGAAATCTAAGTCCTCCTTTATAAGGCCCTATGCATCCATTAAACTGAACTCTGAATCCTCTGTTGACCTGCACTTTACCATTGTCATCTACCCAAGGAACTCTAAAAACTATTTGTCTTTCCGGCTCACAAAATCTTTCCAAAAGATTTTCTTCCATGTATTCAGGATGCTTTTCAAATACTGGTCCGATGGTTCCCAAAACTTCTTCCACCGTTTGTAGGAATTCAGGCTCATTTGAATTTCTTGCTTTTACTTTTTCAATTACTCCATTGACATAATTTTGCACTTTTTCTTCAGTCATAAGTAATAACACCCTCCCTATGTGATTATTAATCACTTATTTATAAATTATAGAATTAAGACATTTATAATTTATCTTATAGTAAAGGTATTCTATATAAAGTTGAAATTTCCTTCTTAATTCACATAAATTCTTTTAAAAATTTTAAAAATTGTTGTATATCATTCAATTTTTCAAATTTTAACTAATTTTGGTCTTTAAAAGAATATACTTGATATTCTTTCCAAATATCCTCTAAATCTGAAAAAGTAGAAGATATCTTCTCTTTTTCTTGTAATCCCACCGCAATAATCAAGGCGTTAATTACGCTTAAAGGTGCTACTAATGAATCTACAAATGAAGCCATGTTGCTTTGGGCAATTAAAGTATAATCCGATCTAGCTGCAAGAGGTGACAAAAGACTGTCAGTAATTGACACTACTTTAGCATTTCTGCTTTTGGCAAAAGCTAATGCCTCAATAGTTCTCATTGCATATCTCGGGAATCCTATACCTATTACTAGATCCTCTTCTTTTAAATTTATCATCTGCTCAAAAATATCGCTTATTCCATATCCAACTACTTTTACGTTATCTAATATTAGATTTAAATAAAAGCCAAGAAAATCTGCAATTGCAGTAGAACTTCTAAGACCCAATATGTATATTTTTTTAGCTTCAAATATACTATTTACTACATCGTCAAAAGTTTTATGATTTATCTTTTCAAGGGTAGCTCTTATATTTTCCATATCGGATTTTAAAACACTCTTTAAAGGACTTTCTTGACTTACAAAGTCATTTGATAATTCTATTCTCTGTACAGTAGTGAGCTTATTTTTTATAAGTTCCTGGAGGGATTTTTGCAATTTTGGATATCCTGAAAATCCAAGTTCATTTGCAAACCTAACTACTGTAGATTCGCTTACACCTACATTCAAACCTAATTTTGCAGCTGTCATAAATGCTGCTTTGTCGTAATGCTTTAAAATATATTCGGCTATTAATTTTTGACCTTTACTTAGCCTGGGAAATTTAATTTGAATTGTTTTTATCAAATCTAGATTATTGGCATCTTCCATTTTCATTCATTCCTTTCTATCTATCTTGAATTCGTCTTGCAATATTTGTTTCATTTTATCATCTATTGATTAAATTATCAAGGTATCTTTCAATTGTTTATCTATTTTCTTTATAAATATTTATTACACTTTTATTGGATTTTTCGGATACTCCCAAAACTATACCATAGTTACTTAAATTTTTATTCAAGAAATCTATAATTTTATACATATCATCATAGCGTTTGAATCCTTTTGATGAAATTAATTCTAATTCATTATTTTTCATAATACAGTTTCACCTTCATTTTTATTTAATAATAATTTCAATAGATTATATGAGTCAGCTCCTTATATAATCTATTTCTTTTTCAGTCAGATATCTCCAGCTTCCTTCCTTTAAATTACCCAATTTTATATCTCCTATGGCTATTCTGGTTAAATTTATTACGGGGCAGCCTATTGCAGCACACATTTTTCTTATCTGCCTGTTTTTACCTTCATGTATTCCTATTTTAACTTTTGAATTATTTCCACTTTTGTCTATACTGAGTATTTCAAAATTTGCAGCGGCAGTTCTATATCCGTCTATATTTAATCCATTTTTGAATTTTTCTATGGCCTCATTAGAAGGTATGCCTTTTAATGAGGCTATATATATCTTATTTCGCTCTCTTTTAGGGTGGGCTATGTTATTATATACCTTTCCGTCATTTGTCAATATAATCAATCCTGAGGTATTATAATCCAGTCTACCTATTGGATAAATTCTTTCCTCTACTTTTACAATATCAAGTAGTGTATTTCTTCCCCTATCATCTTTAACTGTGGAAACATATCCTATAGGTTTATTCAACAATATATATATCTTTTCACTTTTCTTTTTTACTATCACATTATCTACAGTAATTTTATCTTTTTCATCATCGATTTTTGAACCTAATTTATTTATGGTAACATCATTTACTTTTACTCTTCCCTGTAATATTATATTCTCACATTTTCTTCTTGAAGCTATGCCACAATAAGCCATATACTTTTGCAACCTTTCTATCATGTTATCACCTTACCTATTATTTATACATTGTATTGCAATTGATTATTTACCATTATTTATGATTTTCCTAATAATAATATTGACTATATACTACATTATGAAGCAATCAAAATCAAATCCTTGTCAGTTAAAGATATCTAAATAGTAATTTCCAAAGTAGCCAACAGCAGTTATGGGATAAAAGGCTAAAAAATAACCCTCAACGATATATCATATATCACTGAGGATTGTTTCCTATTCCATTTCCTGTATGCTTATCTGTCTAATATGTTTAGTGTGATCCCATTCTTTGTTATTCTTGTCCAATATTCCTTGTATTGTTATTGGTATCCAAGTCAAAGTATATATTCCGTAAAGTAAATACCATATAAATATTTTAAGAGAATGTTTACCACCATTTAAAGAGATAAACGATACAAATATAAGCAGGTATACTATATTTCCAATCAACATTTCCATAAAAGTAGGGGAAGTAAAAATGTATGAAAGTACTATTATATTAAGAGAATACAGTGCAAATATAGAAAACATCTTTTTAGAAAGTTTACACTCCAATGTCATTATAAAGGGTGTAATCAAGAACTGAAATATACTAAAGATTTTCCATAAAGCCGGCATAAACAATGAATTTATAACAAATATATTTAAGCCATGTTCATTGTTATTTTGTAAAATAGTTATTAAAGCCGAAAGTCCAATCAACAGTGTTATAAAAGGCTGTATAGTGTATACTGCACAGTCAAATGCTGTAAGACTTTTATCTCTTATTGCTTTTTTTATAAGCTTAAAGAAAAATCTGGAGGAAACGTCAGTAAAACCTTTCATCCATCTTTTTCTCTGATTCCAAGATTGTTTTAATGTTAAAGGTTTTTCATCATATACCACTGCATTATGAGCCCATCCTACCTTGTGACCATTTAACACTAATTTACAGGTGAACTCCAAATCTTCTGTGAGACAAGTTGCACCCCAACCCAATTCTCTAAGTATATCTGTATTCATACAGAAGCCGGTACCACAGATTTGTGTTGACAATCCAAGATTTGATCTAGATAATTGGAAGAGCCTGTTTGTGGTCCAAAATGAAATTGAATAAGAACCAGTTATCCATGAATCGTTGGGATTTTTACTATCAACGTAACCTTGAACAACCTTATATCCTTTACTCAATTTATAGTTCATCTCAATTAAAAAGTTTTTTGAAACTAAATTATCAGCATCGAAGATAGCTATGGCATCATATTTTTTATCCATTTTAAATATCTTATTAAACATCCATTCAAGGGCATATCCTTTCCCTCTTTTATCGGGAACTTTTCTTTCATATACATTTACATTATATTTTTTTGCTATATCTGCAGTACCATCATTACAGTTATCTGCAATTACAAAAATATCATACATATTTTTAGGATAATCCATATCCTTTAAACTCTCTATTATTTGTGCAATAACCATTTCTTCATTATGAGCTGCCACTAACAGTGCAAAAGTGTTTTTAGGAGCACAATTCTGGGCGCCGTTATCTCTTCTTTTATAGAGTCCAAATAAAGAAAGTATTAAATAATATATTGTGATTGTAAAAACTGACATTTGAAAAATAAATGTAAAATTAAAAATAAACTCTTTCATCACAAAAATCCTTCCTTAATATATTTATTCTATTGTCCCCTAACAAATATATATAAATATCGTATATCATAATACCACAAATTTTAAATTATACCGCATAAGTTGAAATATTCTGACTAATACAAAACTGTACATTATCACCTTTTTTTATAGTTAAAGGATTTTCTATTTGTAAAAAATATAATTTATGTATTTACCCTATGATATAATTTATTTGAGTAAATTCTAATTTTAAAATAACGATATTCATTTTGAAAGGTGGTACATCAATGGAACATATAATAGATTGCAAAGGCTTAAAATGTCCGCAACCAGTAATAAACACAAAAAAATATTTTGATTCAATAAAAGAGGGAACTGCTACTGTTATTGTAGACAATGATGTTTCTAAAAGTAATTTATTAAAGTTTGCTAAAAGTAATGGATTTGCCAGTGAAGCAAAACAAAAAAATAATCTTTATTATATAACTATTGTAAAAAATGTAAATGACTGTAAAACGATTACGGCTGATGATAAAGAGCTAACTATAGTCATATCCAATAACAAACTTGGACTTGGAAACGATGAACTTGGAGCTGTTTTAATCAAAAGCTATTTATACGCATTAACTGAAAGCAGCAATCTACCCACTAATCTAATATTCTTAAATGGAGGAGTTAAATTGACGGTAGAAGGTTCAGACTCCATAGACAATTTAAAATTATTAGAAGAAAAAGGAGTAAATATTTATAGCTGTGGAACTTGCCTGGATTTCTACGGCCTAAAGGAAAAACTTATTGTAGGAGAAATAACCAACATGTACAGCATAGTTGAAAAAATGAATTCATCAGACAATACCATAAAACTATAAATAATATATATTTGTTACAAAGTGATTCTTAGGTTCAGGCGGAATCTGCTAATAAGGGATGCTTTTTTCCATATGAACCTTAGAAGAACTTATCCAGGATCGCAGTATTGCTTATTCTGGGAGTATAATGATGTACATGGGACAAATTATTTTCATAAGGCCTACAATAATGTAATTTTATACACATCTTTTCTTATATTCTTTAAAATAGGCAAAGAATTCCTAATCTTCTCTATATAATCTAAATTTAATTCTGATATTAGTATTCCCTCTTTTTCGTCTAATATATTTATTATTTTGCCCCAAGGATCTACTACCAGAGAGTTTCCATAAGCAACATAGGAACAATTAGTATCTCTTGCTGGTGCTATTCCCACCATATAAAGTTGATTATCCATTGCTCTACTTCTAAATAATGTTTCCCAGTGATCAGATCCTGTTGTTATATTAAAAACTGCAGGAACAAATATTATCTTTGCACCTTTGAGTGCCATAATTCTCATGAGTTCAGGAAATCTTATATCATAACAAATGGCCACTCCTATTTTACCCCATTTTGTATCTATTACCATAACTTTATTACCTGGAGTTAAAATATCTGATTCCTTAAAAGCTATTTTATCCTTTATGTTTACATCAAATAAATGTATTTTTCTATATTTCTCAATTAGTTTTCCGTCTTCGTCGAAAATAAAAGAAGTATTATATAAATTGCCCTCTTTATCGACTTCCGGTATAGATCCTCCTATTAAATATATTCCAAGTTCTTTTGCTGTAGAAGATAACATATCTAAAGTTTCACCATAATCATATGAACTCTCTGCATACTCTCTAAAATATTTGAGATTGTAGTAGCAATTAAACATTTCAGGTAAAGCTATTATTTCAGCTCCTCTGTGTGCAGCTTCATAAATCATATCTTGAGCTTTTTTTAAATTATCTTTTTTACTGGATTTTGAAACCATCATCTGGCATAAGCCTATTTTTATCATAAAAAAACCTCTCTTATGTATGCATGTTCTTATATACTACTAATTATAATTTATTGATTTAAACTATTCAATGATTGGTAAAAAATTAATATTTAATACACAATTTTTAAACAATGTTTAATTGATGTATTATAAAATCTTATTGCTTAAAAAGATTTAAAATTATATAATCTTATATGATATTAGTTATGGTAAATATTTTATAGTTAAGAGGAGATTATTTAATGAAACAACATGCGTTTTCAAGAACAGAGCTGTTAATTGGTACAGAAGCTCTACAGAAATTAAGGAAAAGCACTGTAGTAATATTCGGATTGGGTGGTGTAGGGGGATTTACTCTTGAATCACTGGTTAGAAGCGGTATAGGACATTTAATACTTGTGGACGATGATACTATTTGTTTGACCAATATAAATAGGCAAATACAAGCTACTTTTAGCACAATAGGTAAATATAAGGTAGATGTTTTAAAAGACAGGATTTTAGATATAAATCCAACTTGCAGGGTAGACGTTTATCACACATTTGTGAAAGAAAATAATATAGATGAAATTATACCGGATAATACGGACTATGTGGTAGATACGGTTGATACAGTATCTTCTAAAATAGCTTTGGTGCTTTGGTGTAAAGCTCATAATGTAAATATAATAAGTTGTATGGGTGCTGGAAATAAATTAGATCCAACTCAATTTAAAATATCCGATATATATGATACAAAAATATGTCCCTTGGCCAAAGTAATGCGTCATGAATTGAAAAAAAGAGGTATAAAAGAATTAAAAGTTTTATATTCGGAAGAAGTTCCTCAAAAGCCTAAGATTGAAGAAGTGGTAACCTGTAAGGAAGGATGTGTTTGTGTGGGAGGCTCAAGAAAATGCCTTGCCAAACGCCAGATACCTGCAAGCAATTCCTTTGTACCTCCGGTAGCAGGAATGATAATAGGCGGAGAAGTTATTAAAGATATAATATACGGATTTACTGGCTGTTATCAAAAGTAAGACTATTTATCAAATAGGATCTTGGTTCTCTGAAGTAAAGGCATTTTTAGAAAAGCACTTTTCTATTTCCTTTATTTCAGAAGGAAGCACCTTCCAGTCATTTGTTTCCACTTTATTTTTTACCTTTGATTTAAATATTAATATATTTTTTTTATCCTCTAACCATTTCCACTGAAGAATATTTTCCCAGTAAATAAAGTTGTAGTATACATTACTGTAAAAACTTTTTTCGCCTATTCCCTCTGAAGTAATTATTTTTATCTTGCTAAAATCATAGATACTGATTAGTATATACGCAACAATCAATACTGAAAGGGTTGAAAAGTAACCTGTTACCAATATGTAAATTATATATGTTACAAGTCCTATGAAAATCAAAGATAAAGCTTTTCTCTTTTCTCCGCTCCATTCCAGCTTTAAAATATTTTTTCCATAATCTTTTTTAAAGGATCTTCTTTTTATAAATGATAGAAAAAATTGTACTGTAAAGGCTATGGATAACATTATTTTTAGTACATTATCAAAGTCCAAATATTTCACCTAATTTCTCAAAAAATTATCTTTATTTACCAACTTCAATATATATTCTATGTAATCTAAATTTATAAAAGGCATGTCACAAGTTATAAAGAAGGTATATTTAGAGGATGAAAACTTAAGGCCTGTAAGTATCCTCCTGCAGGTCCACGTTCCTTGTTTAAATATTCAATTATTAGGATAATCCGTATTTGTAAATTTATACTTGTCTTCAGCTTTTTTTGCCATAAGTTCTATAAAAAATTTATTTTCTGCTCAAATCATTTTTGTATTACACTGGAATACAAAAAATTTGAAAATTTTTCAATATCATTATTATTTGGGAAGATTCCCTGAGCCTGTTGAGCATTTCCACCGCCCTTCCCGTTAAAATCTTTTATATTGTCTTTAAACAGTTTTCCACAATTAATTTCCTGATTTGAATTATTTATAAACAATATTCTCTTGTCTAAAGTTGAATAGAAAATCAATATATTTTTTTTCAACTTGTCTTCTGAAAGAATGGAGGCTATAAGTTTGATTTCCTCAAATTTTTTATTATCATATCCTTTTAAAATTATATTTGAAGTATTATTTTCTAAAATATTTTTCACTTCATTTTTAGCCAGAATTTTTTTCATATTTTTATTTTCTGTTAAAAGTTTTTGAATTTGATCCTTTTCAAAGTTTATCCTTTCTTCTATATCACATATTTCTACTGAAAAATTCTTACTTAAATTCGTAATTATTTGGTGCTTTTGTTGAAAATCCATTAATGCTCTATTACCACATTTAAAATATATTCTTGTCATTTTCTTGTATTTTTCTACCTTTAGTATTTTCAATATGCCTATTTCGCCAGTTCTAGATACATGAGTTCCACAACAAGCACAGCAATCCATATTAAGCGCCTGAACTATTCTTATATTATTTACATCTATTTGTTTCCTTAAAGGAAATTTTTTGCTTTGTTCTTTTGAAACCATATAAGTTCTTATAGGTTGATCTCTATAAATATATTTATTTACTACATTTTCTATTCTTTTTATCATGTTTTCATCCATATGTTCAATATCAATGTCTATAGTTACATAATTTTTCCCTAAATGAAATCCCTTATTATTGCCATTAAATAAAGTAAATATTGCTCCAGATAATAAATGCTCTCCAGAATGCTGCTGCATATAATCAAATCTTTTTTTAAAATTAATCTTACATGTCACATATTTATTTTTAGGCTTATCTTTCATACAGTGATATATGACTCCATTATCTTCATATACATAGTTCACTTCCAAGTCGTCAATAGTTCCCGTATCTGAAGGCTGACCACCACCTTCAGGATAGAATATAGTTTTGTCTAAGACAACTTTTATTTTATCATCCTCTTCTAATATATTTATTACCCTTGCTTTACATTCTTTAAGGTAAGTATTTTTGTAGAATAATTTTTCAGTCAAATTTATCAACTCCTTAGTATTATTATATACTTTTTTTGGTTTACATTGTTTTTAATTTACATAATATTTATGATGTAAATTAAAAACTCAAATATAATATTTAGACAAATCCATGTTTGGATTTGCTTATGGATATATTCAATCATTTTTCAAAATCTCAAACTTTAAGATATATAGGAATTACAGAAAATCAGAAAAAAGAAGTTTATTTACAATCTAATTTAGGATAGTTTATATAACGTGTTAATATGTAAGAATTTATTTTAAATCACAGTAAAGAATGGTATTATTATCCATATAATTAAATCGCAGAGGACAAATTCTTTCATAACTGCAAACGGAACAGCAACATTAGAATTTAGTCGTGAGATTATGAAAAGTTTAAAATTAAAAACTGAAGAAGAAATAGACTTGGTATAAATTTAATAAGAATGGATTTTATTCTGAGTGGCATCTTTTTATATAAATAATACTATGAGCTTCGTAGCAAGTAAAATATTATATTGCACGGATTATTGGTAATCTTTTTTATTTTGAATATACTTTATTATCTTATTCTATTAAAAAAGCCGTCATAATAAATGTAACGACTTTGTAAACTTTTCATCATTTATATAGATATAATAACATAAAATAGCAAAAAAGTCAAGTATTGTAGTGTTGCTATATGTGTTGTATATATTATTATGAGGTGATAATTCTATGAATCAAAAAAGCATGACAGCACTCGTAAGTGCATTTTCAAGAGCATATCATTCAGTGCAGAACGAAGAAAAAGTATTTGATGATTACTTAGCAAAGGACATTTTAACTCAAGATGAATACGAACAAATTGCAAGTAATATGTCAAAAGGAATCAAATTTTTTAATCCATCATTTGAGGGTACACAGGATGAAGCTTTACGTTGGATTGTTGATAATCAGTTATCTCCAACTCCACTGGGTAGAGGAGCATTTGCGGAAGGTTTACTCAAAAATGCTGTACAAAATGGTACAAGACAGTATTTGATTTTTGCTGCAGGATATGACACATTTGCATATCGTCAGCCTGACTGGGCATCGAAGATTAAAATTTTTGAAATTGACCACCCTGCTACTGGTGGAGACAAGCAAAAACGTATTAAATTATTAGCAGTAGAAAAGCCAGCAAATCTCTATTATGTATCTGCAGATTTCATAAGAAATAACTGGCGAAGCAATTTGCTTTCCTGTGTAGAATTTGACAAAAGTACGATTAGCTTTTGTAGCTTGCTTGGAATAAGTTACTATTTGTCTAAACAGGTATTTGCAGAAACAGTCAATACAATTTCCAGTTTTATACCAAAAGGCAGTAGTATTGTGTTTGATTATAATGATGAGAACACCTATACAGATAGAGCAGGAGAACGTGCTAAAAAACAAGCAGCAATGGCTGCTGCTGTAAGTGAAAAAATGCTTGCGAGCTATTCTTTTATGGAATTAGAGAAACTGTTGGCTGAAAGTAATTTCACGATTTATGAAAATTTAACACCAAATGAAATAACAGAGCAGTACTTCAAAAAATATAATAAGGCAAATCCAAGCCATCAAATTACAGCTTTTGATAATGTGAATTATTGCTTTGCTGTTAAAAAATAAACATGCAAACTGATCAAAGTAGTATTTACAGTTAAGACATATTATTCTAATATTGTTCATGAACTAAAAAAGGAAGTACCGCCTTTTTTAGTTCTACTTTACCTCTGGTGACACAGATGCTTCTTATTACCCCAAATTGAGGCTTTTTTCTTTTAAAGTCTTTACTATTCGTTCTGGAGTCGCTGGCAATGTAGTTATGTTGATACCTAAGGTATGATTTATTGCATTTATAACAGCAGGAGCTATACCATTAATTGCTATTTCTCCTACACTTTTTGCTCCATATGGCCCATATTCATCTCCTTCTTCTATAAGAATGGTTTTAACATTTGGCATATCAGGAGCGTTTATTAAATGATATTTACTAAGAGAATTGGAATTTATATTTCCCTCAGTATTAATTTTTATTTCTTCTGTAAGTGCATATCCTATACCCATCTGTGCACCACCTTGTATTTGTCCTTCTACTAAAGTTCTGTTTATAGCTTTTCCAATATCATGCACTGCAAGTAAATCAGTAACTCTTACTACTCCAGTAAAAATATCAATATCAACCTCTGCAAAATCTGCTGCATACACACCAGGATTAGCCTGTGAAGTGTAGGTATTCGTAACTTCCAAGGCGCTGTTATATTTATTTTCAATCATAATTGCTGCCTCTTTATAACTGAGTTTATACCTAGGATTATTCTTACACCAGATAGTTTCATTTTTCATTATAATTCTATCTTTATTGCACTTAAATATTAGAGCACAGTAAGCTATAATTTTTTCTACCAGCAGCTCACAAGCTTTTTTAACCGCACCGCCACACACATAAGTCACCCTGCTTGCTTGCGTCCCGGCAGAATCATAAGGAGTAACTGCAGTATCCCCTTCTGTGGCATATATTTTATTTATATCAATACTCAGTATTTCTGCTGCAATCTGTTTCATAGTTACAACAGTGCCACAACCTAAATCATGTATAGTTTCATTTAAAAGAATATAACCATCTGTATCCATTCTAACATAAACAGTTGAAAAGTCAGGATAAGCTCCAAAATACCCGTTCCCATGAGTTACACATGCCATTCCAACTCCCATCATATGTCTGCCATCACTTATTATTTCAGGCCATCTTTTAATCCAGTTAAATGCATCTGAGCCATATTTGACACAGTCAATTACTCTTCCATTTCCAATGTCAGTACCCCCTCCTAAATCCATATCATAGGGTTTTAACAAATTTTTAAGCCTGAATTCCACTGGATCCATACTTAACATTCTCGCAGCATTATCAACATTAATTTCAGTTATTGCATGAAGCTGAGGAGAGCCATAACCTCTACACGGTCCTCCTATAGGTGTGTTTGTATACACTACTTTTACATTATATCTCTGATTTCTTATTTTATATAATCTGCTTATTTTTTTACCCATGGCCATTGCTATAGCTGCAGCATTAGTAAAATAAGCTCCAGTATCTACTAACAAATCAATATCTCTTGCTAAAATAATTCCTTCCTTATTAAAGGAAATTTTAACATTACCAATCATATTATGTCTTGTCCTTGTACCTACTATAACTTGACTTCTATCCATGGAAAATCGAACTGGTCTTCTTAAAACTAAAGAGGCATATGCACTTATAGGTTCCAAAATAGGATGAGTTTTACCTCCAAATGATCCTCCCATAGGTGCCTTTATAACTCTTATTTTGCTTTTAGGTACGCCAAGAGCCTTTGAGACAATAAGCTGTACTTGGAAAACTTCCTGACAGGGAGACCATATTACAATATTATTGAACTCATCTATATTAGACAAACAGCTATGAGGTTCGATAGCAGCATGATGAACTTTTTGAGTAATAATTTCATCTTCTGCTATAAATTCTGCTTTTCTGAACTCAGCATCACAATCTCCATATTTCAACTCTTTTGAAAAAATCAAATTAGTATCTTCATGTACTTTAGGTGAGTTTTCTTTTAGAGCTTCTTTAGGATCAATTACAGGAGTTAACTCCTTATATTTGACTTTTATTAAGCTTACAGCTCTTTCGGCTGTTTCTAGATCTTTGGCTACAACTGCTGCAATTTTATCTCCTACAAATCTGACCTTATCTGTAAACATGGTTTCATCTTCCGGTACCTGGTGAGCCTCATACCATTTGTGAGAATTATATTTATTATTAGGTGTATTTTTATAAGTAAATATACCTTCAACACCTGGTAGCAGTTCTGCCTGTGATATATCTATATCTTTAATAATTCCATGAGCTATACTGCTTAAAAGCAGCTTCCCATAAAGCATACCCTGTAATTTCATATCTCCTACGTATTTAAGCTTTCCTGTAACTTTTTCCTTTATATCCTGCATTGGTATATACTTACCGATGTATTTGTAATTATCCACCAATATTTATAACCTCCTAAATTCATTTAAAATAATTTTTTAATAACTTCATCAGCAACCCCTACAATAGCTTCTCTTTTGTATGCTTTAGAACTTCTATTTGGTATAGCCAAATCTACCTGTTCCTTAAGTTTTTTCTTGAAATCTATAAAAAGTTTCTGATTTATTTTTTTATTAACAAGCATTTCTTCGCATATAGTGGAATGAAAAGCCCTTTCCCCAAGAGAACCTATTACTACAGATGCCTTTTCAATGAATTCCTCAAGTTTTACACTTACAGCTATATTTAATTTAGATATAGTAACTGAACTTCTGCTGCCAATCTTATAAAATGCGGACTTGTACATATGGTCTCTAAGTGGAATCAATATTTCCACTATAACTTCATCATTTTTTAAGCAGTTTTTGTTTATGCCCAGTACTACTTTTTCTATATTTTTTTCGCTGAATTCCCCTTTTCCATTCATAATTTTTACTTTAGCATCAAGGCACATCAATGCAGGGATACAATCTGCTGCCTGAGAAGCATTGGCCACATTTCCAGCTATAGTAGCACAATTTCTTATTTGTACTGATCCAACCAAAGAAGCAGCTTGCGCTACGCAGGAAGCATATTCATTTATTATTCTACTTCCAGAAATATCTGTAAAAGTAGTATTTGAGCCTATTTTTATGAATTTGTCCTCTTTTTTTATGTAATTTAATTCATTAATTCCTGTTAAATCAATAATAGTTCCTTCATATATATTATTTTTATTCATTTTTATAATGAAGTCAGTTCCCCCGGCCAAAATATAAGTTCTTTCATCAGCAATACTTAAATAATTTTTCAATTCCTGTATGCTTTGAGGAGTTCTCATAATTATGTCACTCATATTTATACCCCCCCGTTTAACATTACACTAGCTTCCACAACAGCCTCTACTATTTTGTTATAACCTGTACATCTACATAAATTTCCCTCTATGGCTCTTTTGATTTCTTCCTCTGTAGGATTGGAATTTTTCATCAATAAAGCTTTACAGGACATAAGCATCCCCGAAGTACAAAACCCACACTGAACTGCCCCTTTATTTATAAAAGATTTTTGCAATTGGCCTAATTCACCATTCTTTTCCAGTCCTTCAACAGTAATAATTTCTTTGTTTCTTGCTTGAACCGCCATAACCATACAAGAATTCACAGCTCTTTTATCCATAATAACTGTACAAGCTCCACACTCCCCTTCAGAACATCCTTCTTTAGTTCCTGTAAGCCCGATATCATCTCTTATAACATCAATTAATCTTTTTCTTGGATCTACATCTAATCCATACTTGTTTTCATTTACGGTAAATTTCATAAGCATTTTATATCAACTCCTATCATCCCATATACAATTATTTCAGTATTAAAAACTTCTATAAGATCCACAGCCATCAGCACATACAGGAATACATTTAACTTTTTTAACTTTTTTCTCTTCACCATATAATATTAACCAATAGGGACGATAGCAACTTTCAATTTTTTCAAAGTCCACTTTTGCAAAATTACCAAGATTTCTAAAAGCAACCCTTGATGCAACCTTTTTACAATTACTTATCATGAGTTCATCAGAATAAGAAGAAAATTGTACATAATTCTCTTCAACATTTTTAATAGGAACTATATCAGGTTTACCGCTGACAATTGCCGATTCACAGGTAGTTCCATCTGCTATCATTAAAATTTTCTGTTTCTTTGTTTCATTATCTTTAAATAAATACTTTTCTATAAAATTAGGTTTATAAGTTAGATTGCATGTAATAAATTTAACTTCAACATAATGAATTCTAACATTAGATACTTTTCTATTTGATAATCCCATGAAAGTGCTTCTCAAGCCTCTTGCTATTTTTATGGCTTCTTCTCTTTTTACTTTAATTTTAAACACATTGATATCCATACAGTTTCCTCCATGAAAATCTTATTTTATATTATTTTTAGAAAACTTATATATCTCCTTTAAATATGCTATAAAAATTGCAGTAACAACTACTGCCAGTGAAATTGGTATAATATAACCAATTATAATATCTATTTTTTTTATAATTGCTATCCAAACAATGATAGATATTATAAAAAATAATGAAACAAGGAAACCATCTATTCCTTTCCATTCTATTTTGTCAGCTTTGATTTTTTTTATAAATTTATCCTTATCTCCCATTATTCAATCTCTCCCTACCATATTATTTTCAGTAAGTTTACCGCTAATTCTTTCTTTTCCTATCTTATTTCCAATAAACCATGCAATAGCAGATAAAGGTAATGCAGCAACAAGTGGTTCCATTGAAATACCTGCAGGAGGGAATAATTTTACCAATATAAAAACAATAATTCCAGTAATCATGCCCATATATCCACCTAATGTTGTTATTTTGCCCTTGTATAACAATGCTCCTACTATAGGCACAAATCCAGCAGACATCCAAATTGAGCTTGTAAAAATCATGGCATCCTGAGCTGTTGTAAATTTAAATGCTATTAATAAACCCAACCCAGCAACAACAATAACACCACATCTTGTTAAGAATACGATTTTTTTCTGCGAAACATTTCCTTTTATTCTTGCATAAAAGTCGTTGGCAAGTGTAGCTCCTCCTGTAAGGTAATATCCACAAAGGGCCGAAATAATGGCACCAAATATTGCTACTATAAAGAGTCCTCTAAGTCCTACAGGAAGTGTGTGGAATACAAGCTGAATATATCCCTCTGCCGGTGGAATATTGGGATATAGAATTTTTACAATAAGTCCTGTCATAACTAATACCACATCAAATGCGACCCATATTATTAAGCAGGTAAGCAATGCTCTTCTACCTGCCTTAGGAGAATTTGCAGCCGAAAATCTTTGATAAAATGCAGGATCCGCATAAACACCAAATGCCAATAAAACCAACATTAATCCTTTCATAAATGTAAATCCGCCATATGGATCCATAAGCTTAGGAGTACTTGAAAGACCATGAGTAATGCCTGCCCACCCACCAATTGAATGCCAATTTATAGGCATTATCATGCAAATAACCACCAGCATAATCCAGAAATGAATCATATCCATGACTGCAACACCCATAAGTCCACCTAAAACTGTAATAAGAACAACAAACATAACAGCTAAAAAACCTGCCAATTCAGGTTTTATTCCCCAAGCTGATTGTCCTATAAAACCTGCTGCTGTTACTTCACCTAATCTAATGCAATAGAGAAACATGAAAAATGCACCTAAAAGGGCAACACCTTTGCCATAAACGCTGTGCAGCAAATCCGGAACTGTAATTGCAGTTCTAACATGTATTTTAGGTCCCACCCATACAGCCAATGGAATTCTTCCCATATGACTGGTTACTGACCATATGAGCCAGCAGGATAATCCATACACTGAAGCATATTCTATAGTTCCTACCGTACCAACTCCACCGTACCAAGTGGAAAACAATGTCCCAACTGTAAGAGACCATGGTAGTGAGTGATTGCCAAGATAAAATGTTTCCATATCTTTTGCAGCTTTTGAAAAATGATATCCAATCCAAACGGCTAATATCATAAATGCTACAATAACAACATTATCCAGAGCAGTTAAAGTTATATTCATTTATTAAACCCCCTTATTTTCAATTAAATTGCAGATAAAAGCTCTTCATCAATCTTACTCCATCATAGAAGCCATTAACATTTTAAGCATTTTTCCTGATTTAATTATATTGTATGCCTTACGTATATCCTCAGAAATATTTCTATCTCTATCATAAAACGGTATTTCAGAACGAATTGCCTTATATACTGCCTTGCTTCCCTTCCCTAAATTGGGATTTTTCCTAAGATCTACTGCTTGGGAGGAATGCATCGCTTCTATGGCTAAAATATATACTAAATCATCTACAATCTTTCGTGTCTTTTGTACCACGTAAACAGAGTTACATGCATGATCTTCTATATCTCCTGCCATAGAAAAATAATCAGAAGAAGCATTGTTTGAAAGATGTCTGATTTCCGAATCCAAAGAAACAAATACTTTCTGTATAGTTCCGTAACATATGACATCATCAGCTGGTGATAAAAATCTTGGAAGGTTCGTGAAATATGGTGTGGAAAGTTTTATGGTCCTGTAACAAGATACCTTGGATACGTGACTTAACATGATACCAAGCATTTCAAAGCCTGTAACCCAGGTTGCAACCTCAAAATTAGAACATGACTCAATTCTTCTTTCCTTTACCATCACACATGGATTATCATCAGATGTATTTATATGTAACAATAAATATTTTTCAACATATTCCAATGCATCTCTTAAAGAACCATGAATATTTGCTGCTCCCCTATAGCTTAATGGATCCTGTAATGCCTTCGGTTTCCTATCCTTGTCCCATAAATAGCTTCCTTCCAGATATGCCCGCATATTTCTTGCACTTATTATTTGTCCCGGAAATCTTCTCATTTCATGAACTTTAGCATCAAGGGGTGAGGTATTTCCATTAAGTCCTTCTAGCGATAATGCATAAATTGCATCTGCAATTTTTATTAAATCCTTAACTTCCTTTACTACAAGTGCTCCTTGTCCTGCTGAAAGTGCATTTGAGCTGACAATTGCAAGCCCATCTTTAGGCCCTAGAATTACAGGCTTTAATCCGACCTTTTTAAGAGCTTCTGATGCAGGCATTTTATTGCCATTGTAATATACCTCTCCCTCTCCAATCATTGCAAGTCCAATATGAGACAGACAAGTAATATCTCCTTCTCCGACGGATCCTCTTTCTGGAAGTACCGGGTGTACTCCAAAATTAAGCATATTCTGATACATATTCACTATTGCAGGTTGAATACCTGTCGCTCCCAATAGTAATGGATTTAATCTTGCCAGCATTACTGCTCTGACTTCCTTTTGACTTGCCTCCGGTAAAACTCCAAGAGTATGGCAGTGAATTAAATTTTCATTGTATTGCTTAAAAAACTCTTTAAAAACTCTTTTGTCCTTATTCCAACCTACACCTGTAGTAAAACCATAAATAGGTATATCACTATCTGCCAGATCAAAAACCAATTTTCTTGAGTCCTCAACTCTTTTCCAAGCTTCTTCTGAAATTTTAATTTTTGTTCCTTCACAAGCAATTTTAGCAATATGCTCAATAGTTAAATTATTTCCAGTTAATATAATTGTTTCGTCCTTCATTTTTTCACCTCGACTCCTGAAAAGTAATATATGTTTATATATTACCAATTTATAGTCTGAAAAAAGTCAATAGAGCTTATTTTTTTGATTTACAACTAAAAATAGTTAAGATTATCTTTACAATAAAAATAATCTTAACTATTTTTAAACATTATCTATTATTATTTCTACAAGAAAGCATATCATTCAAATTATTAGCTTTAGCTCTTCCCCATACAAAATTTAATTCATCATACAATCTCAAAGCCTTTTTAATATAGTTATATGCTTTCTCATACATTCCCATTTCATATAAAGCTTCACCTGCATTAGTGTAGAATATCGGCATACCTAAATTCACATCTCTTTCTGTACACATATTTATAGCCAATTCATAGCATTTGAGAGCTTCATCATATTGTTCTTTAATCATCTTGCTTTCACCTATAAAATCATATGCTGCTGCAATATTCAATACATATTTTTCACTGTTTTTCAGATTATTAAATAATTCTATAGCTTCTTTTAAAAGCTTTTCACCTTCATGAAGTTTTCCGTTCATTATCTTTTCATAACCTTTTAACCTCAATATTACTGGAATTTCATCTTCATAATTATACTTTATTGAAATTTCAATAGCTTTATCAATGTAATTTTTCATAAGTGAAAAATTAGAAATATTCATGGAATAATAAATTAATTGTTTATAACATTGTAAAGTCAATTTATAATTATCACCATTTATGGCATAACTTATAAGCTCATAAATAATACTATATCCTTTCTGATATTCTCCTTTCCTGATATAATCACGCCCCACTATATAAAAAAATTCCATTTCAATATCTTTTAATTTTTCTTTGTCTACATTCATATTTCTCAAATCTTTAATAATTAAGTATATATCCTTAAATTTATCCTTAACCTGATTATCAGTGAGTAGATACTCTTGACTATAATTATTATATAAAATAGGAAAAATTTCATGCTTATTGCTTAGATAACTATTTAAATTTTTAATTCTATATTCTAGCTCCTTTAATTTATTGCCGCAACCCATATAATGATAGATCAACTTAGAATATAGTGAAAAATCATAAGCATCATTGCTCAGTTTGTTTTCAATAATATTTGCAACTTTTTTATGCAAAAAAAATTTTTCAGAATTTGAAAGTTGAGAATAAACATATTCTCTCATTTTGATATGGTTAAATGCAATGCCAATTTCGTCATCTAAATAAATTTCCTTTATCAATGCTTTCTTTTGGAGTTCATCAATGCTGCTCATTAATTCCAACGGATTACCTTGTACTAGTTCTTGAATATCTTTAATTTTAGCCATATCAAAAAATATAGATATAATAGATAGTAATCTTCTAGCATTATATGAAATATTATATAATCTAGTTTTTAATATGTCCTGCATTTTAGGTGAAATTATAAATGGTTGTTTTTTATCTTTAAAATTATTTAAATATTCAACCAGGAAAAACATGTTTCCCTCCGTATTTAAATAAATATTACCTAGCTCTTCTTTGGAAAAGTTATACTGAGGTAATAACCTTTTTATAAAATCCATAGTTTCTTCAACATTTAAAGGATTAACTACAATTTCCCTTATAAGATTCCTAAATCTCATAAATGTAATAAAGTTATCAACTTTTTTATCATAACCTCTTCTACAAGTAAAAATAACCATGAATCTATTATTTTTTAAATTTAATATTATATTCTTTATAAGAGATAAACTCACCTCATCTATCCATTGTATGTCATCCATAAACAATATCATTCTTTTTTTCCCACATACATATTTTATAATGTCAATAGCTGCAGACTCTATGGCCTGATATTTTATCATGTCCCACCTCTCCAGTGATTCTATATGTTGATGAGTATTCTCTGTATCAATCGCAGGAAAAATGCTTTCAATAACTTTATATGTATATTGTGGTAATTTTATATTTTCCATTGTTAAAATTTTGAATATTCTCTGGAATATACTATTCCAAGGCTTTAAAATGTAATTCTCTTCCGCCTGATAACAATTAGTACTAATTAAATATAAATCCTTGCATTGTATTCTATTTAGGAATTCACAAACCAACTTAGTTTTTCCTATTCCCGCTTCTCCTTTTATTAGTATGGATTCAGCTGCATTTTTTTCTATAAAATTTTTATAGTTATTCATTAAGATATTTATTTCCTCTGCTCTACCATAAAAAAATTCTAAATTTCCACAATTACTGTTATCCTCATTATAGATTTTTTTCTCTATAATTTCTTCATATAATAACTTTGTTTCTTCATCAGGAGATACCCCTAACTCGTCTTTTAACTTTTGCCTTAAAATATTATATGTGTATACAGCTTTTCCATATTCACCTTCTTTTATATATATGCTCATAAGCAATCTGTATGCCTGTTCATTAAAATCATCAACATAAAACAGCTTTTTGCAGCAACTTTTAGCACTATTTATACGTTTTTCTTTCATAAATCTTTCAACACATTTAGTAAGGTTATTAATATATTTATCTCTAAACTGCTGTCTTACCTGCATCATCCATTTTTCAAAAGTCTCTGCATCTTTGACATAAAATCCCTCTAAAAAATCTCCTCTATATATTTTAAAAATTTCCAGTTCATTAATATTGTTTCTGAATCCATCTTTTAAACCACACGCATCCTCCTTACTTAGAAATTTATAAATGTCGCATTGAAACTGAATATCAGGATTTAACATAAGCAAGGATCGTTTGGGAGATATGATGATATTTTCATTAAATATTTTTTTTATTGAATAAACAGCATTTCTCAAATTTTTTTTTGCTATATCTTCGCCCATATCTCCCCATAAAAGATTTATAACGATTTCTCTTAAAGCTTGTTTTCTTACCAACATATAATAAAACAAAGCTTCTGCCTTTTTATAAGGAAAATATATTTTATCCTGATCTTTTAAAATTTCTTGTATTCCAAATAACTTAGCATTAACTATAGTCATACCCAAACCTCCTTTCTAAATGCTGATTTTTGAATAATACCTGGGCTATTTTTATGACAATATTGATTTTGCCTGTATATGTAATGAAATAAAGACATGCCAATTCCAAATTTCAGGTTATTATATCAGAAAAAATCAGGTCCATCAACTAAATAAAAGAGACTTATATAATAAAAATACAGGCTTTTATTTTAAAGCAAAGCCTGTATTTCCATATACTAAAAAGTGAGATTCAATATAATTTGCTTTCTAACTTTTATTTTTAACACTATTATGTTTTTCATCATTTAATATGCTGTGCCTCATTCCATACATAAAGTATACTAATAATCCTGCTCCAGTCCATATGGCAAATCTGATCCAAGTTACACCTGGAAGACTTATCATAAGATACAAGCAAAATATTACTGTCAAAATTGGTGTAAACGGAACTCCTGGACATCTAAACTTTCTCTCAATATCCGGCATGGTTTTTCTAAGTACAATAACTCCCACAGATACAAATAGGAAAGCCGACAATGTACCGATATTACATAAATCTATAATTACATTTAAAGGTAAAAATCCGCATATGATACATGTTATAATTCCAGTTATTATGGTACACCTACCTGGAGTTCTATGTTTGTCATTTACCTTAGAAAATACTTCCGGGAGCAATCCATCTCTTGCCATAACCATAAATATTCTAATTTGTCCATATAATATTACAAGAATAGTAGAAATCATACCCACAACGGCTCCAACTCCAACTAATGCGGAACCCCAATTAATACCTACTCTAGCCAATGCACCAGGTAAAGCATTATTTATATCAATGGACTTAAATGGCACCATTCCTGTAAGTATAGCTGAAACAGCTATATATAAGACTATAACCAGTCCAAGGCAAATCGCCAGACCAATAGGTACATCCCTTTTAGGATTGGCTGTTTCTTCTGCTGCAGTAGACACTGAATCAAAACCTATAAAGGCAAAAAATATAATTGCGGCTCCGGACATTATACCTTTAAATCCATAAGGTGCAAAAGGATGATAATTTACAGGGTTTATATGAGTTACACCAATAAATATGAATATAAATATTACCAGTACCTTTACAGCAACTATAATATTATTTACTTTAGTGCTTTGAGTAACCCCCATATATAACACCCAGGTTATAATAGCAACAATCAACACGGAAGGCAAATCCACTATACCACCTGCAAGAGGAGAATTGGTAAGTTGATAGGGTAAACTAATGCCATATGCTTTTAGAACTCCAACAAAAGTTCCTGACCATCCTGAAGCAACTGCTGCTCCGGAAACAAGATATTCAAGCATTAAATTCCAACCGATAATCCATGCAATAATTTCACCAAAAGCTACGTAGCAATATGAATAAGTACTCCCTGCAACTGGAAACATTGTGGCAAGTTCTGAATAGGTAAGTGCACAAAGTGCACTTGTAATAGCTGCTATAGCAAATGAAATGGTAATAGCAGGTCCTGCTAATTGTGCTCCCTGTCCTGTAGATACAAAAATACCCGTTCCCACTACGGATCCAATTCCTAAAGCTGCCAGATCAAAGTAATTCAGCTTCTTTTTAAGTCCGCTTTTTTTAACAGAAGCTTTAAAATCCTCCACAGTTTTTTTCCTTAATAAATTCACATACAATCCCCCTCATTTTTTATATTTCTAATTTTGATTTTTTCTCCACATCTATTAATATCTTACCACTTTTTAATAGCTCCTCACATTTATCTAATTCTCTATACATGATTTTATCTTCTTCAATAAAGCTTATCTTATCCCTTATAGTTTTATATGCTTCATGAGTGCCTTTACCTAATTTAAGCCCTTCTCTAAAATCAATAGCTTGACATGCGGCCATCAGTTCTGTTGCCAATACTCTTCTGGTGTTTTTTACAATACTTAAACTCTTTCTGGCCGCAATAGTTCCCATACTTACATGATCTTCCTGATTTGCCGAAGAAGGTATAGAATCTACTGAAGCTGGATGGGCAAGTATCTTGTTTTCCGATACTAAAGAAGCTGCAGCATATTGAGTGATCATAAATCCTGAATTGAGTCCACCCTTTTTAACCAGGAAAGGTGGTAAATCATTGAGTTGATAATTTATAAGTCTTTCAAGTCTTCTCTCTGATATATTGGCAAGTTCCGCCACTGCAATTCCTAGAAAATCAAAACTTAAAGCCATTGGCTGCCCATGAAAATTACCACCGGATATAACATCTCCGTTTTCAAACACTATAGGATTATCTGTAACAGAATTTATTTCAGTTTCTACCCTTTCCCTAATATAATTTATAGCATCCTTGCTGGCTCCATGAACTTGCGGTACACATCTTAATGTATAGGCATCCTGTGTTCTCAATTCACCCTGTCTAGTTACAAAAGTGCTATTTTCCGTTAAATCACGTATGTTTTTAGCTGTATTAATCTGTCCTCTATGAGGTCTCACAGCTTGAACTCTTGGATCAAAGGCATCTTTTATACCTCTTAAAGCTTCCATAGTCAATGATGCTGCAATATCGCTGATCTTTAAAAGCTTTATGGCTTCACATAGTGCTATTGATCCTACTGCAGTCATTACCTGAGTTCCATTTATAAGTGCCAACCCTTCTTTTGCTACAAGTTCAACTATAGGTATACCAGCTTTTTCCATGGCTTCCTTTCCAGTCATAATTATACCATTAAATTCAGCCTCTCCTTCCCCAAGCATAGGCAATACCATATGGGATAATGGTGCTAAATCTCCTGATGCTCCTAAAGATCCCTTTTCAGGTATTAAAGGGTGTACTTTCTTATTCAGCATATCTATAAGAGTTTGCAAAGTATTTAATCTTATACCAGAATAACCCTTTGACAGCGCATTGGCTCTGAGCAGCATTATAACTCGTACTATTTCTTTGGGGAATTTTTCACCTGTGCCACAAGAATGTGATAATATTAAATTTTTTTGAAGTGTTTTACATTGCTCACCTGTTATATTCACATTTGAAAACTTTCCAAACCCAGTAGTAATTCCATATACTATTTTATCCTTATCAACTATATCATCTACTATTATTCTTGATTTATTTACGTTTTCTTTTGCCTCATCTGTAAGACATACCTCATAATTATTAAATGCCACATTGCAAATATCCTCTAAAGTCAAATCTCTTCCATTTAAATTAATAATTTTCATATTCTCCATTTCCCCTTTGCTCTATTTATTATTTATAAACTCATTATTATTCTAATTTACCTTCTATATCTTCCATAATCTTCTGTTTTTCATTCCTGCTTTTTTCTAGCAGATGATTACACTTATCTTTTAACTTCTTCTTATACACTTTGTCCTTAATACCTTGAATATTTATTTTTACGTTAAGCAAAGCCCCTTCTATTGCAGCCTCCACCAGAGAAACTGCAACTCCAGCATCTGAAATTGCATTTTTATTCCCATATTTTACGGCTGTAACCATATAAGGATACAATTTATATGCACTTTCAGCTACTTTAAAAGGAATTTCCAGTGATTCATTATTGCCTCTCTTTATAGCTTCTTTTCTTAGTTTTATCTCTTCCTCTGTATTTTTAGGCATCTTATAGGCCTGCATCAATGATAAAAAAGCTTCAGTATCTTTTTCCATGAGGCTCAAAAATTTTTTCCCCCACAAACCTGCTTCCTGTAATGATATATCAATAGTTTCCCTCAACGGCTTTTCATATTCCAGATACTCTTTCTTTCCTATGGTCAAGTTAAATACCATACTGACCAATGCGCTGGCCAGACATGCTGAAAGAGCTGCAATACTTCCCCCTCCAGGTGCCGGCGATTTTGAACCTAGCTCATCTATAAAATCTTTTAATTTAAAATCTTGTAACATATTTCCCTCCTGAATTCAACTATATTATTTTATAGCAGTATTTATTAATTCTCCATCTTTTACTACAATTGTTCCATTTTTAATCACCATATCTACTTCATTTACACCGAAATGATAAATCAGATAATTTAAATTTTTAGCATCAAATATGGTTATGTCGGCCTTTTTACCTACCTCAATACTACCTATCTCCTTTTCTCTGGAAATTGCAGCTGCTGCATTTATAGTCATAGCATTTATTATTTCTTCAGGCAGCATTTTAAGTCCAAAGCAGGCAAAAGTCATAGCAGTCTGAAGAGACTCCGTAGGTGAAGTTCCAGGATTACAATCTGTAGCCAGTGCAACTATAACTCCTTCTTCTATCATTTTTCTTGCACTTGCAAACTTATTCAGCATCAAGTAAAAGGAAGTAGTAGGTAAAAGTACTGCAGCCACTTTGTTTTGAGCCAGCGATTTTATGCCTTCATCTGAAGCAGATACCAAATGCTCTGCGGATACTGCCTTTATTTCACCAGCTAATTCTGCTGCTGATGCAGATTCAACTTCATCTGCATGAATTTTAGCTTTAAGTCCAACCTTTTTCCCTGCTTCCAAAATTTTTCTTGCTTCTTCTGCCGTGTATACACCTTTTTCACAAAAACAGTCGATAAATTCTGCTAAATTATGTTCTTTTACATAGGGAATCACAGAATTTATCATAAAATCTATATAACCATTCCTATTATTTTTAAATTCTTCTGGAATTGCATGAGCACCTAAGTAAGTAGAAATTATACTAATTGGATGTTTTCTGTCTAAATTTTTATTTATCTGAAGCATTTTTATCTCATTGTCAAAATCCAACCCATATCCTGATTTGCTCTCTACAGTAGTGGTTCCATGTAAAAGCATTGTATCCAGTCTCTTTTTTGTTTCACCTTCAATTTTTCCCAAGGAGGTTTTTCTAACACTATTTACAGTACTCAATATCCCTCCCCCCGCTTTAAGTATGTCAATATATTTTACGTTTTTAAGCTTCAAAGGTAACTCCATTTCCCTTGAACCTGCATAAACTACATGAGTATGACTGTCTACAAGTCCAGGAGTTACTGTTTTATCTTCAGCATCTATTACAACTATATTACTATTACTATCTAAATATTTTTTATATTCATCTCCACTGCCGACTTCTGCTATTTTATCATTTTTTATAATTATATAAGCATTATTAATTATACCTGCATCTTTTAAGTTGTTTTTTATCTTTGGACAGCTTCCTGCACAAGTGGCAAGGCAGCTTATATTTTTAATTATCATAATAATTACCTCCCAAAATAAAATTTCTTGTTAATAATTTAAATTTTGCTTTCCATTAAATCTTCCAAAGATTTAATGGAAAGTAAAACATGGCAGACAATCTCCTCCTCTGAGCAAAATATTAGGTTTCCGTACATATACTACAAAAAAACCTGCCTATAAAAAACTATTGTATGTTATCTTGAAATTATGCTAATAAGAACTTATGAATTAATACTTTTGTCTTTATAAATACCAGTTTCCTGCAATTTCTTTTTCATTGGGAAATAATAAAGTACACACGGAATTAAAAGCCCCAAGACCCAAGAAATGTCAGCACCACCTAATGCTTTACAAATTGGTCCAACGTAAAATGTTGTATTAACAAATGGTATTTCAACCAAAACTGCAATTACATAAGATACCATAGTTATCCAATTTACCTTACCATATTTACCATTTACATCAAACATATCTTTTACGCTGTATTTACCATATCGCAATAGATAAAAATCAATAAGATTAATTGCAGTCCAAGGAATTAAGAAGTAACAAATAAATAGAATGAAACTCTTAAATAACGAGATAAAACTTCCCTGCCCTAATATTTCTATTATTGAGGCAACACAGACTATGGAAGCAATAAATATAGCACGGACTTTAGGCGTAACTCTCATTTTTAAAAATGGCTCAACTGTAGTTGTAGTTGACATAAATGCACCATATAAATTAAAACAATTTATTGAAATCTGACCTAAAATAATTATAATGTATATAATCATTGCAAATCCGCCAAATAAATTAGCCAAATTTGGCCCTGACGCATCAAGAAATTTTGGTACTGCAGCTACTAGCAATACTCCCAAAACCATCATCCATACAGAGGCAAATACTGATCCGGCATAAGTATACCAAAAAGTTGCTTTTTCAGATGTATCTTCTGGAAGATACCTTGAATAATCGGCTACATAAGGTGCATAGGCTATTTGCCAGGTAGCAACAATTGATACTGCAAGTAAAAATATAGGTAAACTAAAACTACTTGCACTCCATGATCCTGCTGGTACTGGTCTATTAAATACTACAAATGTAGCAAATATGTATACTGCTAGAAATATCCATGATAAAATTTTCTGCATTTTTTGTATTAAATCATGTCCATATAATGTGATAATAAACACCATAGCATTCATTATTAATATAGCAGCAGTTATATGAATTGAAAATGCACCATTTATTGTCTGTGCAGCAAGTAAACTAGTTGTAGAAAAAAATCCCAAGTACATAAAAATTACTATGATTAATGGAACAATAGCACCAATAACACCAAATTGTGCACGACTTTGAATCATCTGAGGTATTCCAAGTATTGGGCCTTGAGCTGAGTGCAGTGCCATAAAAATGGCTCCAATTAAATTACCAAGTAAAATAGCAACAACGCTCCAAAATAGATTTAAACCAACAATTACGCATAATCCACCAGTAACAAGTGTAGTAATATGCATGTTTCCACCAAACCAAATAGAAAATAAATCACTAGGTTTACCATGTCTTTCTTCTTTAGGTACCCACTCTATACTTCGCGTTTCAATTTTCAATACAATCACCCTTTTATTCAAATTATTGTTTTTTATGATATAAATTGTCATTGTCTTTTTACAACAAGACAACACAATTTATATCAGCCTTTTATCATAACAGTATTCCTACAATTTTCAGTAATTAATTTGATATGTGATAATAATTTATTTGCTTTTAGCGAAATACTTATCTACTGAATTTTCAATTAAATCTTCTTCAACCAAATATGGAAGAGTTACATGGTCTGTTCCCACATTATTTTTGTTAAACTCTATTACAGTTTCAATAGCATGCTCGTTTCTTGCCCAGGAACGTCTGGAAACACCGCTCATAACATCCCAGTTCAGTGCTGATTTAATGGTTTCATCTACTCTGAAGCTTCCATCCAGTACAAGACCGAACCCTCCATTTATGGCTTTTCCTACACCAACTCCGCCTCCATTGTGAAGGGCTATAAGACTCATTCCCCTTGCTGCATTTCCCGCATAACATTGAACGGCCATATCTGCCATTACGTTACTTCCATCTTTAATATTTGAAGTTTCTCTGAAAGGAGAATCCGTACCGCTTACATCATGATGATCCCTTCCCATCATTACAGGTCCTATTTCACCTTTTCTAACCATTTCATTAAATTTAAGTGCTATATCTATTCTCCCTTTGGCATCCTGATATAATATTCTGGCCTCAGTACCAACTACCATCTCATTTTTTTCCGCATCTTTTATCCAGTTATAATTATCCCTGTCCTGATATCTTCTATCTGGATTTATGCACTCCATAGCGGCCCTGTCTGTTTTAACTAAATCCTCTCTCTTTCCACTTAAACAAACCCATCTAAAAGGTCCATAACCATAATCAAACAGCTGAGGGCCCATTATATCCTCAACATAAGATGGAAATATAAATCCATCCTTTTCATCTATTCCATTTTTAGATATTTCTTTAACTCCTGCATCATACACTGCTTTCATAAAAGAATTGCCGTAATCAAAAAAATAGGTTCCATTATCCACTAAAGATTTTATTAATCCAAAATGACGTCTTAAGCTCTTATTCACTAATCTATTAAATTTTTCTCTATCCTCTGCAAGAAGTCTTGTCCTTTCTGCAAAATCAATTCCCTGAGGACAATATCCACCTTCATATACTGCATGACATGAGGTTTGATCTGAAAGTAAGTCAATTTTTATATTATTTTTAACTATATATTCTAATAAATCAACTATATTTCCATGATAAGCGATGGATATGGTTTCTTTTTTACTTAAATATTCATGAGCTATCTTAAATATGTCATCTAAATCAGAAGAGCATTTCTTAACCCACCCCTGTTTAAGCCTTGTGTCTATTCTTGATTTATCCACTTCCGCTATTATTCCAACTCCCTTTGCTATTTCTATAGCTTTTGGCTGGGCACCACTCATTCCTCCAAGACCTGAAGTCACAAACAGATGACCTCTTAAATCACCATCATTGGGAATTCCAAGCTTTAGTCTTCCTGCATTTAGCAGAGTATTAAAAGTGCCATGTACTATACCCTGAGGTCCTATATACATCCAGCCTCCAGCAGTCATCTGTCCATAGTTTGCAACTCCCATTTCCTCCGCAACTTCCCAATCCTTTTCATTATCGAACATGCCTACCATAAGAGCATTTGTTATTATAACTCTTGGTGCCTCAGGTTTTGATTTAAACAGGCCAAGAGGGTGCCCGGATTCCACCACCAAAGTTTGATCCTGGGTCATAACCTCTAAATATTTCTTAATAAGTCTGTACTGCATCCAGTTTTGACATACACTTCCTGTTTCGCCGTAGGTAACAAGCTCGTAAGGATATAACCCAACTTCAAAATCCAGATTATTATCTATCATAACCTGAAAAGCTTTACCTTCTATACAATTGCCCTTGTACTCTTCAATAGGTTTTCCATAAATTCTTCCTTCAGGACGAAATCTATAGCCATAAATTCTTCCCCTGGTGGTGAGTTCTTCTAAAAATTCTGGTATTAGCTTTTCATGATATTTAGGTGGAATGTACCTTAAAGCATTTTTCAAAGCAATTTCCGTCTGGGGTTTTGTCAAATTAAATCCCCTATCGGGTGCCCTTCTTATACCCTCTACAAATTCAGGCATTTCAGGAAATTCCTCATCCAGCTTTACAGTCATAGCTTTGTTAATATCCATGTTATCAATCATAATATTTCCTCCCTGTAAAATTAAATTGTATATATCCAATTACTATTCAATTATTTAAACATTGTATTAATTGAATAGTAGTAAAAAATAATTTCATTTACATACATTTTACTAATTATGCGTCTTTAAAATGTCAAATCAAGCTGAAAAATAATTTTAAAGATTTCGTATCTTTTCTATATTGCAGACGCTTAATATTAGAATATCATCATGACAAAATATTAAGCCTTTTTATTTTAAATTCACTCAGATACTATGTTATAATATAATTAAAATATTATCTGAAAGAAGGGATATGGTGAACTTTATAGATGTAAAAATGTTTGGGAATTTTGAAGCAGCTATGGATGACAAAAAGGTTTTATTCCCCTACAATAAAGCACAGGCCCTTTTTTGTTATTTACTTATAAATAAAGAATGTACAAGAGAAAAATTAGCTGGATTATTGTGGCCTGAGGAAGAAGAAAGTACGGCAAAAAAAAATTTGAGAAACGCCATATATAAAATAAAAAAGACATTTAATCTGGAAGTGTTGATATCACCGAGAAAATCAACTGTTATGATAAATCCGGATATAAATATACAGTCTGATGTAATTACTTTCTTGAAAACGGAAAATGAGATTGACTTGTATAAGGGTGCCTTTTTAACTGGATTCTATGTAAAAAATGCAGAAAATTTTCAAGATTGGTTAATACAATTTAGAGATCACCTTCAGCAAATATATATAAATAGATTAAAAGAAAAAATCTCTATTGAGAACAAAAATAAAAACTATGCTAAAATAGAAACTTACTCCCGGATGTTAATAAAGATTGATGAATTTGATGAGGGAGCTCACAGGGAACTAATGCACAGTTTAATAAATAATAACAAATTAAATAAGGCCATTGAAGTATATCACAAGCTTTCAGAAATTTTAAACAAGGAGCTGAATGTAGAACCTTCAAAGGAAACAAAAGAATTGTTCAATGAAATACTAAATAAGATGAGCCATATAAATAGCAATTTAAAACCACAAAAGTTTTTCTTTGGAAGATACAAAGAATTAAAATCTTTAAAGGACAGTTATTTAAAATTCATGAACAATGTATATACAAATTCCATCCTTATATTAGGTGAAGCCGGCATTGGAAAGACAAAGCTAAAAGAAAAATTTCTGGAAAATATATCTGAGAGCAATGTATACATTTTTGAAACTTGTTGCTATCAATTTGAAAAAGAATATATATTAAAGCCTTGGAACAACATAATATCAAAATTATCCGAAATAATTGAAGCAGAAAAAATACCTCTTCCTCAAGCTTGTGAAAGTATAATAGGCAGTTTTTTTCCTCAATTTGATAAAACTTATTCCGCCAATTTAAAACTTATAGAAAATAATAATAATTTAAAATATGAAGTGATTATAAATGCCATAGGAGATGTTTTTAAAAAGGTAGGATTTAATCAAAAAATTTTATTGATATTTGAAGATATTCAATGGATTGATTCCATGAGTTTATCCCTTTTAAGCAGTATACTTTTAGGTGAAAACAAAAATATAATTCTAATTGCTACCTGCAGAAAAGAACACAATGAGGAGCTGGATAAATTTATAACATCCATGAAAATGTATAATAAACTCAACATAATTGAGCTATACAGATTTGATTATAAGGAAACGGAAAGTTTCATAAAAGAATCACTTCCAAATTACAATTTGGGTAAAAAGATGATAAATAAAATCTACAGTGAAACTGAGGGAAATCTATTTTTCCTAACTGAATATATGAATATAATAAAGTCCAATGGAAATATAAACCTAATGTCCTCTAAAATGCAGGATATATTAAAAAGCAGATACCTGGATATCTCTGAAGAGGGAAGAAAAATTTTAAATATATGTTCTATGTTCTTTGATGAAGCACCTCTTTATATACTGGTGAAAATTATGCATAAAGATGAATTAGAAATAATGGACATGCTAGAGGAATTGGAGAATAAGTTTATACTTACAGAAGCTTTAAATGAAGGCACTATAAATTTAAAATTTACTCATCAGAAATTAAGGGAGTTTATATATTCGAATCAATCTCTGGCCAGGAAGAAAATATTACACAATAAAATAGGTGATCTTTTTGAAGAAAACCTTAACAAAAATAAGGATGATTTAAATACATATTATAAATTGATATACCATTTTTCAAATGCCAGCAATTATGTGAAAGAACTTAAATACAGTATGAAAAGCTTAAATGTATATCTTAGTTTCAACCATGAACTTTTTCCCGTGCTCTATTATGATAATACTCAATACAGCAATTTATATTTTAGTGACGAAAAGGCTTTAAATAGCTTAGGTAAAATAGAAAAACTTTTAAATAAAATTAAAGATCAGGGTAAATTCAAGAAAATTACAACCTTAGAAATTATATTTCTTCATATGAAAGGAAGGTACTTAATAAGGATAGGAAAATATGAAGAAGGCACTTCCATAATAAAATATATGATAGATAAGGCAATTGATATAAATAACATAAATTATGCCCTTGAAGGTTATAAACAGATGATTTATTATTGTATTCAGACCTATAATGTAGGAGATATGATTGCATATGTAAACCTTGGACTTTCTATTGCAATATCTGAAGACTATGAAGATGAAAAAGCCATATTATTTAGACTGAAGGCTCTTTATAACAACATGTGCGGAAATTATAGAGAGGCAGAAGGACTTTTAAACAAATCTATAAATATACTTGAAAGAAACGACATAATATCAGATAAGTATGCCTTGAACATAGCAGCTGCTTATAATTATATAGGTGAAATAAGACGATACTCCATGAAATTTTCCCAAGCCATTGAATATTATGATAAGGCAATTAAAATATGCCAAGAAAAAAAGATTGTTTCAACCATTGCAATATTTAGTATAAATGCAGGTGAAGCAGCTTTTGATATGGGAAATTACACTCTTGCAAAGGAATATTTTAGCAGCTCCCTTAAAATATACAACCATTTTGATTTAGTCTGGGGACGTTCCGTGGCAGAAGCCTTTATGTCTTTACTAAAAATTAATGAAGGGGAATTTAACGCAGCTTTAAGCTATTTAAAAGCTGCCCATATACATTCGGAAATGCTAAAAAGTCCCCATGAAATAGGTCTTGTGTACAGCATTAAAGCTGCAATTAGCACTAAGATGAAAGAAAATGAAAAATTAAATCATGTTTTTAAAAAATATCTTCACGAAAGTGTAAATCACTATTGCAACAGCGGCATTAAATATTTAAAAAAGTCACTGGATACTTATGAGATTGATATACTTGTAAAATTAAATCAAAAAATTCAGCATTGAATATACGTTCTTCCAAGTTTCAAATGAGTTTTCTTATAAGAAAACTCATTTGAAACTAAGAACCACCTGAGCATAGTTAACAGTTTAAAATTTATTCACTTAACCTGGATTCCAATACCTGACCCATATCAAAATTTTCTATTTGAAGATAGTACTCTGCGCAATCTATTAGGACTTTCATCGGAACCAAACCTATAACTTCACTGCCTATTACAGGTACACCATATCTCTTAGCTTCTATTCTGACCATTTCCTGAGCGGTATAAATAGGGGTTTTTTCATAATTTACCAGATTCATAGATACTTGTACTATATTTCTTTCGGTTACTTTTACCCCTACAGCCTTAACATATCTCAATCCTCCACCTATATATCTTATTTTTCGAGCTATGGCATTGGCAATTTCCACATTATCAGTACCTAAGTTTACATTATATGCTATGAGCGGGAATCTGGCACCTATAACCGTTGCTCCGCTTTTTACATTCATATTGCCTGGTCCAAAATCCGGCTTCCATTCAGGTTGCTTTATTTTTTCAAAAAATCCCTCATACTGGCCCTTTCTTATATGGGCCAAATTTTTTCTCTCCTCGCAGCTGGCTGCATCCTCATATAAATAAACAGGTATTTCCAATTCTTCTCCCACTTTTTTACCTAGTTTTTTGGAAATCTCCACACATTCTTCAGTTGTAACATCTTTAATAGGTATAAATGGAACTACATCTGTAGCGCCCATTCTTGGGTGTGCTCCTTTATGATTTCTCATATCTATAAGTTGAGATGCCTTTTTTATAAGCTTAAAAGCAGCTTCTTCCACTTTATCTGGAGATCCTATAAAAGTTACTACGGATCTATTATGATCTTTATCGGAAGAATAATCCAAAAGCTTTACTCCTTCCACTTTTCTAACCTCATCTACAATACTTTCAATTATTTTCACATTTCTGCCTTCACTAAAATTTGGAACACACTCCACCAATTTTGACATTCTATTTTCCTCCTCAAATTCTAATCTAAATCAATTCATCAAGCTAATACGATTATAAATTAGTTACATCTTTAAAACGTCTAAAATTTTTAAAATCGATATATTAACATATAAAATTTTTAGACGCTAAAACCAAGTTAAAAGACATATGAAAAGGTCTTTCCTCAATTCTAGAAAGGCCTTCTTTACTTTTAGAATTTAAAATTAGTAGAGTATCACTGCTTTTATGATCCTTGTCTCTTTCTCTGAACCATTATAAAACTCAATATTGGGTTTACCTGCATTCGTCACCATAGTTACATCCATTAATTCCTTTGATCTAAGTGCAAAACTCTTGCCACCTATTTTTATATTTAAATCTCCAGATAAATTATAAAATATATATGTGAGTTTTTTGAATTTATCACTGTTTTTAAAACTTTCATATTCATCAAACACCATATTATATGTCTCCTGCCTTTTTAAAGACAATGGTTCCAGTTTACCCTCACAGTCTTTAGACAACATTAAATTAAAATCTGTTGCTTTTCCATAACTTTTAGTATGCCAATGTCCCATAAAACTATCTTGCTGAAAAGGTGTTAAGATTTTTTCATAATGATCCTGGTGTTTAAGTGTCAAATTTCCTTCTAAAATCATTATAATTCTTGAAAATCCAGATAAATAAGTAAATTCAGATTCTTCAACTTCCACTTTTGCCGAACTCAATCTCCATTTAAAATTTCTATCAATATATTTAGTTTCATATGGATATATTAAGAGTTCAGTAGTCGTTCCCCCTGACCATTCACTCATCTTATATTCACTTTTTCTTATAATATTAATTTTATTTTCCATACCATCCCCCCCTGTATAAGCACAATCAAATTTATCCTACCCCTTGTTCCAGAATAAACATGAAGCAAAAACGCCTATAATCATTACACCAGATATTGTTTCTATCATGACTAAAACACGCACTATGGTGGAATTAGGTACAATATCTCCATATCCCAAAGTAGTCATAGTTACTGCACTAAAATACATAAAATTCCATAAGGGATATTTAAAATTCCCACTTGCTATTGACTTAAGCACCAAAGGGCTGTCATCTAAAAAAGATATGGAATTTTTCATAAGCTCTGAAAAATAAAAATTCAAGGGATAATAAAAATACCGTTTTTTAAAAAACTCACGATGCAATACGGGATACTGATCCACCCATATATATTTGGTGTATATTTTTTTAAAGTTATTCTGCTGATTTTTTGTGTAACCTTTAAAATCTTTAAATTTTTCATCTTCATTCATTTTATAAAAGCACACTTTTATTTTATAAGTGTCAAATCTTCCACTTATTTTATCTTGTCCTAAATTTTCCAGGCTAATATGAGTAATGCCATTATCTTTAAGCAATAGATAATAATAATTAGCCCAATCTTCTCCTAAAATTTTCTCAAAAGAAAATACATTTATAGATGTAAATGAGTCATTTATGGCTTCTAATTTTGCAACAGGTCTTTTATATTCATCAGAAGATATCAAGCTTTTTATACTATTTTTAAGTTCATTACTGTATACTTTAATATCTAAATTTTTTTTAAATATCTCTATTTTTGTGTTCATATTTATATCATTTTGAAATATAAAAAACTCTCCATTGGAATCATTTGCAACATCCCAATAAATAATTCCAAAACAGAATAATATGATTATATAAAATGATGCAAGAAAAAGTAAAATAGTTCTTTTTCTGACTTTATATATGTTAATAAACCATCTCATATCATGACCTCTATATTAGTATATCTATTTATACTTATATGAAAAGTTTATTATCACATTTTACCATTAATTTTTCTAAATATTTTTGGAATAAAAGTTGGTACCTTAAAAACACTGCAGCAGTGTAACATAAATTACATGAACAGTGTTTTTAATATGTCTTGAGATTATTTATTAAAATCCGATTTAAACTCCTCCAGGGACTTTCTAAGAAGTGTAACAGAATAAGCCATAGAAGGCCCTCCGCCAAAGGCTACAGCCACCATGGCAGCTTCCATTATTTCCTCAGGGGAAGCTCCTGACCGTAGTGCTTTATATGAGTGACCTACAATACAATATTTGCATCTATTGTATATTCCTATAGCTACACTTATAAGTTCCTTTGTCTTTACATCTAAAGTCCCGTCCTTAAATAAAGTTCCCATTAAATCAGAAAAGACCTTCATTTGCTCTCCGTTGCTTTTATTGAATTCAACAAATCCCTCACTGGAATCTTTTAAAATTTCTCTTGGGTTTTCCATGAAAACATCTCCTTTTGCAAAATTACAAATAATCTAATCTCATATATTGTGCTCAATAAAAAGTAAAATAATGTAACCTTATATAAAATGATTATTTATTTTCTTGTTTTCCATGTAGTCCCATTTTTTGAATCCAATATATCTATACCCATGTCTTTAAGCTTATCTCTAATTTCATCAGCTTTAACCCAATCTTTGTTATTTCTTGCTTCTTCTCTCTCAGCTATTAATTTATCTACTAAATTTTCGTCTATATTATCCAATTTATTATTATCAGCTTTTAATAAATCCAATGAAAAAACAGTGTCAAAACTCTCTATTAATATTTCTTTCTCCCTATTTGTAAGTTCATCACTTTTTATAACTTGAAACAATACCGTAAATGCATTTGGTATGTTTAAGTCATCACCTATTTGTTCTTTAAACTTTGATTTATATTTATTTATTAACTCTTCATCTTTCCTTTCATTTTCTTTTACACTTGAAACTATAGAAGCTATTTTATCTTTTAATTTATTATAAGAAGACTGTGCCTGTTTAAGGGCGCTGTAGCTAAATATCAATTGTTTTCTATACCTTGATTGAAGACAAAAATACCTGTAGTCCAATGGAGAAAATCCCTGCTCTTGAATTTTTGACAGTGTCAAGAAGCCTCCACTTGATTTAGACATTTTGCCTCCATTTATAACCAAAAATTCTCCATGCATCCAGTAATTTACACATGTATGACCCACAGCTGCCTCTGATTGAGCTATTTCGTTGGTATGATGTACTGGAATATGATCCACTCCACCACAATGTATATCTATTGTATCTCCTAAATATTTTAATGACATAGCAGAGCACTCTATGTGCCATCCTGGAAATCCCCTTCCCCAGGGTGAATCCCACTGCATTATCTGATTTTTAAATTTTGAATTGGTAAACCACAATACAAAATCCAGTGGATTTTTTTTATTCTCATCTACTTCCACTCTGCTTCCTGCTTCCAACTCTTCCATGCTCAAATGTGCAAGCTTATTATAATTTTTAAACTTATCAATGGAATAGTAAACATTGCCATTAGCTATATAAGTATATCCTTTTTCTTCTAATGTCTTAATTAAATTTATCATGTCTTGAATATGATCAGTTGCTTTACAAATCACATTAGGTCTTTTTATATTAAGTTTATTACAATCTTCAAAAAAAGCATCCTCGTAAAATTTGGCAATCTGCCATACAGTTTTATTTTCACGTTCCGCTCCTATTTGCATTTTATCTTCTCCTGTATCTGAATCTGACTGTAAATGACCTACATCTGTTACATTCATAACATGCTTTACTTTATAAGAATCATATTCAAGAGATTTTTTTAACAAATCTTCAAATATATAAGTTCTCAAATTTCCTATATGCGCATAATTATAAACTGTAGGACCACAAGTATAAATTCCAACTTTTCCTTTATGCACAGGAATAAATTTTTCTTTTTTTCTACTCATAGTATTATAAATATAAAAATTCATACTTATCTCCCCTTATTACTGTAACCTTTTAGTATTATATACATATAAATATTACCACATTACATATAAATATTACCACAATTATAATATAATTCAACAATTTATTTTTTGACCATATATTCTCTTATATAATTATTAAAATCCCAAAGATGTAAAAATCGCTGGGCGCTTTTATAACCTGATTCAAATAATTTTGCCCTCATATCTTTAGATATATTAAATTCTGTAGTCTTAACACCCAGGGTAGGTATAAATACTGTTCTCACTGCATATTTGTCTTTTACATAAACTTCTTCATTTTTATCAAGCATAGTCCCCATTATATCAAACAAATATGAAATGAAATCCCTTCTTTTAGATTCATTATGATTTATATCTTTTTCCGTCAATTTAAAACCTATAGTAGGCCAGTTCGGAATATCCTTTGTGTCAAATATCCATATTGGAAAATTACTTAGTAATCCTCCATCAACTATATAGCTGCATTTGTTTTCGTAATAAAGCTCTACTGGTTTAAAATATAGTGGAATACTGATGCTCATTCTCACTGCTTCAGCTATCTTGAATTTCATAGGATTTATTCCATAATTAGCTAAATCATCTGGCAGTATAATCATGGATTTTTTTGTTATATCCGAAGCTATTATTTTAAGGGGTGACTCATTACCTATACTTATGTCTCCAAAAGTTATCTTGCCCTTTTTTAGCAAAAGTTCCTCCACATATTTTTCTATGGCCTGAGAAGAATATATACCCTTGTCTTTGAAAAGTGAAATTGTTTTTTTAATCATAGAAATTTTCCAAAAATTATTTTTTTTAAAGAATGTCTTTTCATCCAAATTCATCATTATGTTTTTTAATTCTTCGCCTCTATACCCCACGGCTAGAAGTGCAGCTATAATTGCTCCTGCAGAAGTTCCTGCAAATCTATTCCATTTATATCCCATTTTTTCAAAATAACATACCGCTCCTATAAGGCCTATACCTTTTATTCCTCCACCTTCAAATACAGCATCTGCCCTCAATAAAATCACCTCAATATATAAATATGTAAACACATAAAAATAGGATACTCGAAATAAAAATATTGAATAATTTTCATATAAGTGGAAAAAATAAATTTAAACTTAAAATACTACTTTTAAGAGGAGTGATTTTAAAATGCGAATTGAAATTTATTACAACGGTATAAAAAATGCAAATAATGCAATGGAAAAACTTAAAAATGCAGGTTTTAACAATACGGCTGTAGATTTAAATGACAATTATATAGATTTATATAATTCAAATTCTGGTTTAGGATCTGGTATAAATTTTTCAAACATTATAAACTCCGAAGGATCCATACGCAATTCATCTCAAAAGGTGCTTGATTCAGGCAGCCCCATGCTAGGTGGTTTTGGAAATTTAAGAGAAATTGAGGATACAAATTACAAAGTAATAATAAATTCTGACTCATTTGATTCTCAGAAGCTAAAAGAAATTATAAGGGAAACTGGTGGTCAAATTAAAAATTCCATTCCAAATACAATAACTAATTCAAACCTGCAATAAAACACCTGAGTGAAAATTTATTTCAACTATTTTTGAAATTGTTAAAGGGCATGCTAAGCGATTCTGCACCTGTAAACATGCCTTTTAATACAACAAAATTCATATAAATTTTAGGAGTTCTTCTTAAATCCCATAATTACAAGTGCAGCAGCTCCTATAACCCCTGCATATGTGCCTAATTCTGCCTGAAGTATTTTAGTATTTTCACTTATTGTTTTAAAACACCTTTTTTTTACCACACCGCTTATCCTGTCAATAACTATGCTGCCTCCTTTCGAAACACCACCACCTATTACTACCACGTCTGGGTCAAAACAATTCATTACATTGGCCACACATATACCCAAATAATTTAAGGCTGTATCCAATATTCTTTTAGCCGTATCGTCCCCTAGCTCTGCTTCTTTAAAAACTTCTCTTGAAGTTACATTTTCATATTGGGAAAGAGATGTAACTTCTCCTCTATTTACAGCCCTTTTTGCTTCTCTCGCAATAGCAGTGCCTGATGCCAAAACTTCTGCACAACCCCTATTGCCGCAATTGCATAGTGGACCATCTTTTTCCAAAGTCATGTGTCCTACCTCCAGTGCATTTTGGGTATTTCCCCTGTATATGTTTCCATTTAAGACAGCCCCTCCTCCTATTCCTGTGGAAACCGTTATAAATATCATGTTCCTGCTACCTCTACCTGCTCCAAACATATACTCTCCCAATGCAGCAGCATTTGCATCATTATCCAGATAAACAGGAATATTGAATTTATCTTTCAGTGGAGTTATAATATCGAAATTTTTAAAAGGCAGATTCGGAGCACAGATTATCTCACCTTTAGATATATCAAGAGGTCCTGGAGAACCAACTCCAATTCCTTTTATTTTTTTATTATTCAATCTACATTTTTGAATTAATTCTTCTATAAGTGTTATCATAGTATTTAATATAAATGTTTTTCCCATCCACACCTTAGTGGGCAGAGTTTGATCATATATTATTTTTCCCCTTGAATTTATCACCGCAGCACAAATTTTTGTACCACCCAAGTCAACTCCAACTACAAACTCATCTTTCAAATCAATTCCCCCTAAATGAACTATAAAATACCTCTAGAGCTCATTTAAAATCTCTTGCAGCCTTAACCATAGTCTTTATATTTATAAGTGGAGTTCTAGGACCTATTCCACAAGCAGGTGATAGTATATCCACTCCTGATTGAATACAGTTAAAACACATCTTTCTAATATCTTCTGGTTTGGCACTTTCCAGGGAAAATGTACTTACATTTCCCATTATGACTTTATTTTTAACATTTTTGCATACTTGCTTTACACTGGTAATAGAATCAAAACTTATAGCATTGCTGTGAAGTTCATTTAATTCGGAATATATACTCTTTAATCTTCCACATATATGCACTATAATACCATAGTCGGTATATTTATTTAAGGAGTCTACAATTTTATTTAAATAGGGCAGTGCAAAAGCTTTAAAATTTTTAGGCCCCATTATTTCTCCTGTGCCACTGGGATCTGATATAGTGAGGACATCAGCTCCCGCCATGAGTTGAGCCTTTCCAAATTCTATAAGATTATCTGTAACAAATTCCATGAATTTATGCGCCTCATCTTTTTTCTTTATAAGATCCTTATAAAATATTTCTGGTTCCATTAGAGATGAAGCAGTACTTATTGGTCCTGTTAAATTGGCCATAATAGGTATAGGTAATTTTTTTTCTTTTAAAATCTTTATGGCTTCCAACACCACTTTAGCTCTCCCACTATTAATATTAATATTTTTTAACTTTATCCAGTTGTTAACAGAATCTATTGGATATTTAGTAACCCTGGGTTCATTTATCCTGCTGCCAAGAGAAATCTCTGATCCCATAGCTTCTGCCTCTACAGTCATACAAAATGGCACTCCAACATTTTCAAAGCCCCCGTATTTATAAATTCCCTCTGCAAGCCCTGCCATAAATTTTTCATTTATATGTGCCTTCGGCCAACTATATCCTGTTAAATCCATAATTTCACTTATTACCATATTCATCATTCCACCAGGACATATACAAGGTGGTCTGTCAACTTTAGACTTTTTTAGAGTCAATTTCAGCCTCTCTTTTGGAGTCAGCACGTAAACCACCTACTTTATCTTCATTTTTTCCAATCTATCCATATCTGCCGGATAACCTATTTCCCTGACAGTATCCATCATAGTCTGTATATTTTCAAATGGTGTTTCTACCGGAAGACTGCATCCAGACATGACAACATAACCTTTAGGGGTATTATAGCCCTCCTCCACAGCTTTTATGACTGCATTTCTTATATCATTTTTAGTACCTGCATACATTATACCGGAAGGATCTACATTTCCAAGTATTTTTACCTTGTCCCCAATAGTCTTGCTGCATTCTGCAAGACTTACTACATTATCCATGCTAAAACCTGTAACTCCGTCACTTGCCATATCTCCAACATCATTCCATATATTTTTTGTGTTTCCGCATATATGAAGTACACATCCCGATCCTTTAGATTTTATAAACCTAACAAGTTCCCTTAAGTATGGAACACAAAACTCTCTGAAATGTTTGGGGTTTATTACAGTACAAGAAGCCAATGGTTCCGATATAGTTGGTGTAAGACCATTTTCTATAATAACTTTTGTATATTCTATACAATTTTCAAGAGATATTTTACATAATTTGTGAACTGCTTCAGGGTTTTTTAATAAAAGCCTTGTCATCTTATCCACTCCTATTAAAAAGAAAGCATTTGAAAAGGGTCCTACTATTCCTCCAGAACAAGGCACTTCTTTTCCAATTGCATCCACTAAATATTTCATAGCTTCTATAAAAACAGGCAGCCTGCCATCTTTGTATGGATTTGCCACTTTAAGCTTATCTACATCCCTAATATCCTCTAAAGCGGGTTTTAATAAGTCTGCTGTATTATCTTCAGGAAGCACTAATTTTGCTCCCATAGCTTCAGCCCAAACATACAAATCAGTAAATACTCTGACACCATCCATGCCAAATCTTCTATAGGCAGTTATCTGAGCTTCGGCTATGGCTTTTCCGCTTCTATTAAAATCAGATATTTTACAGCCATATATACGTGCAACTCCATTTGCTATATTTGGATTGCAGGGCAATCTGTCCACATCTTCTCCCTTTGCCAAAGCTACTGCTCTTTCCATAGGATTCATTTTATCTTTCATTCGTAACACCACTTTCTAACACAGAAGATTTTGACACAACTAGTTTCTTTGCTGTTTTAGCAGCTTTAGATGCATCTGTAGTATATATATCTGCTCCTATTTTATCTGCAAAACTTTGTGAAATAGGTCCACCGCCTACCATTACCTTCACTTTATCTTTTATTCCCTCTTCTTTTAATAATTTTACAACTTCTGCCATACCATCCATAGTAGTGGTCATAAGAGTAGATAATGCTATTATATCTGCTCCAACTTCTTTTGCTTTATTTACAAAATCCCTAGGGGGCACGTCTCTGCCCAAATCTACAACTTCAAACCCTTCAGTTTCCATCATTATCTTTACCAAATTCTTTCCTATGTCATGTGTATCTCCCTCTACAACGCCTATTATAACTTTATGCTTATTATCTGATTCAATTTTATCAAGATGTGGTTTTAATACATTAAGGCCTGCATACATGGCATCTGAGCACATTAAAAGTTCAGGTATATAATATTCCTCCTGTTCGTATAAAGCTCCTGCTCTATTCATTCCATCAGATAATCCCCTGTCTATTGCATCGTAGGCTTTTAATCCCTGTTCCACCCATTTGTTAGCTGCCTCTACTGTTTTATCTTCTTCCATATCCACTATGGAATCCGACAGTTTCTTGATTAAATCTTTTTTAATGTCCATTTATATCCTCTCCTTAAAATTTATTACAAATTTATTTTCCAAACTATAGGTGTTTTCATCTTAGTTGGAGTTTTTCTCAAACAATTATGTCCTACTATCTTAATATCTTTTCTATTTTTCATTATGTCATTTAATGCTTCTCCATAGGTAATTCCACTCTTAACTTCAATGGGTTCAGAAGTTAAGAAACCTCCCCTGTCCATAGAATTTGAAGTTATTCCACAAAAATGTACAATGGCATCTTGTAATTTCGGATATATTTTTTTCAAAACTTCATAACTATATCTTCCGCTGTAATTTTTATATATTCTAGGCCCTAATATATCCAAGGTTCCTGCCGAATCTCCAAAAGAAATTATTCTTGCTCCATTTTTAACTCCTGCTTCTACAAAAGTCACTATACTATCTATAATCACTTCCATAAAATCATCTACCACAGTTGTATCTTTTCTAACTGCTTTATAAAATGTTCTTGGATCCATCAATGAACTCATTATAGTGAATGGGCCCTGGACAGCCAGCGCAGTTTGCTCTCCACTGCTGCTCAAAATATTCACAGCTTTTAATACCTGACTAATTCTCTTTTTACTTAAGTCTATATGTTCTATTTTCTTAAAATCTTCTATATTTTTAAATATATAATTTGAAACTCTTGGGCCTCTTTTCATATCCCCCATATTTATATCTGCTCCAAGAGCTTCTGCTTCTACAGTCATGCAAAATGGTACCATGGATATAGTATCCTTGTTATATATTCTTATGGCCCTTGCAAGTCTGGACATATCTTCTCCATTGTAATGTACTTCCGGAAAGCTAATACCTGTATTTTTTACCGCTTCCTCAGGTATTTCATCCTCATTGTCAATTACGCATTTAAAATCAGGAGTGTTTTCCATTTAATCACCTCTTTTAAAAATTCAGTGCTTTTATAAAATACTCTTGAAAATCATCTCTTGCAGAAAGCTCTATCACCTTTATACTTTTTCTTATTTTGCTCATTTCCTGGAGTTTATCCTTATTTACAATAGCCATTCTTGCCCCTTCTACAGAAGAATTTCCCACAAAATTTATTTTTCCATTAAACCCTCTTGGAATAAGGCCTATTTTTTTTATACTTTCTTCATTAATATGATATCCAAAAGCACCTGCTATAACTATTTCCTCTATATCTTTGATATCTATATCTATTTCTTTCAAAAGCATTTCCATACCCGAACATATAGCTCCCTTAGCTAATTGAATCTGTCTTATATCCCTCTGTGATATAAATACCTTATCTGTTATATAAAAATTTTTTCCCACCAATCTATTGCTAATTTTATCTGGAAGCTCTTTACTGAATCCACCGGTTTTAGTTATTATACTGCTTTCCAGGAAAGCTGCCCCAATGTCCAATAAGGCACTGCCACAGATTCCAACTGTCCCTTTACTTCCTATAGTAGTATAATTTAATTCATAATTTTCATCTATTTTAAAACTATCTATTGCTCCTTCTTCCGCCCTCATTCCACAGTCAATATTCATTCCTTCAAGCGCTGGGCCCGCTGCAGTAGAACAAGCCACCATTTTTCCACTGCATATGGCAACTATTTCTCCATTAGTGCCTATGTCTATAAATAAAGAAGGGTGGGATCTTTTGTGGAAATCTACAGCTACAATTCCCGAGATTATATCAGCTCCTATATAAGATGAAGCCGAGGGTAGAATTGTAACTATACCCTGTCCATTTATATGTATTCCAAGTTCTTCTGCTCTTAAATTCAATTCATTTAAAAATATGGATCTATAGGGAAATACAGCTATAGAGTCTGCCTTTACCCCCAGAAATAAATGAAGCATAGTAGTATTAGCTGCTATGGAAATTCTGTAAATGTCCTGTCTTTGATAATTTTCCCGTATTAGCTCTTCAATCATACAATCTATTTTTTTTCTTATACATCTACTTAAAATTTCACTTCCATCTTCATTTTCCATAGAATAAGTTATCCTTGAAATTACATCTCCACCATATTTTGTCTGAGGATTTAAACCTGAAACCCTTTTTAACACTTGTCCATTTTTTAAGTCTACAAGATAGGAAGATATTCCAGTTGTTCCTATATCCACTGCAACTCCTAATATATTTTCTATATACCCATCTACATCTATGAGAGTTTTTTCAAATAGAACTCCCTGAACTTTTTTTAATTTGTCTTTTTCCAATAACCCTATTTTTTTTAATACATTTAAGTTTCCCACCTTGTAATTTATATTAGAACCTGTAGAATTATCCTTAAATAATTCTAATTTTTCAAAACCACTTTTAACTTCTACGTTTTTGCAATATCCCCTATTTATAGTTTTTAAATCATTTTCTTTTTGAGTAATCTCTATGCTTACATCACCCTGTACTTTGGCTATACAGGACAACCTGATATTTTCTTCTTCTGTCAGATTACATTCTTCTGTAGTTTTAGGACTTAGTTCTCCAAAGACCCTGACTTTGCACTTTCCACATTTCCCCGAACCACCACAAGGAGTTTCTATATTAAAACCCGCTTTTCTTATACAATCTACAAGTTTTGTACCTTTTTTTACATGAATTTTTATATTCCTATCTAAAAAAGTAATACAGCACATTTTATCTTCCCCTTTAAGCTATATGAACAAATAGTAAAAGCTTATTGTTTTTCTTTAATTTTTTAACTTACAGTATCTATTGTATCACAGCATGATTCTTTACCTGATTTATATTCCTTATACTTTAATATTTACTTATAACAAAAAAATATAAAGATGAGAATTAATAACCTTAAATTCTCATCTTTATATTTGTTAAGCTGTTATATTACTACTGATATTCATAGTGTCACCGTTTTTCTTAATGTACTCATAATACTTTTCACCTTTTTCTCTATCATATTTATGCTCCCAGTTGGAAACAAATATGCTGGCAAGAGAATTTCCCACCACATTTACTACCGTCCTTGCCATATCTAAAAGACGATCAATTCCAGCTATGAAAGCAAGTCCTTCTATTGGAAGACCTACGGCACCTAATGTAGCAAGCAATACTACAAAAGAAGCTCCTGGAACACCTGCTATGCCTTTGGAAGTTATCATAAGCACTATTATTAAACTTATTTGAGCTCCAATAGAAAGATGTATTCCATATAATTGAGCAATAAATATGGCTGCAATGGATTCATAAAGAGTTGAACCATCCAGATTAAAAGTATATCCTGTAGGAACTACAAAAGATACAATCGAGTTCGGGCATCCGTATTTTTCCATCTTTTCCATTATTCTTGGAAGTACTGTTTCCGAACTGGCTGTACTAAAGGCAAGTAAAATCTCATCCTTTAATATTCTTATTATTTTAAATACACTATTACCTACAATCTTTGCTGCTATTCCCATAAATACCAGTATAAATAAAATCATAGCCGCATAAACCAATACCATTAATTTCCCCAGGGGAACAAGAGATTTAAGTCCAAAATTGCATACAGTTACTCCAATAAGTGCAAATACTCCAATAGGTGCAGTTTTCATAATTGTATTTGTTACCCAAAACATTGTTTCTGCTGTACCCTGAAATAACTTCAATAAAGGTTTCCCCTTCTCTCCAACAGCTGCAATTCCAAGTCCAAACATAACGGAAAAGAATATAATAGGAAGCATGTCTCCCTTACTTAAGGATTCTGCAATATTGCTTGGAACTATATTGATTACAGTATCTATAAATCCTTTATTGCTGGCTTCCTTTGCAGTGTTTACATAACTGCTGATACTAGTCTTGGAAAGTGTACTCATGTCAACACCTGTACCTGGATGAAATACATTTGCAAATATAACTCCTACAATAAGGGCAATAGTAGTCATTATTTCGAAATATACTATTGTCTTCAGTGCCAGAATACCTATTTTCTTCATATCTCCAACTCCGGCAACACCTATTATAAGGCAGGACACTACAATTGGTATAACTATCATCTTGATCAATCGTATAAAAATAGTTCCAAAGGGCTGCAAAATCTTACTTACAGTTGGATTACCGTAAAACACAGCACCTACTACAACTCCAAGTACAAGCCCTATGAGAATTTGAGTAGCCAGTCCACCTTTAAGCTTTTTTTTCATTTTATTCCCTCCCAGATTATTATAATAAAATCAATGTACATAAAAAATGTATAAAAGCTTTGAAAACATTTTCCCATTTCAAATATATCTTATATGCTGATATATAAAAAACTACATTATTATATCTCAATATACAAAAATTTTTTTAATTTTATAATTAATGAATATATGGTTTCTTTATACTTCATGTTTTTCAAAAACATAATTATGCTTTTATGGTATAATATTTTATGTTTTAAGAAGTGCATTAAAGAGGTGAATATTTACTTGAAAAATACTTCAAATTTAAAAGATGATCTATTTATTTTAGTACTAATGGTAATTTCAATACCAATAATAAGTGAGTTAAAATTTTATCCATTTCACAATACTTTTCGTGTCAGTTTCAGCTCTGCCATGTTTTTATTTTTTCTGCTGTGGGTAAAAAAAATACCTCTGATCTTATATGGAATTGTTGTTGGCACTTCTACTGTTGCTTTTAGAATTGCACTTGATTATATATTGCAAAGTGGATTTAAGTTTTCCAATGAATTTTTATTGAATTTCCCAGCTTTTTTCTACTATCTAGTATTTTCATTCTTATTATACATTACAAAAGTAAACAGTTTTCATAACAGACCCCTTTTAATAGGCATAATAGCTACTATTATAGATATAATTTCCTCCACCACGGAGCTGATAATAAGATTTTTATTACTTGGAAATTCAATTTCAATTTATACTCTAGGATTAATTTGCATTATTGCTATTACACGAAGCTTTTTTGTACTTGGATTTTTTAATATAATAAAATTAAACGAGATTAGAACTTTCGCCAAACAAAAAGAGGAAAAAAACAGGTATATGTTTTTACTTATTTCAAACTTATATGCTGAATCTGTTCAATTAAAAAAATCACTGACCTATGCTGAAAATATCACAAGAAATTGTTATAATTTATATGAAGAACTTCAAAATAATCACTATGATTATTCTAAATTTGACTCTAAAAAACTAGCACAAGAATTATTGGATATTGCAGGGCAGGTACATGAAATAAAAAAGGATAACCAAAGGATATATGCAGGTCTCTCTAAAATGATTTTATCTGAGAACTCTAAAGACTATATGAATGTAAATGAAATTATCAATATACTAGTTGAAACAAATAGAAAATATTCTATATCCCTTGGAAAAGAAATTAAATTTTTTATAGATATATCCCCAGGTATACCTGAACTTCACAGCTATACTGTAATGTCACTTATAAACAACTTAGTATCAAATTCTGTAGAATCCATAGAGAAAATCGGTATTATAAAAATTTACATAAATAAAAAATGTAATTTAATTGTATTTCAAATAGAGGATACTGGCACTGGAATACCACAAAAAAAGAGGGAACTTATTTTCAAACCAGGCTATACGACAAAATACAATGAATTTGGAGAACCTTCCACAGGTATAGGACTTTCTTATGTAAAAGAAGTAGCCACAAATTTAAGGGGCAAAATTTTTTTTAGCAATACACCTAATTGCAGTGGAACTATTTTCACTATTGAAATTCCCGTTGAAAGCTTAATAAAAAAGGGGTGATCATATGAATTTTTTTATTGTAGACGATGATGAAGCTATTCGTTCAATGCTGTGGGAAATTATTGAAGATAACAATTTGGGAGACGTAGTAGGTGAAGCAGTAAATGGCTCTTTGATATGTAGTGATTTTTTACGCACTAAAAATGTAGATATACTTGTAATTGATCTTTTAATGCCCATTAAAGACGGTCTTCAAACTATAAGTGAACTGGATTCATCCTTTAAAGGTAAATCAATAATGATTTCTCAAGTAGAAAATAAAGAAATGATAGTTAAGGCCTATTCACTAGGAGTTCAATATTATATTACCAAACCCTTAAATAAACTCGAGGTTATTGAGGTTATAAAAAGGGTTATTTCTCACATAAAACTTGAAAAATCCATAAATTATATTCAAGATACTATAAATTTTTTAAAAGTAGATAATTCAAAAAATGAAACTATAATAAATAGAAACATTTTAGAATACAGCGAATTTATCTTAAGTGATCTGGGTATAATTGGTGAAAGCGGCAGTAAGGATTTACTTTCCATTGTAAAATATATACATACCCATGAAGGTGACGCCCAGACAGAAAAAAATTTTCCTCCACTTAAAGAATTATTTACTCGTATTGCAGAGGAAAAGCTGGGTAAAAAGACTGATTTGATGAATATAAGGAAAGAAGTTAAAGCTTCTGAACAAAGAATCAGAAGAACCGTTATGCAGTCGTTAAATTACATAGCTTCTCTTGGTCTCACTGATTATTCCAACCCTAAATTTGAAAAATATGCCGCAGAATTTTTTGATTTTACTGAAGTTAGAAAAAGAATGCTCGAGCTTCAAAATAACATTCCTTCAAATACTACTATTCACATAAATGTTAAGAAATTTATAAAAGTATTGTATTTAGAATCCCAAAAACATCTTAAATTCAATTCATTATAAAAAGGAGCCAAAATTAATTTGGTGCCTTTTTATATTCAACTTCTATTTTAAAATACACTGTTTGGATCTATGTCAATAAAGTAGACACATTTTTTGAACTTTTAAA